>NZ_JBHIOU010000160.1:0-505 GCF_042195705.1 Bartonella sp. AP72JLCBS | reverse complement strand
CATTCACTACCGACTCCGAATGGCGTCAATGTATCTGTAAGATGGTCGGGAAAGGCATGTGGCCTTAGAGACCCCTGGCTCATACTGCCCAAGTCCGCAAACTGCTCGGTGATCTCTCTAAGGGGTCAAACTACCCGGATAGTCTGCCGGTAAGCTCTCGTACTCCTCTGTCTCAGTGTATCCCTCATCGTATAATCCCATGTGGATCGAAAACTGCGTCATACTCTTATGGTGGCCCCGTCCGAATGCTCAGAACTGAATCGTGTCGACGCTGGATAAATCCCTGTAGGACCTGTCAAACTCAAAAGAAGCGAGGACCTCCAAGGTCAGAGTTCTGATGGCCGGGTCTCGAATGTATAATAATCGCTGCCAATTCCCTACAGCAAGTAGTCCCTCGATCTCATCTGCGACCACATCTCCCCATTCGGCAGTCCGCAATGTAACCAAATCTGGTATGCGTGATTGCCCGAATTTGAGCTTCTCCAATCTCTCAAATCGTTCTTGA
>NZ_JBHIOU010000159.1:0-507 GCF_042195705.1 Bartonella sp. AP72JLCBS | reverse complement strand
CTCTTACCAGAAAGGGTTTTGGTTAAAAAATTTGCGTAATCATCAGAATCATTCAAACCAGCAACAGAGAGAAGGCTTTGTGGATAAAACACACCAGCACTTTTTACACCCTCAAGAAACGTGTTTCTAAAATCAGGATTTGCTGAAAAAACAGGCGTAACATTCGATAAGAATGTAGCCGCTGTAGCCAACGAAAGAACTTTAACAAAAGAAAAACGAGAACGTTTTAATTCACTCGCTGCTTGTGGGGCATATAATTTTTTCATAACAAACTCTCCAATGAAAAAACTTAGAAACACCTCCAAAACATAAAAAAGACACATTTTAGCATTATTGATGTCTTTGGAATTTAGAGTAGACGATCATTGCTTAGAGTGTGAACATTTTGAGTCTTTAGTTTTGTTTGTGCTCTCTGTATTGAGATCTAAATGCTTGTATTTTTGATTATGTTTTGTGGACATAAAGATAACACATTTAGAGTCTAAGGGTTTTAGTGTGCTGTTTTTT
>NZ_JBHIOU010000158.1:0-511 GCF_042195705.1 Bartonella sp. AP72JLCBS | reverse complement strand
GCTTGTATTTTTGATTATGTTTTGTGGACATAAAGATAACACATTTAGAGTCTAAGGGTTTTAGTGTGCTGTTTTTTCCTAACTAAAAAAGAGGCCTTGTATATTTAATATTACTTTTTACTTGGTAGTGGTTACTATAAAATCCTTTGTACTAGGTTTTAGTATGCATTTTCCTAGTTATAGGCTTTATTTTTATTAGAAAGCATGGTTTTATTAATAATAAGTAAAGTAAAAAGAAATTGTAATATGTCCGGAATATAGTTTTCCTTGGATAACTGGCTTTTTAGTTGGATTTTTTCTTTTTAATATATCATATAATGATATATGCGCGGTCCCGTGATGTACCTTTTATCTTTACGCACTACTTATCCCCCCTTTGAAAGTTATTTTATCAAAATGAGTCTTACTAATATACATTTTCGTATCACTATAGACTGTTCAAGAAAATAGCAACATAAAAATATAACTTTTTAGCAATATGGATTCTACTGTGATCTTTTTTCAACAAAAT
>NZ_JBHIOU010000157.1:0-511 GCF_042195705.1 Bartonella sp. AP72JLCBS | reverse complement strand
AAAAAAAGTACCAAAAAACGATATCTAAATACCAAAATACAGTATAACTATTTGGAAAAATTAAAACGACAAGTGCTAAACTTATTAGCTTTAAGAGTCTGTGCATATACTGTTGTAAATCACGTGTTAATATCTTCCAACCTGTTGTATCATCATCTTTATATTTTGGATTGTTCTGCAACTCAAAAGGAATATGAGAATTGCATAAAATTACAAAAATATTTGTTATTATTATCAAACCAAAAGATGCAAATATCAAAATACCTTGGATAAAATAGGGATTTTTTTTAATTTCTAAAAAGCATAAAAATATAAAAATTATAATACCAAACAAGGCTCTTAGCTGCTTATCTGTAAACATATTTATTTCCTGCGGTTTTTGATAATTTTTTGATCTCTTTATTGATCTCATCTATGAGAGGTTCGTAATTGAGAACGCTTTTCGGAATACCACCCCCATATATCCAAGCTTTCACTTGCGCCTTGGTACTGTAATCAACATTCTCAGGCA
>NZ_JBHIOU010000156.1:0-520 GCF_042195705.1 Bartonella sp. AP72JLCBS | reverse complement strand
ACTTCTGATTTATGATGCATGGTGGCATCACCCTGTTCATCATGGTAATGGGTTTCTGCTGAACCGATCGTCAAGTTACCTTGTTCTGTAGCCATGGCAAGATCACCTCCGGTAGTGATCCCCACCCCTGAGGCGGTGATATCTTGCTTGGCAATCACGCTCGCATTGCCACCAGCAGAAAGCGCCTCGGTGTTTAATACGGTCTCCACGCCGTCAACCGTTGTGCGCCCTGCATCCAAACGAATATTCTTCTCCGCAAGGATAACAGCATCACCACCCGCCGCAAAATGCCCCCCTTGACTAAAGATATCCCCACCATGCACATGCAATTGGTGGTTTGCCGCAATCCGCCCTGAATTGGTTATCGTGGAATTGCTTGTATTTTGGCTGGTGATATTGATATCATCGCCCATGATCAAAGCCCCAGCAGAAACAAAGGAGGATCTGTCTTTTTCGGGGATGTAAAGCACCGGTGCATAAACATCCATGCCCTTGACCTGTTGGCGCACATAAATCACCA
>NZ_JBHIOU010000155.1:0-521 GCF_042195705.1 Bartonella sp. AP72JLCBS | reverse complement strand
AGGGGCTGCAGAAGCAATTTTTTCGGGTTATCTCGAAAACCAATGGTTTTAAGTATAAAGAAAGCTAATCAAACCGACCTTTATTTTCAATAAGAAATCCGAAAATGCAATAAAAATGGTATCATTGCATTTGAAAATTTGGGGTTGCATCCCTCCCAGCAGTTATGGGACACCCTGTATAACTGAAAATAATTTTAGGCGATGTAGAATTTGATTTGAGAACACTTTTGTAAAGAAAATTTTTCGATATTTTGATTAATAAGAGAGCTATGGAGGAAGCACGCTTAAGTGGGACAGCCTGTATGTTACCGTTAAAACCCGAAATCAGTTGAAATGCGTTTTAACTAGTTAGAACGAGAAATCAAAAGAAGGTTTTGTGAAAACTAGTTTGAGGAAACACGTAAGTTACTTACGGGCAGTGTATAACCGGTAGGTTTACTTTCGGGTTGTACTCCAACAGCCCAATTCAAATAGTCACATTCCAAACTAACCTTTTAACCAGACTAGTAAGTAAGTAGACT
>NZ_JBHIOU010000154.1:0-523 GCF_042195705.1 Bartonella sp. AP72JLCBS | reverse complement strand
CCAATGGACTGCTTTACAGTCTCTTAGGCATCATTATCTTGCTAGCAACAAGCCTCGTAGTAGCAATCGGCGGTGGTCTCGTGCTCCTAACAAAAATCGCTATTACACTTCTCGTAGGATTGGGACCACTCTTCATCATTGCTTTGCTCTGGCAACCAACTCATCGCTTTTTCGAGCAATGGATAATCCAAGTCGTCAATTATATAATCCTCTTTCTACTCTTAGCCACTGTATTTAATCTGATGATGAATATCTTTGCAAACTATTTGAGCGATATGAAACTCGACTACGACCAGAATGTAAGCTTCATGTTTGGGGGAGCTCTCATCTTGTCTATTATATCCATCATGCTGTTACTCAAACTATCAAGCATAGCCAATTCTCTCGCAAAAGGCATTACATTTGGACATCTATGGAGACATAGAAACTAGATGAGATAAAAAGCAATGGTTCCCGTAACAGACGCCCTTAATATCCATATGACAAAATAACGAGGATATCCAATCCTAAAGTAAAAAATATT
>NZ_JBHIOU010000153.1:0-524 GCF_042195705.1 Bartonella sp. AP72JLCBS | reverse complement strand
AGCCAATCGCGTAAACTAGAGCGAAAACCATGCGGGCAGGCTTCAAGTTTATTGTCTCTCATATATTGAGCCATACACTTCTCAGCGAGGGGACCGCGACCTTTAGCAGAAAAAAAGAAATCATTACGAGAAAGCAATCGTGCTTGTTTTAAAATGTCTAATGCTTCAGTTGATAAAGGCACGCGAAATTCTTTTGTTGTATCACGCTTGCCTTTCATATTTTCAGCAGGTATGGTCCATATATCCCCATCAATTTGATCTTTATGAATATGACGTAAAGGATTGGTACGAACACCTGTCAGAATAAGCAAACGCAAAGCCAGTTGTGTTATGGTTGATGCTTCACAGAGTGTTTTATAAAAAGCCGGAACCTCTCTCCAATCCATGGCTGGTCTATTAGTGACCTTATGGCGTTGTTTTCCTAAGAGAGCTTTTGCTTTTTCTACAGCTTGTAAATCAACATCTACACCTAATGCAGCCGCATGTTTGAGACAAAGATTAAGACGTATCAATGCTGTTCGAGC
>NZ_JBHIOU010000152.1:0-529 GCF_042195705.1 Bartonella sp. AP72JLCBS | reverse complement strand
GCTTATAAAAGTTTTAAATGATTACCTTCTTATAGGATACTATAACAACTTTAGATTTTGCGCTCCCCAATTTTGAGAACTGCAAATCTTGTGTTTTTATCATGCGATTAACAATCCAATCATTAAAACAAGATGTGATCTTTAAACATATGTTATCGATTATTTCAAACAACTAAATTTTAAACAATGTGATTTGTGCTGTGATAAAAACGTATCATAAAATTTATGAACTGTTATGAATGATAGCTGCTTTTCATTTCATTTGAACGTTTACATGCGTTATAACATTTACATCATGATTTGCTTTTTATGGTCTATTCATGCATGGCAATCTTATATAAAAAATGATCAAATGAATCATGCATAAAAGGATGGATTCTTGAGTGGATTCATATAAAATAATTTCACACAACCTATTGACTTTATTTCATTTTTTGATATGATAGCTTATCAGCTGGTACAAAGAAGATGTGGAGCATGTGAACAAATGGCGTGAACATGCGCGGGAGGATTTTGGTTTTTACAATGG
>NZ_JBHIOU010000151.1:0-529 GCF_042195705.1 Bartonella sp. AP72JLCBS | reverse complement strand
ATGCAAAGATTTACTTCAACACGGCTTGGAGTGATGGTGCTGCAATAAATGACCAAAAAACCGATAGGCTTTTGATCAATGGGAACGTCTCAGGCAACACATCAGTTTATGTTTCAGGACGCGTAGAAAAGAACAGTAGTCAAGCAAATACCTCTGCTGCTCCTAATGTACGGGGGCTTTCACTCATTCAAGTTTCTGGAAAAGCAGAAGAAAACTCTTTCAAACTGGTAAATGGCTATACCACAAGAAGTGGCTTACCGGATATGTATACACTCCGTGCCTATGGACCAGACTCAAGCCAAGGCAAAGCCGATATTGCACAAAACCTCTTTGATGAAAAGAATAAAAATTTCTGGGATTTCCGTTTACAACCCGAACTGCTTGACTCCAATTCTGGTTCAAATCCTGATCCTGAAACAAATATCCCTACCGTTGCCCCTGTACCACAAACCGCAAGCTATTTGGTCATGCCAAATGCTCTCTTCTACAGTGGATTAACCGATATGGCTAAACAAAACGCGCTTTTAGC
>NZ_JBHIOU010000150.1:0-533 GCF_042195705.1 Bartonella sp. AP72JLCBS | reverse complement strand
TTGTGCTTAACTGTGCTCCAAAAAATACTGGAATAACTGGCATCAAGAGAGACCATGCCTCCCGCAAGCTTGACACCGGCTGTCCAACCGGCAAGCTGATCACTCTTAATCCCATACAAAACTTGCGAAAACACACGCCCATAATCCAAACCAACATAAGGGCGAAGTTCTCCAAAAACCTTTTTGAAGGTCGCGTGATTGCTCCACGGAATGGTGCGTAGCAACAAATCATTTCGGCTAAAAAAACCGTTATTGCCAAAAAGCAAACTCTCACGCGTGCCACGAACATTGGAAGCGCCCCCCAACGAAATCTGTTCAGCACCCAATAAATTATGCGGTGAATATTGACCACTCAAAAGATTGCTCAGTATAAAGTCCAAGCTCCCTACCTTAAAAGGCGTCATGACACTAAGCGTACCGGTAAATTTGGCAAATTGTGGCTCCGCATCCCCTGCCCCTGGCGCATGTTTCTTTACTGAATGAAACAAGGGAAGACCTTGCAAATAACTCACATCAAAGGTCCAAGTCCCCCC
>NZ_JBHIOU010000149.1:0-539 GCF_042195705.1 Bartonella sp. AP72JLCBS | reverse complement strand
TTTAAAAGCACATAAATATAAAAGAAGCAATTAATAAGCATAAGATATTATCAATACACAACGTATTTAAAAAAATAAGAAAAAATATCAAAAAAGATAAAATATTGTTTGACAATAAATACGTATTTTGTTATATGACTAATCAAGTGCTGAAAACACTTAATAACTAGCGGGTAGGTTACGATACGACCTCTCCCATGTCTTTTAAATACTGACTTTCTTTTATGCTTTTGTTAGTATATGAGAGCTTTGTCGGGTGTGGTCATACCATACAATACTCTTTTATGAGAAAAGTGTGACGACGGACTAGTTACCGTGTTTTCAACGCCCGGCGCTCTTATAGAGTGTCAATTGAAAACTTTAAATAACTAGGAATCTTAGTATGAAAAATATCTCAAACAACACCCCCGTTATCTCTAATATTGCAAATGAAACCGCGTCTGTTAATCAACAAGAGCCTGCAAAAAATACGAATTTATTGATGATTGTGAATATATCGATGGTCATTTCTTAACTCGAATTAGAGCCTTAAGAGATTT
>NZ_JBHIOU010000148.1:0-541 GCF_042195705.1 Bartonella sp. AP72JLCBS | reverse complement strand
ATCAATATTTATGTCTTCCATAGTGAGTGGGTAGTTGTATCCACAGGAAATAGTGCTTAGAGACAAGATAAATTGCTATTTAGCTAATGTGAAAAAATTGATGGTGAGTGAAAGCAATATGTGTGAATAAAAGAAAAAGTAAAAGAGAGAAGACTGCAAGTAAAGGTAAAGGAGAGAACAATCAATAGAAAGATGGGGCACCCAGACTATACTCACCCTAGGACGATTGTTTCAAGTGCAAGACTAATATTATACCCTAATATTGATGCCTATTGAGTCGTGGAAATCCTTAAGTACATGGTCCCAGAACTAGGTCGACCGTGATCAATCCCACACTATACCCGGTTCTAAACTTCTGTGCTACTCCTGACTCTCGATGACCTGTCACCTAAGCCCTAGAGGAGTACCTCGTCCAAATACCTATCATCGTGTGAAATCGCATAGAGCTCTAGGGATTCTTAGTGAAAAACCCAATCCCGATCTTTAGTTCTACCCCTTTGGTCCAGGCGAAAGAACCCTAATCTAAGTTAAGCCCCAGTCA
>NZ_JBHIOU010000147.1:0-545 GCF_042195705.1 Bartonella sp. AP72JLCBS | reverse complement strand
GCAAGAAATTTAATTTTGCTATTGGTTTTTCCGTCTCCATGCTGTGCTACAAATGCCCGCTCATCATTACTCCACAATAGAGAATCTTTAGAAACACCCTCAATTTTCTGAGTAAATTCATTTGCTACATGTGTTAAGCGGCTATTCACATTGTTGATATTGTCATCAAGCCCTGTCAAAGCGTCACCAACATTATTATGGTCTTTAGATACTGCTACGCCATCTTCAGAAATGCGCGATAAATGATAGAGCGGACCGAACAAAATACCGTCGCTAAATTCCGCATTCCCACCCAAAATGTTTGCTACATCTCCAGATATTTTTTCAATCTGCCTACCATTGATCGCATCATGCGAATCTTCAGCAATTTTCCCATCTTTAACATTATGGAGGGAAACTGGTGCTGTAGTCTTATCACCACCCAAAGTTATGCTATTATAATTAACGGTATCGTTTTCTTTATCATAGAGAACTGCAGCAGCACTTGTAAGATTAATATCATTAGAAATATTCTCGATACTTTTATCAAGCTGGGCTTTGTTAAC
>NZ_JBHIOU010000146.1:0-548 GCF_042195705.1 Bartonella sp. AP72JLCBS | reverse complement strand
GTGACGATTGATGGCATGACAGATCATCATAAAAGCCATTCAGAGGAGCATGAAACAGGTTTTGGTGTGGGATCAGGTAAGGGCTTTGTGTCGATATACGGGAGTGAGGGAAAGACAGAAAATGAAGAGAGTTTTGAGCATCAAGGTTCTTCTCTCAATGCGGATGGCAATATCACCATCACTGCCAAGAAAAAAGATGTGACAATTGTTGGCTCTGATCTTGCAGGTGAGAATATTAACCTTTCGGCAACTCGTGATGTCAATGTGCTTGTTGGTCATAATAGCCATAAGTCAAACTCAAAGGAAGAACGTACAGGCTTTGGGTTTCAGTTTGAAAAGAGCAACAGCGGTGCTTCTGTAGGTGTTGGAATTGCAAGCGCCAAAGATACGGGCGATCAATGGGAAACCACTTCCACACAATCACACATCACGGCACGCCAAGATGTGCAGATTACTGCTGACAATGATGTGAATTTACAAGCAGCCATTGTTTCGGCGGATCGTGATGTCAACATGGATGCCGGCAATAATATCACCCTATCAGAAAG
>NZ_JBHIOU010000145.1:0-549 GCF_042195705.1 Bartonella sp. AP72JLCBS | reverse complement strand
TCTTCTCGCAAAGTCGGTATAAGCGTTTGCCAAGCCGTCTCTGTTACCGGCTCTGCTTCATCAACCCAACAAAGCAAAATGCGCCCCATCGATTTAATGCTCGCAATATTACGGTCAAGACCAGAAAACTGAAAGGCTATGCGACCATCTATCGACTTAATCGAAGATTCCCCAACCTTGTAATAGTCCTTTAAAAAGTCGTGCGCTTCAATGGCGCGCTTAATCTCCTCCAATGAACTTTCTGCCAAAGAATTCTGAAACTGACGTGCACAAAGAATGGTCCCCGATATCCCCTGCATACCAAATTGATAGCCTTTTAAAGCCGCCATCAATGCAAATGATCTTGTCTTTCCAGACCCTCGTCCACCCCACGCCGCTCGTACCAAAGCATCCCCATCAAAAATAGGGATAAGTTTTGGTACAATACTAATCTGTCGTGTTGTCATTGACCAAAGGCGCGATTTCTACACGCGTTATCACCTTAATGGCTCCCCCATCTTCACCTGTTACCTGTAAAGGCAACACCTTACCAAGCAACGCTAAATAAGC
>NZ_JBHIOU010000144.1:0-559 GCF_042195705.1 Bartonella sp. AP72JLCBS | reverse complement strand
TATATTTAGTTAAAGAAAGGGAATTGGGGTATGTCCAGTAAATTACCATGGACGAGGCTTTTTGCAGACAAGTGGCTTCTTGATCTTGCTTGTTTACCCGCAATTGAAGGCAATGTTTATATGCGATTGCGATTGCAAATGTTGCGCACTAGAGAGCCTCTTGTAAATGATGCGCAAATATTATCTCATTTTACGTGTTGTTCAGTAAAAAGATTTCAGAAGGCATTAGATTACTTATTTAGATCTGGACACATTATTCTTTCAGAAGATGGTCATTTGTGGTGTTCAGATGTTGAAGAAGAATTAAAAAATTCAGACGAAACTTTAAATAAGTTTGCAGAAAGAGCAGCAAAAGCCGCCAATACTAGAAAACATAAAAACCACGAAGAATCTTCAAGAGAGCTTCAAGATTCTTTAAGAAGTCTTCAAGATTCTTCAAGATGTCTTGAAGATTCTTCAAGAGGGTACAATAACAATAACATTAACAATAACAAAAAAAATAAAAATATTATTTTATCAAAAAGAGAAATTGATTTTGAAAATTTAGAAACAAACGATT
>NZ_JBHIOU010000143.1:329-561 GCF_042195705.1 Bartonella sp. AP72JLCBS | reverse complement strand
ATCACCATAAACGTCTACAAAAAAGCTTTTCACTTTACCGTTTTCATAGACCCTTGCATTTTGAAAAACGCATGCGTTATCGTAAACCCAGCAATTTCCGTCATGAGAGAGGTTATCTTCCTTCTCAATAAAACCACCAAGATCACCAGCCTTGACATCACCAAAGTCTCTTAATGCACGAATGCGATAAAGTGTAACATCACCAACTTGTTTGGTTTCATTTGTAAATCCA
>NZ_JBHIOU010000143.1:0-253 GCF_042195705.1 Bartonella sp. AP72JLCBS | reverse complement strand
TGAAAACACGGCCAATAGTCCGTCGTTATGCTTTTCCCCATAAGGGGTATTGTATGGCGTAACCACACCCGACAAAATCAGTATATATGCTAATAAAAGCATAAAAGACAGTCAGTTTTTAAAGGCAAGGGAAAGATTGTTTCGTAATCTATCCGCTATTGGTTTAGTGTTTTCTGCACTTAAGTATTTATATAACAAAATACCCATTTATTGTCAACTATTTTTTGGCATTTTTTATAATATTTTCAAATAT
>NZ_JBHIOU010000142.1:0-568 GCF_042195705.1 Bartonella sp. AP72JLCBS | reverse complement strand
AGCAGATCAGTGAGCGGGCGTGGTGATAGTACAGGGGTGTTGAGCCGGCAGGAGCTGCTGTATCTCCATTCCATGACACAGCGCGAGCCACTCCACCTCGGGCACATACTCGCAGATTATATCAGACACCAGGGACATTATGCTAAGGAGATATAGCACTCGGCTGGCTATGGGATTGGGCCTTATAGATGCAACTAGAGGAGTTGCTACGGAGATCGTTCCATCTCCCCTCTGCAGAGAGACTATGAGGCTCATGGGGATGATACGACGCGCAGGGCCAGGAGTCTACACAATGGTCCCTCCCCAGACTCCAGTAGTAGCAGCACCAGCAGAGGGGGGGGACCCGGCACCAGAGGCACAAGCAGAGGCCGAGGCACCCCATATAGCACCAGCACCCGCTACTCGCGCCGATGATCGCCTTGAGAGGCTCGAGGGTGCTGTTGGGGGCATCCGGACCGAGTTAGCCCAGATGCGAGGCGTGTTCACACATTTCAGGGTGGAGGTCAGAGATCGATTCGACCAGCTAGAGCAGTTACTACTTACTGCTCTGACCGCCCCCTACACCATC
>NZ_JBHIOU010000141.1:0-570 GCF_042195705.1 Bartonella sp. AP72JLCBS | reverse complement strand
AGCAATTTTATATTTAGTTAAAGAAAGGGAATTGGGGTATGTCCAGTAAATTACCATGGACGAGGCTTTTTGCAGACCAGTGGGCAATTGTTGTTGATTATTTGCCTGCTGTAGAGGGAAATATCTATATGCGATTACGGTTACGTATGTTGCGTACTGGTGAACCTCTTTTTTATAATATTAAAGTTTTATCTCATTACACTGGTTATTCAGTGAAGAAGTTTGAAGCGGCACTGAATGTTTTGCTTGAAGAAGGATATCTCATTCGTTTAGCAGATGGTCGCTTGTGGAATTTAGATGTTGAGGAAGAACTCAATAACTCTAATGAGAATTTAGATAAAGCTTCGGAAAAGGCTTCAAAAGCAGCAAAAGCTAGATGGGATAAAAACAAAGATAAAAGTAATGATGATGCACGTGCAATGCATGAGCAATGCACAAGCAATGCATACGCAATGCACGAGCAATGCTTGGAAATGCACAATAACATTAACAATAACAATAACAAAAAAAATAAAAATATTATTTTATCAAAAAGAGAAATTGATTTTGAAAATTTAGAAACAAACGATT
>NZ_JBHIOU010000140.1:327-573 GCF_042195705.1 Bartonella sp. AP72JLCBS | reverse complement strand
GCAGGCCTGTGCGACGCCGCCGCCGTGGGCGAGGTCTTCTCGTCCCCCACGGCCAGAAGCTTCTACGACGCCATGCGCGCGGCCGATGGCGGCGCCGGCGTGGCCTGCCTGTATGGCAACTACGCGGGCGACAACATGAACGTGGCCATGGCCGTGCAGATGGCAGCAGCCGAAGGCATGGCGGTCAGGACCGTGGTGGCCAACGACGACGTGCCTTCTGCCGCGCGGGGCGACGAGGCCAGCCGC
>NZ_JBHIOU010000140.1:0-238 GCF_042195705.1 Bartonella sp. AP72JLCBS | reverse complement strand
GCCCGGCACGCCATGGCCCGCACGCGCAGCATCGGCATCGGCCTGTCGGCATGCACCATTCCCGCCGTGGGCAAGGCCAATTTCCATATCGAGCGCGGCAGCATGGAGGTCGGCATAGGCCACCATGGCGAGCCCGGCATGTCCGTGCACCGCACGGCCACGGCGGCCGATATGGCCGAGCGCATGCTGGACACCCTGCTGCCCGACCTGCCCTTCGCCCCGGGCGACCGCGTGGCCG
>NZ_JBHIOU010000139.1:0-584 GCF_042195705.1 Bartonella sp. AP72JLCBS | reverse complement strand
ATAATTTCCTTATTGATGGTGGTACTCGTTGTCTTCTGTACAACAAATTCTGGAAGACAAAATCTCCAAGCAAAATTACCGTATTCTGTTGGCTTGTTGGGGAGAACAAAATTCACACTCTTGATAATCTCTCCAGGAAAGGTTGCAACCCTAATGGAACTGACACTTGCTTTCTCTGTCTTAAGAATTCTGAATCGGTGGAGCACCTTTTCCTGAGCTGTGCCTTCTCTGAGAGAATTTGGTCCCTCTTCCTGCACTCTTACCCTTCTTTATCTTCTCCTCCCTCTGTTCCTAATATTTGGACATCTTGGATTCCTTCTATTAATTCAAATGTTAGGAATATTTGGGACCTCACTTCCAAGGCTATCTTTTGGAACCTTTGGATTGAAAGGAACAATCGTATTTTCAACTCCAGCTCGCTGCCCATTCATTCCGTTTTCTGTAAAACTGCTAATATGCTTCTGGCTTGGCTTTCTGCAGATTCTGAGGCGCACCTCCCGATTAACATCGATGCCGCCAACAAAATCAAGCGTTCCATCTGCTTTCTGACTGATCGAGTCTCCAACAGCTCCAGTGCCCCGGCG
>NZ_JBHIOU010000138.1:0-584 GCF_042195705.1 Bartonella sp. AP72JLCBS | reverse complement strand
TCTGGAACAAATGTGCCAGATGATGACAACAGAGTTCCCTCGGCTTGTTGGTCGGGTTCAGGCAATGGAACGACGATCACACGCGAATGCGCCGACGAAATTAACAAATGAAGTACCCGCGTGGGACGGCACTACCGAAAGTCCCGATGCAGATGAGGTGGGCCCGCCGATTCCCGACGCCCTCAGTGGGATGAGCTCGGACTTTGACGACGACGATGTCATTGGTGTCGCCGTTCGAAAAATAGCACGTTCGAGGAGACGTGCGAAGACAAGGAAAACAACAAAGACCCTGTCTCCGCAGTACTCCGCTGACACAGTTTCAATCTCGCCGAAAGCCAGCAGCGGGAACGAACAATACGAGGAATTACGGCAGGAATTCATACCGCAGAAGAAAAAATACCCCGGACATTCACGCCTCGACATACTTGAGCAAGAGATGATAACCATCTTCCTCAACTCCCATATAAACGAGTATGTATCAAGTTTCTGGGTTGGTGTTTAATTACGTGTAGTAAAGTTTAACTATGGATTGAAACGTTTGCATATAGACGTTAATGTGTAACAATCTATGTTACCATTTATGT
>NZ_JBHIOU010000137.1:0-586 GCF_042195705.1 Bartonella sp. AP72JLCBS | reverse complement strand
TAACTGAAATATATAAGCCATGAAAGATCTCCGAAGGAAGATGTCCTTTCTGAGTCATATACAAGTCCCAAAATAAAGATAAAAATACAAAGTATGAAAAATAAAAATCTAAGGGGTGTCAGTGTCGGTGTCATGCTCTGCAGTGTCTGGTGCATCTGCGGGCTCTGATGGTGGTGATGATGATGGAGACCGGGGATGGATAATGTAGGGGGAGGTCAGAGCGCTAAAGAGTAACTAGTCGAGCTGGTCAAATCGAGCTCTGACCTCTGCCCGGAATGGTGTGAATATGCCCCGTATCTGTGCTAACTCAGCCTGGATATCCCCAACAGCGCTCTCGAGCCTCTCGAATCCATCATCGACTCTAGGGGTACTGGCGCTGCGTGAGGGGCCTCGGTGGGTGTGGGTGCCACAGGGGGTGCCTCAGTAGGTGCCTCGGGCTCTGTCTGTGTCTCTATGGCCTCTAAAGTGGCCTGAGAACCCTCGGCTGTTGCTGCTGCTGCTGCTGAGGCTGCTGTTGTGCATGTTGCTGCTGCTCCCGAGCTTTAATAAGCTGTGTCTGGCATCGTAGATAACCTAAATGTCAGTT
>NZ_JBHIOU010000136.1:0-589 GCF_042195705.1 Bartonella sp. AP72JLCBS | reverse complement strand
CCACCGATAGCAAAGAAACGTCCAGGTCGTCCGAGAAGGAAAAGGATCGAGTCACAGGCTTTTGATGTGCGCGAACTTCATTGCGGAAGGTGTCACGAAAGTGGCCATAATCGACGTTCTTGTAATGCAGTCATTGCGGATTAGAGGAGAAAACTTGTTAACTTTCTTAATTTGACATTTGCACAAATTGGAGGTGCAGTCGTTTAGACTATGTGGTGAACGGCCTCCTTATGTATTTCTTACTTTTTCTGAGTAAACTTTACATTCTTATGTTTAAATTTGGCGGATACCTACCTGTGTAAAATAATGTGTTCGTGTGTAACATAGTGTGCTCGTGTGTAAAATACTGTGTATGTGTGTAAAATAATATGTTCATGTGTACACTACTGTGTTCGTGTGTACCATAATGTGTTCGTGTGTAAAATAATGTGTTCTTGTGTAAACGAATGTGTTTATTGTGTAATGTTGTTGATGTTGTTACTTTTTTCCGAAGGTATTTACATATAAGTTCAGACATGATAACACATGATAACAGTTCAAACATCTTCTGATTTACTTTCAAACGAATTCGGAGGTGATAACATTTTAG
>NZ_JBHIOU010000135.1:0-593 GCF_042195705.1 Bartonella sp. AP72JLCBS | reverse complement strand
TTATTCCAACCTTCACGCTCTTTAGCCCATTCATAATAGGTTTCTACCTTTTCATATCGTCCATAATGGAGAGGGTCATGCATAAGATATTTTGTCACAAAATCTTCAAACACTTTCTCCCGTAGAGCATTTGATGTTGCCTGTTCACGATAGGATTGTAAAAGGGAGCGTAAAGTGAATTGTTCATTATCAGACTTAATAGATTGAAGCATATTGTAATAAAAATTCCTTACCTTATGAGATGATTAATATTTATCAAAAGAATCAAAACGAATTCAATTGAATGCATTTAAAGCAAATAACGATAAAAAAGGGAAAAAACTGCTAAAAAAGCCGATATTTTTTTCAAAAGGGGTCTTTAAGGCTGCTTATCAACAGCCCATGACATGGAATAAGATCAGCAAAGTAGTGAAATTTGCTATTCATTTCACGGGTTAATCAAGATAAATGTACTATGGGCTTTAATATATCAGAATGAGTACTTTGATAGATTTTATGAATCATTTTCCTTATAGGTTTTGAAGGTGTAAAAACCGTCAAAACCCCTTCAAAACGTATATTATTAGTTGAATTTATAGGTTGTGTTATCAATA
>NZ_JBHIOU010000134.1:0-601 GCF_042195705.1 Bartonella sp. AP72JLCBS | reverse complement strand
TTGTTAAACGGTAACATCGTTATTTAAATGGAAACCAAGATTATTAAACAAAAATGACATTTATCACACATATCAAATTGGAGGGGAAACATGCATTATAAACATCAGAAAACTGCTTGAGTTTGCATAACCATCAAAAAATATCCTTCACCACAACACTCGCTCCTGAGCACAGACAAACAAAACATTACTAGGAAAAATCTCGCTGCAAACTACAATATCATCCAATAACGAAACCATGAAATCGTAAGGCCAAACGAAATGGCGGAAAACAACACCCACAATGTACAAACAAAAAACCCTAAACCCACATCTTCAGTAAACTGATTACCTTGGTTGCAAAAGTGATTAAATGCCGACGACCTGAGCCGGAGTTCTCCTTCAGTAAACTGCTCAACACGCGATGATAGCAAGATGGCCAGCCGATGAAGAGGAAGAGGCGATGATAGGAAATAACCGGCGCCAGTATCTGGAAATTAAACACAGACCCAAAAACGGCTTCCTCTAAAAGCGGAAACATCATTGCCACAACTTCCCACGTAAGGGCAATTTCGTCATATAAATTTAAACTTCACCCCGTCAGTCACCGTTACAGCCCGGG
>NZ_JBHIOU010000133.1:0-602 GCF_042195705.1 Bartonella sp. AP72JLCBS | reverse complement strand
CGCCCGATATAGGTACCAGAAAGTGGATTTTTTGCCTCCTGTAGCGTTAAACCGAAGCGCTTTGCACGCATTTCTATTGCCAATTTATCAACGGCTTCACGCGGTGTTTTGCAACGTGATATACGTCCGTTTGGTTCTCTTAGCTGCCCTGCTATTTTAGGGCGTCCCCTCTTTTTGTTTTTTTTCACTTATGTCCTCAGATGTCTGTTTAATATCTTGCCAAATTCTCTCTGATCTTGACCATGAAATTCGATTTAAAAAGAACAATAAAACCACTAAAATGCATATTACAGCAGCAACACCTAACTTAAGTTTTAAGTGACTTTGATCCCAAGAAAGTTTTAAGAGCAGAATGAAAAGTGTACTCAATAAAGCACCCATCACTATACTGTAATAACTCATTGATGTAGATGACATACAATCTCTTAACAGCTCTATATCATTCTCTGTAAGCATATAAACGGGTTCAGATTCTTCTGTACTAACCCTAGACTTCTTTTTACTATCCATTAAAGCACCTTCTGTTTAAAAAGGAACACTGTCATTCATAACGGTATGGGGCGTATCAAGAGGTCTGTAAATGCTTCTGTCATAAGCAGATG
>NZ_JBHIOU010000132.1:0-604 GCF_042195705.1 Bartonella sp. AP72JLCBS | reverse complement strand
ACCTTCTATTCCGGCACTTATTGCAATCGAAGTAGAGTGACTTACCTGGGAGAGGAACCCCATTAGCTTAGTAGGGGTGAACTCTGGGATTCTATGAGAGGAACTCCATTAGTTTAGTAGGAGTGAACTCTAGGATTGGCACTCGGCATTAGATTGAGATTCTTTCGAATAGGGTTTTTCACTAGGAGTCCCTAGAACCTACCAATCTCACTTGGTGCTAAGTGTTCGGTTGTATACTCCTCCGGGACTTAGATGACTTGTCATCGAGAGTTAGGAGTCGAAGTGGACAACTAAATGTACGTATTTTAGTATACGTATTTTATGCACTTAGCATGTATTTTGTTACATTTTGATGCCCGTTTTATGCTTAATCGAATTATATTTGTTTGTTGGGCAGGTAGTAGCCATGGAGAACATGAGGACATAATCTGGGCAGAAAAGAGAAGAAAACCAGGTCAAAAGTACTGTACCGTATCACTGTAGCAGGGTTACTGTAGTAGATCACTGTTGCACCTGACAGAGTCTCGGGCTTTCCAACCAGAGAAATTCAACTAGGTTATACGGCCCCGCATACGACCCTGCATATACTGTAGTCCAGAGGGAA
>NZ_JBHIOU010000131.1:0-606 GCF_042195705.1 Bartonella sp. AP72JLCBS | reverse complement strand
TGGCACTGGCAGCGCCCGAGGCTGCTCCACCCGTAACCGCCGTGACAGCCAATGCCACGAGAGCCGCACCGGCTTCTGTCAGCCCTTGGGCTTTATAATCCCAGTCTTTAAATTCAGCTCGAACTGCTTGCCAATCCACTTGCTTGGATAATTCTGGATCATCACGCAGTTGCTTAATCCATGCCAAGCCTGGGGAGCGAGATAATTGCTCAAGAGATTTGTCTAAATCACCGGTTGCCTCATATTCAACAACGAAGCCATCACCCGCATCAAGCTTTATGCCACCCTTAGCATCTATGGTGACATGCTCGATGGTCTCCTTAAGGTAACCTTTATCGCTCTCACTCCACCACACAAGGTTTTCATTACGCTGATAAACGTCCTTAAAATCTTGATCCTTGTTGGTCAGAAACTTGATTTTTCCCGTATCTGATGCCAAATGCGTCTGACCACCACTTGATAGCCCTGCCGCATCAAGCGTGAGATCCCCATTTTGCGCATGCATGGAGAGGTTGCCCTCTGTTTCTATCGTGGTTTTGTTTGTAGTAACTTCTGTTGATTGTTGACGAAACTTATTCTTTTGCTTCGATTTGTCGCCTTCTTTGC
>NZ_JBHIOU010000130.1:0-607 GCF_042195705.1 Bartonella sp. AP72JLCBS | reverse complement strand
GATGTTGATTTACAAGCAACGGAAAAAGCACGCTCTCTCTTAGGCAAACAACGTCATAAGGTTATTAATAGACCAGCCATGGATTGGAGAGATGTGCCGGCTTTTATCAAACGCTTTGTCAAAAAATAACTATGACACAACTGGCTTTGCGTTTGCTTATTCTGACAGGCGTTCGCACAAATCCTTTACGTCATATCCATAAGGATCAAGTTGAGGGTAATATATGGACTATCCCTGCTGAAAATATGAAAGGCAAGCGTGATGCTACAACAGAATTTCGTGTGCCCTTATCAACAGAGGCATTAGAAGTTTTAAAACAAGCGCGCTTGCTTTCTCGCAATGATTTCTTTTTTTCTGCAACCGGTCGCGGTCCCCTCGCTGAGAAGTGTATGTATATTTACATGAGACGTAATAAACTTGAAGCCTTCCCCCATGGATTTCGCTCTAGTTTACGCGATTGGCTCGCTGAAACAACCGATGCCCCCTATGAGGTCGCTGAAACTATTCTAAGTCATACGGTAGGTGGTAAAGTAGAGCGTGCCTATCGTCGCACTGACTATCTAGAACAGCGCCGCGTTTATATGGATAAATGGGCGGCTTATGTCAC
>NZ_JBHIOU010000129.1:0-611 GCF_042195705.1 Bartonella sp. AP72JLCBS | reverse complement strand
AGAATAAAAAAAAGCCGCGTCCTTTAAGACACGGCTTTTATTATCAAAACAGCTAGCGATCTAAATAAACGATTAAAGTAACCAATCGAAATATAAAAGAACATCTCCTTATTGCACAAAACGTATCAAAACGCAAGCTGTTAAATAAAATAAAAATGAGATTCATTCTTTAGATTCAGTGGGTTATAATAAATTTCGTTTGTAATTACACCCCATAATGTGTTATACTATCATCAGTTGTGAGTTTGTTTTGTTCTAAGTACTATTTTCCATTAAAGGACAGAAAACAAATGCTTAATAAAGTGATTTTAATTGGTCATTTAGGTGCCAATCCAGAAAGCAAAACAATGTCATCTGGCATCGAGGTGGTCAATTTTCGTATAGCAACGTCTGAGAGCTATATAGACAAGGCAACCAATAAGAAAGTAGACAAAACCGAATGGCATTCCATTGTGGTGTTTAATCCACATTTGGCAAAAGTAGCACTTCAGTATCTCAGTAAAGGTAGCAAAGTTTATATCGAGGGGCGACTAAAAACCCGTAAATGGCAAGATAAAAACGGTGTTGATCGCTATGTAACAGAAGTCATATTGCCTCAGTACAAAGGCGAG
>NZ_JBHIOU010000128.1:0-611 GCF_042195705.1 Bartonella sp. AP72JLCBS | reverse complement strand
TTTCATTTAAAAATTTGTTTGAATATTAGATTAGGGAGCTACCTATGACCACTAAAACTGTATCCAAAAAATATGAACTTACTAATGAAACTACAGAAGTTAAAGACCATCTCTATGGTAGAGTTAGAACACTTTATCGCATTAAAGCTTTAAGAAGTTTTGGAAGTGTTAAAAAAGGAGATTTAGGGGGCTTTATTGAAAGTGAATACAACTTATCACATGATGGCAATTGCTGGGTTGGTGATGATGCCAAGGTTTATAATGCTGCTATGGTTTGGGGGCATGCGAAGGTTTTTGAAAATGCAATAATTTGTGATGAGGCGTGTGTTAATGGGTTTGCGAAGGTTTACGGTAATGTACGTGCTTATGGAAAGGCAATTATTGGTGGCAGGGCGCGTGTTTTTGGAGATACGCAACTTATTTTGGGGGCATGGGTTACAGGAAGAAAAGAGATTTCTACAGGTTTAATATCCTTTTGTAGATAGATAAAGACTGTAGAGGAATTGATTAAAGCGGCTGTGGCGTCTAAAAGATAGAATAAAAAAAAGCCGCGTCCTTTAAGACACGGCTTTTATTATCAAAACAGCTAGCGATCTAAATAAACGATTAAA
>NZ_JBHIOU010000127.1:542-612 GCF_042195705.1 Bartonella sp. AP72JLCBS | reverse complement strand
ATCAACAGCCTTATTAACAGCGTCAGTGGCTTTTTCTATCACATCAGATGCTGCTTTATCGGCTGCTTCA
>NZ_JBHIOU010000127.1:0-442 GCF_042195705.1 Bartonella sp. AP72JLCBS | reverse complement strand
GGCGCTTCTTTAACAGCATCAACAGCCTTATCAACAGCGTCAGTGGCTTTTTCTATCACATCAGATGCTGCTTTATCGGCTGCTTCAGGCGCTTCTTTAACAGCATCAACAGCCTTATCAACAGCGTCAGTGGCTTTTTCTATCACATCAGATGCTGCTTTATCAGCTGCTTCAGGTGCTTCCTTCACAGCATCAACAGCCTTATTAACAGCGTCAGTGGCTTTTTCTATCACATCAGATGCTGCTTTATCGGCTGCTTCAGGTGCTTTCTTCACGTCATCAGTTGCCTTATCAACTGCATCAGTGGCTTTTTCCACCGCGCTAGATGCTGCTTTATCAGCTGCTTCAGGTGCTTCCTTCACAGCATCAACAGCCTTATTAACAGCGTCAGTGGCTTTTTCTATCACATCAGATGCTGCTTTATCGGCTGCTTCAGGCGCTT
>NZ_JBHIOU010000126.1:0-617 GCF_042195705.1 Bartonella sp. AP72JLCBS | reverse complement strand
TAAACGGACAGCAAGGCTTTCGAAGAAAATAGAAACGTTTAACGATGTAAGTTATCCGTTAAACAGACATGTTACCATTTAAACATAAAGGTTCCCGTTTAACAAAGCGATATACCATTCACATACATATGTTTATCGTTATTCATTTAAAATACTTGTTACCGTTTAAGTATGAATGTCTATATTTAATTTAACATTTCCCTGTGTAAAACACGAGCTCTCTGTTTAAATATGGATATCGACCAGTACATTATATAGTTTCTCGTTGTCAATGTGCTTTAATGTTTAAATGAACAACTTTATTGACAAACAGGGGGAACTTATGATTACATTTCATACAATGGGAACAAAATATGATTACATTTCAAACATAGGAACGTACAAAATGGTGTATTCTACTAACATTTGACTATTTACAATGCCTACACTAAGTCTTCGAACTCCACTAAGTCTTCGAACTCCACCGCGTACACGGTCATTGTATTGCCCCTGACTTCATCGTCGTCCTCTGTAAACATGCATAAATGTTTTAATCATTGACATCTTGCTCATTCCAAGGCGCCAGACTACCACCCGACATGCTTTCGATTAACATACTCTGGAATAAGAGTATTCCA
>NZ_JBHIOU010000125.1:0-618 GCF_042195705.1 Bartonella sp. AP72JLCBS | reverse complement strand
GAATTGCAGGCAAATGCAGACACTAATCTTAGGGCAAGCTTAGTGACACGCTCGGTGCGTACCGCAAGTGTACGGTGTCGAAGTAATAAAAGTACCCTGGTGAGTGGGTAGTCGTATCCACAGGGAGTAGGGAGTAAGAAACAAAAGTGTAAGTGCCAAATAGCGTGTGCGTAGTGTGAGAACCAATAAATGTGAGCAAGAGTGTAAAGTGAACGTAAATAAAAGAGAATAAAGAAAAGAGAAAGAGGAGAAATAGGAGGAATAAACCAAGAGAGAAGTGGGGTACCCGGACAATGATCCCCCTAGGATTGTGTTTCAATGTGCAAGACTAATATTACGCTCTAGTATTGAGGCCTATTGAGTCGAGGAAATCCTTAATTACACGGTCCCTTACCTAGGTCAACCATGTTCAATCTCACTCTATACCCGGTCCTAAACTTCTCCTACGACTATTGACTCTCGATGACCTATCACCTAAGCCCCAGAGTAGTACATCGCTCAAAACCTAGCACCGTGTGAGATTGTATAAGTTCTAGGGATTCCTAGTGAAAAACCCAATCCCAATCTATTGTTCTAACCCTTTGGGCCAGGCAAAAGAACACTAATCTAGGCTAATCC
>NZ_JBHIOU010000124.1:0-619 GCF_042195705.1 Bartonella sp. AP72JLCBS | reverse complement strand
GGAGATATAAGAAGGAGTACATACGATTGGTCTAGGCAAGGAGGAGAAAGTCCAACCGGAACCGGGAGAATTAAAGCAATTGAAGAAGAGGCTAAAAAGGAGGAGGATATGGCACAACAAACGCATGAGGAAGATCAAGGAAAAGCAACAAAGGAGTAAGGGTGTTTCACCCTCACATGGTAACACGTTCTCTAACTCCCCCTCTAGCCTACGAAAATTTGCTAACATGTGCTATCGAATCGTAGGCAAGAGGGTGACCTCTATTCATGAGCATCCATGAGCTTAACAGGTACGTCAAGCTAGTGACGTAAAACAAGCGCTTCTTGGGAGGCATCCCAAGGTTTCGTGTCATTTTTAGTACCGAGTCTTAGTGTTGGCGTCATGCATGATTTCGTGCTTATGCTGAGGTTTTATCATGGTTTTCAATGGATTTGTGTGCTTTATTATTGATTGATGAAGTATGGATCGTGTTGTGTGTTTTCATGGACTTCTGGAAGTGGTTTTAACGTTTTTAGGCTCTAAATACTATTTATTAATGATTCTGAATTGATTCGTTAGAGCCTGCCTGAAGATTCCAGAGGAAATACACGGCCGTGTGGAGCATCGCAGAGCTCATCCA
>NZ_JBHIOU010000123.1:0-626 GCF_042195705.1 Bartonella sp. AP72JLCBS | reverse complement strand
AGTTCCATTGCGGCTGATGGCAAGGTAGGGCTGAAAGCCAGCAACGATGTCCTGATCAATAATGCAGAGGATAGCTTACATTATGAGATGTCGTACCATAAAGACGGTGGGGTGTTTAGTAGCAGTAAATCTGAGCATAACAAGATGGATGTGCGCCAAGTTGTGGGGTCAAGCATAACAGGGGGTGAAGGCATTGCCATTGATTCCGGAAACAACACGGAAGTTGTCGCCTCGACGCTCATAGCCGGTAAGGCAGAGGAAACGTCAGGAGAGAAAGCACCAGGAGAACAGAAACAAGCGGATATTACCATTCACTCTGGGGGAAAGATTACTATCAAAGGCGCCCAAGAACAGTTGGATCAGCAAGCACAATCGTCATCAAGTGGCTTTTTGCATGAGAAATCGTCCGATACATCTCAATCGCATACCACAACGGTCTCCTCTATCCTTGGGGCGACGGGCAACATCGTGTTAGACGCACAAGGAGAAGCCAAGATTTCTGCTTCTCATCTGCTTTCCGGTCAAGATATCAATGTGAGCGGAGAAAGTGTGACGATTGATGGCATGACAGATCATCATAAAAGCCATTCAGAGGAGCATGAAACAGGTTTTGGTGTGGGATCAGG
>NZ_JBHIOU010000122.1:0-627 GCF_042195705.1 Bartonella sp. AP72JLCBS | reverse complement strand
GTTGTTCCACAGGTTCCAACTTATCTTCTTTTGCCAAATGCCTTATTTCATGCTGGTTTAGTGGATATGACCACGCAAAATAAAACGTTAGAGACAATGCGGAATGCTTTTCATTCCTCCTGGAAAGATGATAAAAAGACAGCCTTTTTTCTGCGTGCTTATGGGGGGAGCCATCACTATGCTTCCAATTTATCTGCTTTTGAATATGGTTATGGTGCTGAGCTCGATTATAATGCATTTCAAGCAGGTGTTTTGTTAAACGAGATTGAGAGTTTATATGGTCGTACATTCTTTGGAGTTTTGGGGAACTATGGAAATCTTTCTCTACACCCTCAGGATGTTGAACAAAGCAAAAAAAGCGCATTTAATAAATGGTCTGTTGCTGCTTATGGAAATTTGCAGCATGATACCGGTTTTTATATGGATGGGGTAGTATCGTATGGTCTTTTTAAGGGTGATGTTTTGACCCTTGCACGGGGCAAGGTTGTGGCGTTAAAGGGTAAACAATTTAGCGGTTCTTTAACGAGTGGTAGAACGTTTGCAACAGGGTATAAAGGTGTTGTTTTTGATCCGCAGATTCAGGTTGTTTATCAGCATCTTCAGTTTAATCAGGCGCGTGATATTGAT
>NZ_JBHIOU010000121.1:0-628 GCF_042195705.1 Bartonella sp. AP72JLCBS | reverse complement strand
AACAAATAGAAAAGGGTGATATCTATCTAAGCAAACAAGAAAGTAAAGATAATGGCAATGGTGTCGGAGGAGATAAGGATAGAGTAATCGGCGGTGCAAGAGTAAATCCCTTTGTAGATTTGCACTGCTCCCTGAATGCTATCTCATTGCCCCATCACACTACCTCGGTACATCCTAACGTGACAATGTGTGTGCTCAAGAGCTATGTTGCATCTATGCATTCAAGATTGCACAATGGTTTGCTAGTCTGTCACCCTAACAATCATGCAAATGAAGAACACACTACAGTTATGCAACAAGAGATTTAACACAAGCAAATATTAGGATTCCATAGCTGAATGGCAAAGAGTGTATAAGCATAGACTTCACGATGTTCATAAACAAAGGCACTATGGCCAGTTGACCCCTTAGGGAAGGTACACAAGAGAAGAATAGAGAAAGAACACGAAGATGAGAAAGAACTCCCTCCAAGCTCTAAAACCACGCTTTCTTGCAGTGTCCTTGCGCCAACTCCACCCCATGCGGTGCCTCCTACTCGTCCTAGATCTCCTTAGGCGGTGTGGAAACGCTTGATCTCTGATCTCATCAAAGTCCTCCCGGTGGAGAAGAGAATCCCCGAACAAAGATG
>NZ_JBHIOU010000120.1:0-639 GCF_042195705.1 Bartonella sp. AP72JLCBS | reverse complement strand
TCAGCAGCAAATCAGAATAAAGAGTGAAAACAAGGGAGATAGGTTTGTGAACTTCCCCGAAACAAGAGGTGAGATACGCGAGGCGCCTGAGTCCGGGGTGATTATGTAAAGCCACGACCAAGAATGGAGAGAAGAGATCATGTGTTGATGAGGATAACCTGGAGGGAGTAAAACGTCGTGTCAAACATTCATCGATCCCCAGAAAATACAATACAGAAATGAAAGAATACGGAAAAACAAAAATTTGGGTTGCCTCCCAAAAGCGCGTGTTTAATGTCGCGAGCCTGACGTGCAAGTTGTTCAGAATTAATGCGGGTCAAATGGGAAGATATTACCTGATGCATCGAGAGGTATTGGAGTCTTACCAAAATAGGGTTTGAGGCGATTCCCGTTGACTTTGAACTGACCTTTTTCCGGGTGGTAAATTTCGATCACACCTTGAGATGAGACACTAGTAACTGAGTACGGTCCTGTCCACCGTGATTTAAGCTTCCCCGGAAACAAACGTAGTCGGTTATTGTATAGCAACACTTGGTCTCCTTTCTCAAACTTCTTGTCCTGCTTTATTTTCTTATCATGATATTGCTTTACCTTGTCTTTATAAATCCTTGAATTTTCATAAGCCAAAGCCCTCCATTC
>NZ_JBHIOU010000119.1:0-639 GCF_042195705.1 Bartonella sp. AP72JLCBS | reverse complement strand
TTTTGTGCTATTCTATAAATTTCTTCTGCCGGATTGAGATCTCTTTGTGCACAAGTCGCTACAAGCGCATGCAATTGATCTCTTATAATCGCATCTATTGTGTTTTGTTGTCCATACTCAGGATAAAGTGATGACCAAGAACTCAATTCCTTTGCGCGTGCCTCATAAAGAAAATTTGCCGCGGCATCAAAATCACTGGATTTATTTTGAAACGACTTAACAGAATTATTAAAAAATTCACCAAGACGCATATCGTGCTGCTGCTGTTCCTCAGCTTGTCTTAGCGCTTCTTTCTGTTCCCTAATATACGCATCTTGCTTTTGAATCTTATCTAACATCCACGCCACTAAACGAACAGGGTCCTCACGTAGGTCTGGGGGTGCATTTTCACCTTCAACCATTGGCGTCTGGGATTGGGGTTCATAAAACTTTACAAGCGCTTCACGGGCTTGTTTGGCTTGTTGCTCCATACGCTGCTGTTCTATACTAGGAACAATCTCTGAAGGCTTTTCAACGGGCTGCACAACCGGCTCTGGAGACGTAATGTCATCATTATCAATCGTTTCACCATCATAAGTGCCAGCATCAAAAGAGCTCTCATCATCAAAGACCGGTGCTCCAACTCTGTAATCTTCATTC
>NZ_JBHIOU010000118.1:0-640 GCF_042195705.1 Bartonella sp. AP72JLCBS | reverse complement strand
ACTCTTGCATGACCATAGACACAAGCCTCATCATAGACCCAGCAATTACCATCATGGGATAGGTTAACTTCCTTTTCGATAAAACCGCCTAAAGCACCCGCCTGTACATCATCGAAATCTTTTAAAGCTTTAATGCGATAAAGGTTTATAATATTTCGAGTAAGAGCATGTTTGATTTTTTTGATTTCACTGGTTAATTCGTATTTTTTGCACATAGAAGACCCTCACAATCTAATGTGATAAACAGTTGATAAAATTTGAAATGGGAAAATTTGAAAGAGGGGCGCCCCCGCCACGCCTGTACTTTCATTTACACTGCTTTATTGGTTAGACCCAGACAATCTCTAATTCACCATAAGGAGAGAGACGTTCAGTATAGGTTTTTATTTTAGTAGACCCGCCGACATTTTCACGAATAACAGCAATGCCATGAATATTGGCATTTTCATAAACATGCACGTTATTTGCTATACGAGCATTTTCATAAACCCTAGCATTGTCATAAACATAGGCATTATCATAAATAATATCCTTGCCATACACATGTGCATTACCATAAACATGGGAATTATCAGAAATAACAGCATTGCCATAAACATGGGCATTATCATAAACATAGCCAGCAATGATAGCATTGTCA
>NZ_JBHIOU010000117.1:0-641 GCF_042195705.1 Bartonella sp. AP72JLCBS | reverse complement strand
TTGGTACGGATATCTGGTGAGGAGAATGCGCAATATATTCCATTGACGCGTGAAGAAGTAACGAGTGTCGAGTATGACATTGTTGTTGATGATGCGCCAACCAGCCCGAATGAGAAAGAGCGCACCTTCGGTATCATCACACAACTGCTTCCATTGCTTCAAAATGCGATTACGCCGGATATTATGCTTGATCTACTTCGTTATTCTCCATTGCCTGCGTCATTACTCAATCGTGTGAGTGAGAAGTTCCAACAGCAACAAATGGCACAACAACAGCAGATGGACCCCGAGCAGGAAATGAAGTTGCAGGAAAAGCAACAAGACTTAGAGACGAAAGCACAGATGCATCAGATGGATTTGCAACAAAAGCAGATTGATCTGTTTGTGCATCAAGAGAGAGCAAAAACAGACGCGGAACTGATGAAGCAACGCTATGAGATTGAACGGCAGAAGCTTCTCAATACTCAGGCACACAATCAGATCATGCGAGAGCGAATAGCATTACACAGAGGTATGCATAGTTGAGAGAGGTGAAAGAATGAATGCAGAAATGAATGAAGCTAGGAATGAAGATTACAGAGTTGGAGCACCGGTCTTTGATGATGAGAGCTCTTTTGATGCTGGCACTTATGATGGTGAAA
>NZ_JBHIOU010000116.1:0-642 GCF_042195705.1 Bartonella sp. AP72JLCBS | reverse complement strand
TAGTTACTGTTCTTTTGTTTTTGTTATTTTTGCTAGACTTGTGTGCTAGTACTTTGTACTTTGTAGTTAGTCAGGGTTCTGGCCCTCCTAAACTGTATTTTGCTTGTTTTAGTCTTGACTCACTCGTCTCTCCCTCTGGTTATTTTATTTCCTGGGTTGTGATATGTTTTCATTGTGCTTTCAGGACTTATCGTTCTCGAGGCTTCACACCCTTTGCGCCTCGCGACTTGCCCCGGTTCGATCATATGGCGTTCATCTCATCGCCTATTTGGGGAAGTCTCTTTATCTCATCCCGTTATTTTTACTGCATATTTTGCACCATGCTCTGTTGATTTTTGTACATTGAGGGCAATGTACAGCTCTGGTGTGGGGATGGGGTACTTTAATTGTATTGCATGCATGATTACCAATGATAGCTATGATTTTAATGTTTAGTACTTCCTAGCTTGAAAGAATGATAGAAGTGAGCGGTATTTTTTCTGTCATGCTTGAATGAAGTCCTGTTTTATTTTTAGTGCTTTCCCATGTTTCATCATGTTTTCTTCCACCTTGGACACTCCAACCAACCCATTGCAATGATTTTGGCATTAAACTGTTAAATTTTAACTTCAATTTTCTGTTAAGCGCTACTGAGTTCCTTCG
>NZ_JBHIOU010000115.1:0-651 GCF_042195705.1 Bartonella sp. AP72JLCBS | reverse complement strand
TTAAAAAGGAACACTGTCATTCATAACGGTATGGGGCGTATCAAGAGGTCTGTAAATGCTTCTGTCATAAGCAGATGACTGCTCTTGATTATCATCATTTTTGCCATCTAAAAGCTTTAACTCGCCTTTGTACTGAGGCAATATGACTTCTGTTACATAGCGATCAACACCGTTTTTATCTTGCCATTTACGGGTTTGTAGTCGCCCCTCGATATAAACTTTGCTGCCTTTATTCAGATACTGGAGTGCTACTTTTGCCAAGTGTGGATTAAACACCACAATGGAATGCCATTCGGTTTTGTCTATTCTCTTATTGGTTGCCTTGTCTGTATAGCTCTCAGACGTTGCCATTCGAAAATTGACCACCTCGATGCCAGTTGACATTGTTTTGCTTTCTGGATTGGCACCTAAATGACCAATTAAAATCACTTTATTAAGCATGTTTGTAAGTCCCATTAAATGATGTAAAGATCATAACATGTTTTATGTGTTTTTACAATGTTTTCAGTTAGCTAATAACAATTATTTAATGTTTTACATTATGTTATAAATCACTAAAGCGTGTAAAATCGGATTGAAAGGCAAGGGGAACGATTCCTGTCGGACCATGGCGTTGTTTTGCTATAATAACCTCGGCTTTACCCTTGGCTT
>NZ_JBHIOU010000114.1:0-663 GCF_042195705.1 Bartonella sp. AP72JLCBS | reverse complement strand
AGCTGGTACAAAGAAGATGTGGAGCATGTGAACAAATGGCGTGAACATGCGCGGGAGGATTTTGGTTTTTACAATGGTGATCAATGGAATGAAGAAGATTTATCGGCGTTAAAAAAGCAACGCCGCCCCGTTATGACTTTTAATCGTATTGCTCCGCTTGTGAATGCTGTTGTGGGTTCAGAACGCAACAATAAGCGAGAAGTGCAATTCATTCCTCGTCAAATAGGGAAGGCATTGCCAAGTGAATTGCTTACAGGAGCAGCAGAATGGTTTCGGGACATGGCGCATGCAGAATACGCTGATAGTGATGCTTTCCAAGATGCGGTTATCTGCGGCATGGGGTGGACTGATACACGGCTTGATTATGAGAACAGCCTCGATGGTGAACCGGTCATTACGCGTTTAGATCCTTTAAAAATGGTCTGGGATAGTGCGGCAGTGCAACCGAATTTAACCGATGCACAACGTTTGTGGTATGTAGACCGCAAGCCGTTAGAAGTAGCTAAGCAGATGTTTCCCAAATCTCATTGGACAGAGCTGAGTGCAGATTGGGCAAGGGATGGGAGCTCTCATGAAGGTGTTCACCATAATGATCTTGATTATTACAGTGATGAAGGGAGCATTGATGTTGAAAACGGTCGTCGGATGGTCACGCTTGTTGAA
>NZ_JBHIOU010000113.1:0-668 GCF_042195705.1 Bartonella sp. AP72JLCBS | reverse complement strand
CATGTATAAGGTAAACCCTTCCCCACACTTAAAATTTACATTGCCCTCAATGTAATCATGCAAGCACAATAAAGATATCAACGATAGAAGCAAAATGTGGATGGAAATGCAATTAAAAGCAATACTCCCCTGAACTCCTCGTGGATCGTGTAGTGAAATCTAACTTAAGGGTGTGTTGCTTTGCAACGGTTGTGAAGCTCACACGACCAAGTCATAGTCGTGATCATGACAAAAACATCATCCCATTACTCTCAAAGCCATCTGCACGGATACAAGGGGTTCAGTGAAGCTCAATCAAAATAAAAACACACGAGTTCATGAAAATATAACAATGAAGCATAAACTCACAACAGACTAAAAATTAAAAGATACCTCTCAGAAGGTGAAGCCTTTCTGAGTAAACAAGTCCACAGAATAAAGTAAAGCAAACAGAATGAAAATGCAAAATAAAAGATAGTCTCATGAGTGAGAACTCTCAAGCATCGACGCCTGGTGCCGATGGTGCTGTTGGTGCTGCTGGTGCATCAGACTCATCATCATCCTCAATAATCTGCTGAATGCGCTCCAGGCGAGCTAGAATCCGCGCTTGGTTCTCAAGGACGAGGGTAACTGCAGCTTCGAGTCGATCCAATCGCTCGTGTACTCGATCAGAAGATGTGCTAGGATCG
>NZ_JBHIOU010000112.1:0-677 GCF_042195705.1 Bartonella sp. AP72JLCBS | reverse complement strand
AGCTATACAGATGTGGCTTCAGCGTTTGCCGGTGTAGGAACTTCTTTCACGGATTTACATAAAGAGATTACCAATGAGATTACCACTGCTCAGGCTGACGCCTTGTTGTGGGATAAGTCTAAAGGTGCGTTTGTAGCAACGCATGGTGAAGAGAATACAAGCAGCAAGATAACATCGCTTTCCAATGGATCTATAACTAAAGACTCAAGTGATGCTGTAGCGGGTAACCAGCTGTATGCACTAGGGAGCGGTGTTGCGAAGTCTTTAGGTGGTAAGGCTAAGTATGAGAATGGAACTTGGAGTGCGCCTACATTCGCGGTTAAAAAGTTTTCATCTGATGGCAGTGTTACTGCCTCGAGTTATAACGATGTCGCGTCTGCCTTTGCTGGTGTTGGTGATTCATTCGAGAATGTTAAAGATAAAATCGATCATGTTAAGGATGAAATTACCGAAGAGATTACCAATGAAATTACCACTGCTCAGGCTGACGCCTTGTTGTGGGATAAGTCTAAAGGTGCGTTTGTAACGACGCATGGAGACAGTAAAGAGAACAGCAAGATAACGTCTCTTAAAAATGGCGACATTAGTAGAACGTCAACGGATGCTGTAGCGGGTAATCAGCTATATGCCTTAGGGAGCGGTGTTGCGAAGTCTTTAGGTGGTAAAGCTAAGTATGA
>NZ_JBHIOU010000111.1:0-683 GCF_042195705.1 Bartonella sp. AP72JLCBS | reverse complement strand
GAAAAAACGGAATATAGCGATATTTCTTTCCAAAAACCAAAGGGTTCTGATCAACTCAGTGATGGGATGTTATATCAAGATGGTCCCAACCTTTGGGGAAAGGGTCACTTTGAGGATAGAACAATAGTTATTGCACACCAGTATATACCTAGGGAAGTATTTGTATTTGATAAAAATCTTTGGGCTAACAAAGAAGAAACGTATGGCACGGCAACTTTGGAAGATGGAGCATTTTATAGGGCATTTACTTGGAAATATGATAAAACAAAAAGTAATATAAGACGGTATCAATGGAATAATCAGTCACATATGACAGAAGAAACTGTTACGCAGGGGTTTTCGCATAAGCCCACCATTCAGGGGATGATACAATCTCACGGCGATCTCATCATTAACGCCGATAACATTGACAACCATTATAGTTTTATAGAAGCAGGGGGAAATGCCGATATCCACGCCAATGTGCTCACCAATTTGGGTGTAACAACTTATAAAAACACCTATATGGGTTGTAATGCAAATACAGACAATTGTTATGGCTATAAAGCTGATGGAAGCCGCGATGTTTCTTTAGATATAGCCGATGGCAAATTTCGTCATATCCGCTCAGAAGCTTTGGAGAGTGTTCCTGGTCTTGTCCAAGCGGGTGGCACTTTAAATCTGGTGGTCGATCAACTCAATAA
>NZ_JBHIOU010000110.1:0-685 GCF_042195705.1 Bartonella sp. AP72JLCBS | reverse complement strand
CTTGCCATGTTAAGTGCTTTTGCAATGGCTGTATTAAAGTTTTCAAACCCACCCCCATATTTTCCTTTTTCTGCCAATTCAAACAACTGATTTTCAACAGTTTCAATTTGTTGTGATGTTGTAAGTTCTACAGAAACATCATAAGCTCTATTCACAACTTGAGTGCCAAGGTTAATTAAAGAGCGTCGGATAAACAGATCATAAATGACACTCCCATAATCTTTAGTATTAATGATTGTTACAGCTTCTTTAGCTAAACGCACCACGTAATTATATACAGTGATGTCACCAATTTTCGCATCATTTTCAACAAAGGGCTTAATAGTAATGGGATCTGCAACTTTTCCATTTTGAATAATTTGTGAAATGATATCAAAAAGCTTTTGATGCAACGGTTCAAAAAAGTGCTCTGCTTTTAAAAAATCAGAAACGCTATCAAGAGCATTATTATTGATAATGATAGCACCCAGCAAAGCTTTCTCTGCTTCAATATTATGGGGCAGTTGACGAAAAGAAGATTGTTCTTCTGTTTGAAAAGAAGGTAAATTAACAGCGTTCATTTTATTCATTATGATTTAAATTGATTTAATAAATGATAATTATAAATCACTGAATCTACAGTGTGAATCCCATTTTTATTTTACTTAACAGCTTGCTTTTTGATACGTTTTGTGCAATAAAGAGA
>NZ_JBHIOU010000109.1:0-690 GCF_042195705.1 Bartonella sp. AP72JLCBS | reverse complement strand
TAAAGGGTATGATTATTAATTACACGCGTTTCATTTGTGAGTGCAAACTTCTTTTGCATGAGCACAATTCCTTTATAGAGATTTAAATTTTTAAATGAGATGTTTAAAGGAGGGCGCCCCCGCCGCGCCCGCGCGTGTCATTTACGCAGCATCACTTTCATATTCGCTGTCATTATCATCGTCATAATACCCTTCAAAATCAGCATAATACTCATGACGATAATAATCATCTTCGCTACCAAACTCAGGATATGCATCATCACAGATATCTTCATTAGCTGTTAAAGAGGCATTGCTATGAATATATGAAGAACCAGAGATAAGAGCATCACAAATAACGGCATCATCAAAAACACGCGATTCATCACAAATGTAAGCAGAGCCACTTATTTTTGCATTGCCTCCGACATGAGCATCATCACAAATGACAGCATTATCGGAAATATGAGCATGATCAGTGACACGGGCGTTATCATAAATTTGTGCATTGCCTTCAATTACAACGGCGTTGTTAGCATGCGCATTGCCTGAAAGTTTTGCATTGTCCTTTAATGTCATACCTTCAAAAATAGCATTCCCATAAATTTGCGCATTACCATAGACATCAACAAAAAAGCTTTTTACTTTAGCATTTCCAAAGACGCGTGCATTTTGAAAGACCCGAGCTTTATTATACACCCAGCAATTACC
>NZ_JBHIOU010000108.1:0-691 GCF_042195705.1 Bartonella sp. AP72JLCBS | reverse complement strand
TCTTATTGAAAATAAAGGTCAGTTTGATTAGCTTTCTTCACACTTAAAATCGTTGGTTTTCGAGATAATCCGAAAAAACTGCTTTTGCAGCGTCTTACGCCATTTTGAATATCTCTTGATTAATCAAAGTTAGAGCAATGCGATTTGGACAGTTTGATTCGAGAAGAAACGTACTATCGTTTTCACTACTCAGACAAAGCTCTTCGTCAAAACATTGTTGAGATTTTTAACTGTCAAAAAATTGTTTTTTGTACGTTAATAACTTTTTTTCTTAAGTGGAAGTATGTATTTTTTCTTGCTCAGTAGATGCAAAATTTAATTTTCTTTCTCTCGATATAAGGTTGTTGGCACTTATTTCCAACAAATTTGGTGAAATTCGCATTTATTTAAAAATGTCAGATTATCAAGTATGCCTTGGACAAAGAATTACTGTTGATTTCGCAGAAATTATGCCAGAAATGTGGACAATAATTGAAAGACACGAGTAAGGAAATGCTTAGAGCCAATCGGAAGGCATTTCGAACTTATTTTGAAAATGCGATTAAAATGATTAATTTTTAAAAAAATTAAAATCAAGTTGGCGGTGGTTTTACCAAATCTTACAACTCGGGACATTTAATTTTCGATATTTTTATTTTCTTTTCAATTAACAATTTTAATGGTATTTAAAGAACAAGTTCGAAATACTTTC
>NZ_JBHIOU010000107.1:0-691 GCF_042195705.1 Bartonella sp. AP72JLCBS | reverse complement strand
CATCATTGACAAGACCACTAACTTTCTCATCCGTATACTTATTGGCATCTTCAAGAACTATCTTCATCTGCTCTTCAGTATAATCATGCAACTGACCACCATTAACAGCTTGCTGAGAACCTGCTTCAATCTTGCCTGCCGCTACATTGTCTATCATAACAGGTTCGCTGTCATTGCCTCCTACTAACGTAATGCTATTGGTCTTTTTCCCATCACTATCTTTGTCATAGGAAACAACGCCATCCGTTACGGCTACTTCAATATCTTTCACATGTTGATCTATCGTATCTACTTTGTCTTCAACCTCTTTTACCCTCTCATTCGTACTCCAAAGCTGACCACCATTAACAACTTCTTGCGAGCCTTCTTCTATCTTACCATCCAATACATTCGTAATCTTACTCGACTTACCATCATGCTTCGCATCATACGCGCCTTCTTCTTCATTCCAATTCAAACCATTACTCGCCACATTCTTCTCAACATCATGAATACGCTCGTTGATACTCGTCATACCATCACTGACACCATCAAAAGCTCCTGCTACATCATGATAGATCTTCTTTTCTGACGAACTACCATCAGAATTGAATTGTGAAACCTTGAATTCCGGAGCCCTCCATTCGCCACCTTCATAGCTAGCTCCTCCTCCTAAATACATCGCTAGCGTCTGATGCAAGGAATAAAGCTG
>NZ_JBHIOU010000106.1:0-705 GCF_042195705.1 Bartonella sp. AP72JLCBS | reverse complement strand
GACTTTGCATTTACACCTGTCCCTGATTGAAGATAAATATCAACCCAAATATTATGCCACGGATTGTAAACCATCCCTTCTGGACTACTACGTGGGCGGTGATTTAAACACCAAACAGACTTGGGCAAAACATCCCCCGCTTGATAACCCGATAAGAGATGACCTTCAATCTCACCAACATCCGCACATAGCGTATGAAATCCACCGATCTTTTCAGAATTATCCTTTGTATAGCCATCAGGAGCCGTCGGATTTTGCGAAAGCTCAAAGGATAGCTCATTCGTCTGATCTTTTAAGATGAGATATATATAATAATCCTTTCCTGCTTCAAGATCTTCGTCAAAAGTCATCCTTCCACGCCCTGGAATGCGGTAAAAGAGGTACCTACCCCCATTCTCTTCACCATGATAAAAGCGAAAACATGCCCCGTCATTGATCACAAGACCTTTTCTATTTTTCGGATCGGCTTCCAGAATTCTGTCAGGTTGATGAAAACGCACATTCTCTAAAAAATTAGTGGAAAGAGAACCTACCTTACTTTGAAGTTCAGAAAGACTGTCACTGTTCCTCTGTGCCTTCTCTTAAACTTCTGTCAATGCACTCTTCGCTTCTTCCGCTAACACTTTTGCCTCAGAGGCGGCTGTATTCGCAGAATTTGTCGTTGCTGTCACCGTGTCTAATGAACTCTTGACCTCTCCAAGCCCT
>NZ_JBHIOU010000105.1:0-708 GCF_042195705.1 Bartonella sp. AP72JLCBS | reverse complement strand
TAGAAAATTGTATAACTGATTCTGAATATAATATAAAAGCTGAACCATATAGGATTGTGGCAATATGGTTGATGATGCGTTATCCGCAAGTGTACGGGTCGCACACAAGTAATACAGTGGTGCTCAATGAAGAGCAGGGTTGTCGAACCTCAGGGAACTGTACTTAAAGTACTTATCAATCCTTCGATGTCTAGTGAACAAATAGAAAAGGGTGATATCTAAACAAACAAGAAACTAAAGATAATGACAATGGTGGCGGAGGAGATTAGGATAGAGTAATTGACAAATGCAAGAGTAAATCTCTTTGGAGGTTTACACTGCCTCCTGCACTCTATCTCAATCTAATCAACTACCTCGGTACATCCCAATGAGACGTGTGTGTGCTCAATAGCAATGTTGCATCTATGCACTCAAGAATACACTACGGTTTTGCTAGCCTGTCACCCTAACAACCATGCATTCAAGAATACACTACAGTTATGCAAACACAAGATTTAACACAAGCATCAATTAGAACTCCATAGTTGATTGATAAAGAGTGTATAAGAATAGATTCCACAATGTTCATAACAAAGGCACTATAGCCAGTTGACCCCTGAGGGAAGGTACACAAGAAAAGAATGAAGAAAGAACAAGAAGAGAAGAAAGAACTCCCCAAAGCTCTAAACCACTCTCTCTTGCAGTGTCCTTGTGCTAACTCGACCCCTT
>NZ_JBHIOU010000104.1:0-714 GCF_042195705.1 Bartonella sp. AP72JLCBS | reverse complement strand
GGGATTGTTCAATGCTTGATACGACGTCTTTTCTCCTTCTAGGTTGAACTCAACGTAACATGATCTATTCTCTCCGTTCTTTGTGTTGACTCTGCATGATCACCCCGGATTCAGGATCCTCTAGTATCTCACCACCTGTTTCAGGGAAGTTCACGAACCTACCTTCCTTGTTTTCATTCCCTATTTTTACTTTGCTGCTGATTTAAGTACATTGAGGGCAATGTACTACTCTAAGTGGGGGGTGGTGTATTTACTTGAAAACTTGTTTTATTCGTGAACTTATTTGAATCAATTTTTGGATTGTTGCATGTTTTTCTTTCAAAACCTAGGACGGCATGCTTTGTATGGAGTGTATTCTAGCATAGAATCATGATAAACACCTAGCTAATTGCGACCCTGCACTCTTAAGTATTTCTTGTCATTCTTGGCATTTCCCTTGCACTTACCACCTAAGTAGAGCCTTGGACACCTAGGTGAGGAAAAACAGCTACCTTCGTGACCCTCTTAGATGCTAACCCATTCTAGTGGTTTCGTGCCTTGACGTGTTAGACATACTTCCTAATGGACTCTTAAGGACTTTCCTCTATGTTTTGTTTCTCAACTTGGTCATCAAAATGAAAAGAAAATGAATGAAAAAGAAGAAGAAGAATTGAAAAATAAAGGGACAGTGCTCCTCTACCCTACTAGCCAAAAGGGTTCTTGCTCCTAACCAGA
>NZ_JBHIOU010000103.1:0-719 GCF_042195705.1 Bartonella sp. AP72JLCBS | reverse complement strand
TCACGTTAGTCCAGAAAATGAGAAAATTTCAAAAATAAATTGTTTTCGTAGCAAAATAAAGTGTTTTGACAAGTTGTTATTACATCTTAAGAGGAAAGATCCTTAGGAGTCCACTAGGAGTTTCTCTACCACCTCAAGGCCGAACTCCGCTAAGTAATGGTGTGATTGGCACTGAGACGTGGTCCTCGGGGTCCTGTTACCTTGCCTAGACTACAGGGCTTGAACTTGGTAGGTTGCACACACACACATCATGATTCGGCCTTTGAATGCTTGAAATATTTTAAGTGGTCATAGCTTGGTGTTTTGAGTTCTACATGTTGCTTTAATACTACTTGCTAGCCTGAGGTATGTGTTTAGTCACTTATCAGTCTCTCTTGTTCTTCATGTCTATTTGCTTGGGACAAGCAAATACTCAAGTTGGGGGTATTTGATAAGTGCCTAAATACATCATGTTTTCATTGATGAGTTTATACACTTTCATGCGACTTGTGTTCGTTTCGCGTCGCCTTTTTGCACATTTGATGTTTTATTCTTGTTTCAGGGTTTCAAGGACCATTCTCACAAGGATGAACCATATTCGAGTTGTTCCGGAAGAGATTGAGGAAGAAATGAAGCTTGTACATGTTCCGAACACCGAAGACGTGCGAATCAGGGCTTTTCCAAGCCACCTGTGCGGCCTCTGTGCGGCTCGCACAGAGGCCGCACACGGCCCAGTTTCT
>NZ_JBHIOU010000102.1:0-748 GCF_042195705.1 Bartonella sp. AP72JLCBS | reverse complement strand
GTTGCATTTTGGCAAGACCCCAAGGATCCTGTGCTACGGTGATAAAAGCTACCGGAAGCAATTGTCGGCAGGAACCTTATTGCATTTGCACAAGCATTCGAATTAATACCGCGCAGGAAGAGGCTTGCGTGGAGGCAACCAACAATGTCTCTCCCGTCGTCGGGTGACGTCGATGCAACAGAAGCACCAATTGTGGTGGAACCAACAATGGCGGAGGCTCAGCCAACTTTAGCTCCGACCGCGCCATTGGAAAAAGGACAAGCGGTGGTTCCGCCGGCTGCAATGGATGTGTGTCCGCCTGACGATGTCACTGGCGATGTCGACAGGATTATTGAATCCCTTGCCAGTGAACCCCCCATATTCGAGCCACTGGCTGTGGCATCCGATAGTTGCCACACGAAGGTAGACACAATTCAGCCCACAGTGACAGTTGAAGTGAATGAAGACGCTGTGCCGTTACCGGCACCGTCACCGAATAAAGACTCTGTGGCAGTACCGGAGTCTGATAAAGACATTGCAGCAGCTACCGAAAATAAAGAAGCTGCAAACGAAGGGCAAGGAGATGTCAACCAGCAAACAACGATCACTCAACCTGAGAAGACACTCCATGCAAATCAACAGATCGATGACATGCAGAAGAATTTTGTTCCAAAGAAGAAAAGATATGCCGGATTCACGGGTCACGACATATTCGAACAGAAGATATTAAGAATCTTCCTGAACTGCTGGATGGACTCGTAAGTATGAA
>NZ_JBHIOU010000101.1:0-778 GCF_042195705.1 Bartonella sp. AP72JLCBS | reverse complement strand
ATGTAGTGGCAAGGGCGTTCTTGATCAAGTTGATAATTTGACATTTGTAGAGGATTGGGCGCGTGAGAATGGGGCTTCTGAAATGGAGATCTTGGGTCGTTTAGGTTGGAAGCGCGCATTGGACAAGCAAGGCTATGGCATAGCTATGCTTTATTATAGGAAGGAATTGTGACATGGGGAGCAAGACACCAACAACGACAGAACAGAAGCAGGTACAAACAAGCGCCCCTCCAACTTGGATGCAGAATGTCTTTAAGCGTGGGGGTGCAGATGCGTATAACATGTATGATACAGGGATGGGTGGTAATGTATATGGGGGACCTCGTGTTGCACCTTTAAGTGCTCCAACTTATCAAGCAATTGGAGGTCTTGGAGCTATTCCTCATCAGTATCAGAATTATATGAATCATTTGATGAATACTCCAACATCGTCTGCGAGAAACCTTAACTGGATTGCATCTGGTGGTTTGATGGGACCGAATTCTCAATTTGATGAGGAACTTAAAGAGGGCTTAAGTGAAATAAGAAATAGTATTAATCGACAGTTTTTAGGTAGTGGTCTTTATGGCTCTAGTGCGCATAACAATGAGTTACAGAGGGGGCTTAATGATGAATTAGCTCGTATCAAGTATCGCCAGCGTGATAGAGATTTACAGCATATGATGCAAGCCAATTCGATGATTGATCAACTAAATGAAAACCGCTTAGGCATGATAGGCAACTTATTCCCCTCTTATAATAATGCCTATTCGAATATGTTGCAGGGGTCATCTGTTCT
>NZ_JBHIOU010000100.1:0-789 GCF_042195705.1 Bartonella sp. AP72JLCBS | reverse complement strand
AAAAGCTTGCGGAACATTTCAACGCCTGTAACCGTCGTCTTAGACGTTGGACGAATACCGATAATCTCGATTTCCTCTCCAACTTTAATAACACCACGCTCAACACGACCCGTAACAACGGTTCCACGACCCGAAATCGAAAACACATCCTCTATCGGCATCAAAAATGGTTGATCAACAGGACGTTCAGGGGTTGGAATATAATTATCAACTTCACTCATTAAAAGACGAACAGCATCTTCACCAATGCTTTTATCCTTATCCTCAAGAGCTGCCAACGCAGAACCCTTAACAATTGGTATATCATCGCCTGGGAAATCATATTTGGATAAAAGTTCCCGAACCTCAAGCTCTACAAGCTCCAAAAGTTCTGCATCATCAACCTGATCAACTTTATTAAGAAAAACAACAATTGCTGGAACACCAACCTGACGTGCAAGCAAAATATGCTCACGTGTCTGAGGCATTGGGCCATCAGCTGCTGAAACAACCAAAATAGCACCATCCATCTGTGCTGCCCCTGTGATCATGTTTTTCACATAATCAGCGTGTCCTGGACAATCAACGTGCGCATAGTGACGATTTTCCGTTTCATACTCAACGTGTGCTGTAGAAATAGTAATTCCACGTGCACGTTCCTCTGGCGCAGCGTCAATTTGGTCATAAGCTTTAAATTCACCAAAATATTTCGTAATCGCTGCTGTCAACGAGGTCTTCCCATGATCAACGTGACCAATCGTACCAATATTAACATGCGGTTTTGTTCGTTCAAACTTGCTCTTCGCCATT
>NZ_JBHIOU010000099.1:0-791 GCF_042195705.1 Bartonella sp. AP72JLCBS | reverse complement strand
CTTTTGGAACATAATTAGCAAAAAGGCATTGTATCTCCAGCATATTCAAGGAGATAAAACATGGAAACTCGCATTCCTGAAAACACACCATTCGATACGAATTTTCTAGGAGAAACATCTCTAGAAGAAAAATATTCACTCTTTCACACACCCATTTCATGGTCCGCAATCTTTGCGGGACTGGTGACGGCTCTTGCCACCTCAATCTGCCTCTCTTTTCTGGTCGCCGCTTTAGGCTTAAGCCAAATGGATTTCACTTCTTCAACCCCATTTGAAGGCTCTTTCCTCTCCTTTGGCGTGGGTTCTGTTATCGTTACACTGATTAGCCTAGCCTTGGGAGGCTTTGTAGCTGGACGTTTTGCTGAAACCTCAGGGATTCTTCATGGCTTTCTCACCTGGGCTCTCATAACATTGCTGATGACCCTCCAAGCCATCCACGTGGTTTCTAGTACAGCAAAGATAGGAGCTAAAACGGCTCTAGAAAACAGCTCCATGGTCCAACAAACCGTAGACAGCCTAAAAAACAATATTTCCCCTATACTTGCAAACTTAAACAGCGAAAGTCTTGAACAGTTTTTTGCAAAAAATAGTGACAATGATATCAATTTTGACCAACTTAGGAGTGAATTGCACTCCCTTCTCAATAAAAGTGACATTCCTGCTCTCAACCCTGATCGCTTAAAACAAACCTATCAAGCTGCACTCAATGATATTGGTTCTGCGATAACAGCTTTCAAAAATGATCCTTCTTACTATCGCACCACTTTAAAAAATCTTGGTGAGCGCCTGTC
>NZ_JBHIOU010000098.1:0-801 GCF_042195705.1 Bartonella sp. AP72JLCBS | reverse complement strand
GATGATCTGAGAAACCGTCCAGAGACCTATAAGCATATCTGGGAAGGGGCTTATCTTACAGCGGTTCAAGGCGCTTATTATCAAAAGGAAATGTTGGCAGCCGAGCAAGAGGGGCGGATAGGGCGTGTTGCTCGTGATCCTTTAATGCAGATACGCGCCTTTTGGGATATTGGGGGGACAGGCGCCAAGGCAGATGCCACGGCGATATGGATAGCGCAATTTGTTGGTAGAGAGATCAGAGTGCTTAATTATTACGAAGCACAGGGACAGCCGTTATCGGAACATATCGGTTGGTTGCGTCAAAATGGTTATGAGAAGGCATTGATGGTTCTCCCCCATGACGGTGCGACCAGAGACCGTGTGCACAATGTGAGTTTTGAGAGCGCTCTTAAACAGGCAGGCTTTCAAACAAAAGTTATCCCTAATCAGGGAGCAGGGGCTGTTAAGATACGTATAGAAACAGTCCGCCGTGTTTTGCCTTCTGTTTGGTTTAATGAGAAGACGACAGTAGCAGGACGTAAGGCACTGAACTGGTATCACGAGAAATGGGATGAGAAGCGTAATATTGGCTTGGGAGCAGAGCATGATTGGTCCAGTCATGGGGCAGATGCCTTTGGACTGATGTGTATTTCATACAAACCACCAAAAGAAATACAAAAGCGACCAGCTTATAGCGGCAGAATGGAATATGAGAGTACCTCATGGATGGCAGAATGATGCATGATGATGAACGTTTAGAAAAAGACAGCAATGTATCTGATCTCTCTCATGAAGGTTTGTTTCGTAAGCTTGTGAGCTGGT
>NZ_JBHIOU010000097.1:0-816 GCF_042195705.1 Bartonella sp. AP72JLCBS | reverse complement strand
TTCAAACCTTTATCAAGCTGACCTTTGTTAACAGCTTCATTATCCTTTGTTGCTTCACCAACACCTGAAAGTGTCCGGTCCGCACCAGTCTTGTTGGCTATGTTGATTTCACTGCCTTCTACTTCTTTACCAATAGTGATAAGATTGGTTGCTTGATCTTTCTTAACAAGGCTATCACCTTTCACATTGGCAATCTCATTATTAATCTCTTTGCTGATCTCATTTCTAATATTTGTGAAAGAATTACCAACTCCAGCCAAAGCATCCGCCACATTGCCATAGTCTATCTCTTCAGATTTACCATCATCCTTAACTGTCTTAACCTTAAAACTTGGAGCTTTCCATTGTCCTTGCTCATCATAACCTGCACCTCCACCAAAATAGGTTGCAAGTTGTTCGTTCAGCGAATAAAGCTGTCCACCCGTGACAGCATCCGTTGAATCTTTAGAAACATCACCATCTAAAAGAAACGTAATTTTGCTGTTATCTTGAGTGGCTACAGCTCTGCCTTTTTCTTCTTTGCTCTTTTCATGACGTGCTACAAAGGCATTGGCTTCATCATTCCATAACAAAGCATCACCTTTAACTTGCTGAGTAATATTCGTTATGTTTTTAGTAAGTTCGCTAAACTTATTTGTTACATTATCATTGACATTCTTGATATTGCTATCAAGCTGGCTTTTGTTAACAGCGTCATTATTGTTCTTTGCTTCACCAACACCAGAAATTATCCGATCCCCACCGCTTTCATTTGCAATATTGATTTCTGCGCCACCTACTTTTGCACCAATAGTGAGACGACTCGTTGTCTTATCT
>NZ_JBHIOU010000096.1:0-821 GCF_042195705.1 Bartonella sp. AP72JLCBS | reverse complement strand
TAACAATAACAAAAAAAATAAAAATATTATTTTATCAAAAAGAGAAATTGATTTTGAAAATTTAGAAACAAACGATTTGGTTGACGAGCCAATCGAGTGTGATGTTGAAAGCCAATCAGAACAAATCAAAACGATAGAAACCAAACAACCAATCATTCGCGAGCAAAATACCAACACTTCAAACAAAGCTAATAACCGATGGCAAATTGACGAAGCGATGATTGAGAAATTGCCTTCACGAAAAGTTAAAAAGGTTGGAAAACAACTTTCAGAAATCGTTGATAAGATAATGCCTGCTTATTTTCCAGAGAAAGCAAACTTTTTTGAAGGAACAAAGAAAATAAGGGAAAAACAAGAAGTTGAAAGAATACTAGAAGATTTCAAACCCGATTTTCAATACGCAACTGAACAAGGATTAACGCATGATGAAGCCTTATCAGAATTTGAAAAATTTGTACGCTTTTCAAAATCCAACCCATGTCGAAATGCAAATGAACGCGATTGGCAAAGCGCTTGGGATAATTGGATTACGCATCCAGAATATGGATTGGTAATTAAGAAACACAAAAAATCAGAAGTGAAAAAACTATATGAAAGCGCATGTTATAAACCACCGTCAAACAATTTCGCAAATAACCTTTCAGAAAGCTTCAATCAACTTGCAACAGCGATCTACGCTTAAAGACACTTATGGATCCGAAAAAACAGCAAAGTAGTGAAGTTTGCTGATGATTTTGAGAATATATATGCGTTTAAATTGACAGAAAGGCACCGTACAGAGCGATTTAAAGATTTTGTGATAAAAACCACATTGAAATTAA
>NZ_JBHIOU010000095.1:0-827 GCF_042195705.1 Bartonella sp. AP72JLCBS | reverse complement strand
TCAAGTCCAATACGTTTCATATATTGAGCCATACACCTATGCGCGAGGGGACCGCGACCTGTTGCAGAAAAGAAGAAATCATTGCGTGATAAAAGGCGCGCTTGTTTTAAGATTTCTAATGCTTCAGATGATAAAGGCACGCGAAACTCTTTTGTTGTATCACGCAAACCTTTCATATTTTCAGCAGGGATAGTCCAGATATCTCCATCAACTTGATCTTTATGGATATGACATAAAGGAAAAGTACGAACGCCTGTCAGAATAAGCAAACGTAAAGCCAGTTGTGTCATTGTTGTTGTTTCGCAAAGTGTTTTATAAAAAGCCGGAACCTTTCTCCAATCCATAGCTGGAAAATTTTGCGTTTTATGGCGTTGTTTGCCTAAGAGCGCGCGTGCTTTTTCTGTTGCTTGTAAATCAACATTCAAACCTAATGCAGCCGCATGTTTAAGACAAAGATTAAGACGTATCAATGCTTTCTCTGCTGTTGCAGCTTTTGTATGCCAAATAGGGGCAAGAGTATTGCGTATCTCTGTTTGAGTAATCTCTGAAACGGGTAGACAGCCTAATTTAGGGAGAATATAAAGACGTAAAGGTGAAAACCAATCACAAGCCTTACCATCATCTTTTAATTCAGCTTTCCGACTTTCAAAAGCATCTACGGCAATATCTTTTAAGTAATGAAGATTGCTTATTGCCTCACGCTTTTGTTTATTGCGTTCTTTAATGGGGTCACGCCCCTCACGTAAAACCGAACGCCACCCAGTTGCCAATTCACGGGCTTGTTTTAAAGAGACATCTCGCAACGCTCCCAAGCCCATTTCACGACG
>NZ_JBHIOU010000094.1:0-850 GCF_042195705.1 Bartonella sp. AP72JLCBS | reverse complement strand
GGCGTTCTTGATCAAGTTGATAATTTGACATTTGTAGAGGATTGGGCGCGTGAGAATGGGGCTTTTGAGATAGAGATCTTGGGTCGTTTAGGTTGGAAGCGCGCATTGGACAAGCAAGGCTATGGCATAGATATGCTTTATTATAGGAAGGAATTGTGACATGGGGAGCAAGACACCAACAACGACAGAACAGAAGCAGGTGCAGACAAGTGCCCCTCCCGCTTGGATGCAGAATGTCTTTAAGCGTGGGGGTGCAGATGCGTATAATCTGTATGATACAGGGATGGGTGGTAATGTGTATGGGGGACCTCGTGTTGCACCTTTAAGTGCTCCAACTTACCAAGCAATCGGAGGTCTTGGAGCTATTCCTCATCAATATCAAAATTATATGAATCATTTGATGAATACTCCCATGCAGGCAGAAAGAAATATTGGTGAATTGGCTTCTAGTTATAAAGGGGGCTATGATCAGGATTTTGAAGATGTACTTAAAAAATCTATGGATGATGTGAGAGATACGATTAACAGCTCTTTTGTAGGTGCTGGTGGTTATGGATCTGGTGCACATACAAAAGTGTTGGCGCGTGAACTTGATGCATTGTCTAAAAGTGCTAGGATTAATCATTACCGTCAGAATAAGCAGGATATATTACATGCTAATGCCTTACTTGGTGATTTTAATAAGTATCGCTTAGGCATGATAGGCAACTTATTCCCCTCTTATAATAATGCCTATTCGAATATGTTGCAGGGGTCATCTGTTCTTAATGACTACAATCAACGCCTTGTTGATGCCAATCGTGAACGTTGGCTGGAACAAGACAATAGCGGCTGGAATAGGTTGAATATG
>NZ_JBHIOU010000093.1:0-857 GCF_042195705.1 Bartonella sp. AP72JLCBS | reverse complement strand
GCTCAAGAGATCTTTCGTGAATGGATGCAAAAGATTTTTAAAGAAGCCAAAGAGAATAACCTTTCTGAAAGCTTACAAGCGCATCTTTTGAAAATGCCTAAGACCATAGTAAGTCTTGCATTGATTTTTGAATTAACCGAAGGGGGGCGTTTTGAAATCAATAAAGATGCCCTTCAAACAGCCTTGCGATGGGAAAAATATTTGTTAAGTCATGTCAAAAGGCTCTATGCGGCGGCGGATAGCTTAGCAATAGAGGGGGCAAAATTGATTGTCGAGCGCTGTGATCATTTACCCGATGTTTTTACTTTACGTGATATTCATCAAAGAAGTTGGATCAGTTTAACAGATAATAGAGCCGTTAAGCAAGCTTTAGAGCTCTTATGTCGTTCCAATCATATTCGTCAAATAGCAAGTGAAAATAGCTCACAAGGTAGTCGCCCTACCATACGTTATGAATGGCACCCTTTCGTTAAAAACAACAGCATCAAACAATGAAGCCATTGTAATCTTTTGTTATTCTTAAAACCTTCAAAGATCTTATCGTACCAACAGAGGGTTTACAAAGTATCTTTGAGGGTTTTTGTTTTATAATTTTTTAAAGAAGAAACATACAGAGGTCCTTTTAAATCTTGTGTCAAAGATATCCAAAACACAACCTCTATAGGTTTTGACGGGGTTTTGAGTTTTGAGGGTTGCCCCTTTTAGATAAAAAAACGATAAAAAGTAAAAACGTTATTTTTCAATAGGTTAAGATTTTACAGATCTTAAAAAAACAACTCATATTGATAACACAACCTATAAATTCAACTAATAATATACGTTTTGAAGGGGTTTTGACGGTTTTTACACCTTCAAAA
>NZ_JBHIOU010000092.1:0-866 GCF_042195705.1 Bartonella sp. AP72JLCBS | reverse complement strand
CATATTCAACCTATTCCAGCCGCTATTGTCTTGTTCCAGCCAACGTTCACGATTGGCATCAACAAGGCGTTGATTGTGGGCATCAAGCACACCTCCCCCTTGTATGGCATTGGAATAGGCATTCCCATAACCCTGTAAGAAGTTATTTGAGGCGCCCAATTGATTTTGATTGGCTTGGTCTATCATGGCATTGGCTTGCATCATGCGATCCGCATCACGATTATACTGGTCTGCTGTAGCACTTGTGGACAAAGCACCAAGTTCATTTGCTAATACACCTGCATGTGCACCGGACCCATAACGACCCGCACCTGCAAAAGAGCTGTTAATCGTATCTCTTACACGGTCTAAGCTATTTTGAAGGGCGGCATTAAAAGACGGATTCTGTCCAACCATATCACCAGAAGCCACTCTTCCAAGATTGCTTGCTGTCAACGTTGGATTGTAAATCGTATTCATCAAAGAGCGATTTTGATAATGCTGTGGAATACTTCCAAGACCACCAATTCCATAGCGCGTTTGATCACTTAACGGCGCTACACGAGGACCGCCATAAACATTCCCACCCGCCCCTGTATCATACAGATTATACGCATCCGCACCACCTCGCTTAAAGACATTCTGCATCCAAGCAGGAGGGGCACTTGTCTGCACCTGCTTCTGTTCTGTCGTTGCTGGTCTACTGCTCCCCATGTCACAATTCCTTCCTATAATAAAGCATATCTATGCCATAACCTTGTTTGTTCAGTGCACGTTTCCAACCTAAACGCCCTAAAATCTCTATCTCAAAAGCCCCATTCTCACGCGCCCAATCCTCTACAAATGTCAAATTATCAACTTGATCAAGAACGCCCTTGCCACTACAT
>NZ_JBHIOU010000091.1:0-869 GCF_042195705.1 Bartonella sp. AP72JLCBS | reverse complement strand
AACGTGAAAGGTTTTCCCTGTAGCGTCGACCATTTCTGCAATCCCCAATCATAGACAAAGGTCGTTTGCTCGTTATTGCCTCTTTTTATTGACCAGTAAATTCGGTTATCAACGGGGTCTATAACCCCTTGCATCTCATCAAGAGCAAATTTATCAAAGGTTTTAAAAACCGTTCTATCAACCTTCTCAAAGCCTATCGGCAAAAGTTGACCATCAGCACTGATCTGATAAAAGCCACCATCACTCGCAAAAAAAGCATCACTCCCTCGACACGCTATAGAAGCTGAACTGCGCGCTCCACGCTTGTCTTGGATCTTTTGAAAAGCAAACGGGCTTTTGGAACCTAACGTCAAAGAACCAGCATAAATAGCGGAACGAAGAAAAATAAGGGGATTGGTTGTTTCTGTTGCCCCCTGCACATATTCTCCATCTTGGAAATCCATATAACCACTAACATTATATTGAGTCTCCCATAGAGTTTCATCGCCTTCTCCAGACCAATGGATGCGATTGGGATTATCTGTCAATTGCATCAAACAAACAAAAGGTCCCCAAACCTTAACCAATCCTGCTTTCGGTGGATTTCCTTCTAAATCTTCAAACCGTTCAGAACTAAGGACCTTGAAAACTTGCGGTTTATCATTTTTATTCACCGCAATAACCATGTTTTTAAAAAGAGCAAACGACCATTTATTCTCTTCATTTGCTTGATAGGTCACACCACTTTGGCTTATGTCTTTCCAACCCTTGGTTTGACTATCATAACTGTAAAGCTTTTGTTTGCCTCCTACAATTATCTTAACACCATTGCCACTTCTAAACGCTATGCACCCCAAAGGCTTTTCTTCCAAAGCATGAGACACAACCAT
>NZ_JBHIOU010000090.1:0-876 GCF_042195705.1 Bartonella sp. AP72JLCBS | reverse complement strand
AATAACGAGCAAACGACCTTTGTCTATGATTGGGGATTGCAGAAATGGTCGACGCTACAGGGAAAACCTTTCACGTTGTTTCCAGTATTTACGACAGGTTATACTTTAGAACAGTTAGATGAGATCTCGATCAATCTTGAGACATTGCCGGCTTCTTTAGACAGCCCTCGTTGGCAAAGTGGCGCCCCAATGCTTGGTGCTTTTGATGATGAAAATCGGCTTGTTATGTTTACGGGAGCACCGATGGAGGCAACGGTTGTTTCGCAAGAATTGGGAGCACCAGATGGAAGTTTTAACTTTATCACGAAGATGTTTGCTGAAGTTGATACGACGGAAGGTCTTTTAAGCATAGGAGAGCGTCGGCTTCGCAATCATCAGACGCCGATTACATGGCACCAAGAGAGGGCATGTTCATATGTCACGGGTGCTTATCATGGTCGTTCGCGCAATCGTTATCACCGCTTTAAATTGCGTATTCCTGAAGGTGTTCATTGGAACCAAATCACAGGATTTAATGTGGATTTACGTCCTTTAGGCAGAGGGTAATGGCAAAAGTCTTTTTGACCACGTCTTGGGATATGGAGCGTATAGCACCATACCTTGAAGACATCATTGCGTCGTTTCGCGAGTATGTGGAACGTTTTAAACATGAAATCACGTTGCAAGAGCTCCTTGAAGCGATTTGCAGTGGCAAGAAACAGTTATGGCTTGTTTTGGATGATGACGAGCGCTTTTTAGCGGCATTCACGACCCAGATACAACAGACAGTTTTAGGAAAGAAGCGCGCTCTGATTTGTGAATGTAGTGGCAAGGGCGTTCTTGATCAAGTTGATAATTTGACATTTGTAGAGGATTGGGCGCGTGAGAATGGGGCTT
>NZ_JBHIOU010000089.1:0-897 GCF_042195705.1 Bartonella sp. AP72JLCBS | reverse complement strand
CACGATCCATACTTCATCAATCAACATTAAAGGCACACGAATCCGTTGAAAACCACGATAAAACCTCAGCATAAGCACACGACCCTTCATTACGAGGCTTCTCATTGGGATGGGCCTCAGAGATGGCGTGCGGAAGGCCAAAAAGACAGTGACACCGGCCCCTATCACCTTGGAGACCCTTAGACTAATGGGGATGGCAAGACGCCATAGACGCGATGGGATCTATATTCTGAAGATAACTCAAGCACAGGGAGAAGGATCACAACCTACATTACAGTTACCTTCGACAAAGACAGAGACGCAGGCATCACCCACCACAGCATCGGATCAGCCTCCGGTACAGATGTTCTCCCCTTCCCGAGGCCAGGACCGACTAGAGCGCCTTGAGAGTGCCGTGGGTATGATACAGGCTGAGGTGGCCGAGGGCAGAGCTACATTGACAGCATTCCACAGTGAGGTTATGGGCCGCTTTAACAGGGTGGCACTCTTACTTCAGCAGGTCTTGACGTCTAGACCCTCACCACCACCAGATACTGAGACACCACCAGCAGTGGCAAAGACAGCACCAGCACCTTAGCCGAGTTTGGAGCAGGACACCGACGCAGAGTCGTCTTAGACATTAGATTTTTACTTCTCACTTTTGTATTTTTCATTTTATTTTGGACTATTAGTACTCAGAAAGGATTCATTCCTTCTGAGGGTATTACGCAGGTTGTAGTTAGTCGCATAGAGTTTTATCCGTTGCAGAGCTACTAAACTCTTTTGTGTGTGTGCGTGCAGAGATCCTATTTGAGAGAAATTGAGGAACTAACAACGAACACAACACTAACAACATAACTCCTCAAACACAACACTTGGAGGAAGGGGAGTATTTATTTTCAATTGCTTTTCCCACAC
>NZ_JBHIOU010000088.1:0-914 GCF_042195705.1 Bartonella sp. AP72JLCBS | reverse complement strand
TCCTTTTCTCGGCTATTATAACCAATGGAAACAGAGTTTTGCTTGCTGGAACTTTGTCCCGTATCACTGCGGCTGGTAACGGAGAAATCACCCCCTACTTCCATTTCTACACGCTCTCCAGAAACCACGGCGCCTGCCAGTATGGTGTTTCCCTGACTTATGGTATGAACAGTGCCAGTGCCTATAATATGGCTGTTCTTCTGGTGAACCTCCTCACTGGAACCCTTGCCTTTACCAAAAGAAGCATTCCCCATCCACCCTGTACCACCGGTACCATAACTATACCCAACATTCATTGAAGCGCTTTGCGTGTGGTTTTCTGTGCTCTGCGTGTTTTGCGCACTTTCAAAGATGATATCTTTACCTGCTTCCATGGTGATATTCCCGCTCTGTTCATCATTGCTTTGCATCGGGTTTGTACCAGCAATAATATCGGCTCCAACACCATGGATGCTGCCTTTGTGGGCTTGCATATTAACAGCGCGTCCTGCTTCTATTGTACCTGTTACCGCAGTAGAGGTCTGAACAGAGGCTTCTGCCTTCTCTGTCTTAAAGCCCACGGTTACGCTAGCAGAAACATCAGCAATATCACGAATAGACTGTTTAAGGTTTCCACCCTTCATCTCATTATAAAGACCTTTGCCTTTGCTATAGAGATCATAGCCTTTTAGACCAGCAATAAGACCATTGCCGATTTTGTGTTTTGTATCCCCATGACCAAAACGTTTGACTGCATCCTTTACATCTTTTACGGCACCAAGAATGCCCACATTGACAGAGCCTGTCACACCAGCAAAAGACTTTTCATGCTTTTCTTTTGCGTTAGAGGTATCATAGCTTTCTGATAGGGTGATATTATTGCCGGCATCCATGTTGACATCACGATCCGCCGAAACAATGGCTGCTTGTAAATT
>NZ_JBHIOU010000087.1:0-918 GCF_042195705.1 Bartonella sp. AP72JLCBS | reverse complement strand
GGGGCGCCTAACGGCGACCTTGACCCAGAACCAAACGGATTGTTTCAGCCTTCTCACGCGGCTCCGAAATCATGAAATAAAGGTGGTAAAAACCCCTCTAATCCCCAATACCATTATCCTTTTCCCCCTTGCGTTTACGTCTCTTTGCACGCATTTTTAAAAAATGTTCTCTACGCTTGATCAATTTTTCTTGTTCGTTTTCTTGACGCATCAATGCAGCAATACCGAATAGTTTTTTCATTTGATCGTTTTTAAGCCCTTTAAATGGCTCTTGGAGCGCTTTTAATTTATTCCCTATGGATTCCACCATTCTTTGCATCTTTGTCGCTCTATGGGCATTTTCGTGGCTTTTAGAGGCTATTGCGATTGTACTTGCAAATTTTTCGTTTACTTCTTTGCTTAATCGACTAGCAACACACTCGGAAGTTTCAAATGCTGTTGCTAATCCAATTTTCTCAAGAAATCCTCTTGGTTTTAACTTTTTTGGTTCTATTTTTTCTGGATCAATGGCGATATATGACTCGCTTTCTTTTCCGATAATTCCGTAATGCCGTTTAACGGCTTGGTGTTGTGCTTTACTCCCCTGTATACCTCTCTCTAAACCAAGGTTTTGCATGATTTCCGCAAAGGTTGTTTGATCGTTTGTCATTTTGGTTCGATTTCCAATGAACTCTTTTGCGGATAATCTACCATCTTGTGTTAAAGGCACCACGAAGGCGCTTAAATGGGGGCTAATTTCGTCTCTATGGACAACAGCTGCGATTATGCGGTTTTGTCCGTATTTTTCTACTAACCACTGTTTTGATCGCTTGAAGAACTCTTTTTGCTGTTCTGGAGTAGTTGTTACCCACCATTCTGGACTAGCTGTCATGACATATTCGACAGCTAATACAGCATCTTTCCGTCGTTTTTCTGGTA
>NZ_JBHIOU010000086.1:0-933 GCF_042195705.1 Bartonella sp. AP72JLCBS | reverse complement strand
TTTTGAAACCACCTAAATATTTTATAATTAATCTCGAAGGCATATGTAATCTCCATAACAGCACAATAAATAATTGCGTTTTATGCATAAGTCAACGAAATTGTGCTTTTTTATCATTTTTGCACATTTGCATAAAAATATATTTTCAAGGATTATACGAACCATGGAACAAGATATTCAGTCCAAACTTAAGCTATGGATTAAAGAGCGTCTTAACGAACGAGGACACGGCGCACAAACATTATTAGCATCACATTTAGAACTACACCCATCAGCAGTGAATCGCATGCTTAATACCTATCAAAATGGTAAAACGCGAGATATAACCATAGATGAACTAGTAAAGATTTCTGAATTTTTTAACGAACCTCCCCCCAGTTTTTACAAAGAAGTAGACTTAGATTTTATGAAAATATGTGCATCACTTGATCCAGTTGACAAAGAAGCGGTGCTTGATTTTCTTGAATTATTAAAAAAATTAAAAACAAAATAAGTAATAATTAACTGCTCTTTTTCATTGAATAATGAAAAAACAGATTCTATTTTTTTATCTATATCGCTCATAAACATCTCCCAAATTGTGGATAGCGCATAATTTAATTATATATTTTAAGATTTATTTTTGCGTTTTATGCAAAATTTTAATTGACTTATGCATAAAATACAATTATCACTGCACCATACCCCGAAAAAAAAAACCTATGTCAAGGCGTTTTTTTCAAAATGTATTTAATATTTTGATATGGAGGCATTTGTGAATAAACCAGTGTTTATAAATTCTGATGAAATTCTCTTAGTGATGTGCGAAAATGAAGAACAAAATCTCGCTAAATCTGGTCCTTTATTAGAAGAAAAGGACATGATCAAATTTATCGACCAAGCCGATAATGCTGTCCAAATTTTGCGTATTGAACCAACGACTAATCGTTGCGA
>NZ_JBHIOU010000085.1:0-939 GCF_042195705.1 Bartonella sp. AP72JLCBS | reverse complement strand
TCTTGCATTAATCTCTGCAAGCGCTCGGGATAAAAAAAATCTTCTGGACGCAAATCTATCCCATGATCACGTGCGTAGTTCAAAAGCATAATTTGGTATTTAGCTGGAATGATGCCGCCTTTACCCTCTCGCTTTTCAAAGGGGTAAGTCCATTTATAAACAGCAGACACATGGCATTGAGAAATCAACGACACACGTTTTGCACCACCTAAATATTTTATAATCATAACTGCTGGAGTAATCATGTAATCCAAAATTTCTGTCATATATTTACGTATTACGCAAATATAAGCAAAATTTTCGTAATACGCAATATTGATTATTTAATAATTTTAAGAGAGAAAAATAAAATGGATTTTCAAAAGCTAATAAAAATGTGGATTAATGAAAAATTAAATGAAATGGGGCATGGAAGCCGTAAGGCTTTAGGGCAACATTTAGGATTGAGTCCATCATCTATTACGCGCTTATTATCGATTGATGACTCTGACTCTAAAGCCTACCGTGATATCACTGCAGAAGAGCTAGTGAAGCTACACAGTTTCTTTAAGGAGTATCCTCCGTATCCGGCTTTAAGCAAGATAGATCAAGATTTTTATGATCTATATTCGTCTTGCAATGAAGAAGAACGGAGGGCAGTTTTAGCGTTTCTTCATACTTTAATCGAATCAAAAAAGCGATAACTGCTGTTTTTTCTTCATTTGACAATTGTAAAAATTTTCTTTTGGCAGTCTTATAACCTTTCATAAAATCTCCAAATATCTATAAAAACACACTAATCTTTAGATGAATACTCATAAAATAATTTTCGTTATACGGTATTTTTATGTTGACATTACCGTAAAACGAAAATATATTCACTCCATATCTTAGAAAATAACTTTTGCCAATAGGCAGTATGGAGGCATTTGTGAATAAACCAGTGTTTATAAATTCTGA
>NZ_JBHIOU010000084.1:0-946 GCF_042195705.1 Bartonella sp. AP72JLCBS | reverse complement strand
TCTCTCATTAGGGCATAACAAGTATCCGACTTATGAGAGTAGCTTCATACTTCATAGGCGGTAGCTCTTTCTACCCCCGATGGCTAGTCTTGGATTCTTTTCACAACTCTCTAGTTTTTTTTTCTTTTCAATATTCTTTTCTTTTCACTATTTTTCATTCATTTCTTTTTCCACTATTCTTTTCATGTTTTTCTTCTCAATTTTTTTTCAACTCTCTCTCTTTTTTTTTCATATATGCCAAGTAAAAGCCACGAATCACTATGAAAATAACCTTAGTCCCTACAACTTTGAACTTGAGTTTCCAAAAGATCTAATGAGCAATTTATGTGAATTTCAAAAAAATTTGAGCATAAATTCCCAAGATTCAAGTCAAAACTTCGAGCATGATCGATACAATGTTAAAAGTTCTCCTAAACTATAAGAATACGACCATTGTAGACTAGGGTAAACTGATGAGTGCTTGAATCATACTAATTTTATATATCAATTATTCATGAATGAGCATTACTTTGAGCAGATTTTATCACTAATTCATGTGTTTTTGTGTTCTTTTGAGAAAATAGGGTTGTAAAGACAATTTGGAGAAAAAAGGAACCAAAAGTAGGTCATAATCAAGCTTCGCGAGGAGTTTTTCCCAAAACAATGATCGATCAAGAACTCGTGGACTGTTTTGCGGGCGCGTGCCAACCTCCACTACTCTCAAAATACTAACCCAAGTGGAGAAACACAAAGGAAGAAGCGTTCGTGAAACTAACTCGAGAAAAAGGAAAGAAGAACTTCAACAAAAAGGAGCAAAACGACGAAACGACGTGGCCTACCACTTGTCGTGTGCCCGACAGGTGGCCTCGATGAAGAAGAAGTCTCGTAGATGCTGTTCGGCGTGAAAACGGATCAAATCGGAGTACTGCAGACTCAAAGGCAGCAAAACAGAGATTTCACACGGCCG
>NZ_JBHIOU010000083.1:0-946 GCF_042195705.1 Bartonella sp. AP72JLCBS | reverse complement strand
CCTTCATTAAGATGCTTCACACCACTTGCAAGCGCATCCCACCCAGAACCGTCTGATGAAGATTCTGCCATACCTGCAAAAAGATCTTTGAGCTTCTGATACGCATCTGATTGAAAAAACTTATAAGTATTGGACTGTAAAAATTTCTCTGCATCTGTCAGTTCAGGAGTCGGTGTTGGGGAAGCGGGTGCTAATGGTTGCGTTTGTTCATTAATATGAGGTTTTAGTTCTTGTGGAGTACTCTCTAGTGCATTTGGCATGGGTGGATGTTGATCAAATCCAAGAGGCATTTCCGCTTTAGGAGCCGTATAGGGCATAAATGGTCCATATGGATTCAGACTATTCTGTAAATAGGGGTTGGATGGGGCTTGTGCTTTCTCTGGTGTCATCATACTTTCAATACCTGACATTCCAGTCATAAATAGAGAGGTTTTGGGGTACTTTGTTATGAAATTCCCCACGGGGTTCTTTGTTATTAATTGTCCCAATCTATTCGCCCCTGTAACCGCTTTAGGAGCAAGATACCTAAAAACATGAGGCGCAGCTCTTGCTGCCATAAAAGCTGCCCCAGCTAATGGAAATAATATTGGAAATGCCATCACACTCTCCTACAAAACTATTCTTTAATTATTCTCCAGAGCTTTCTTTTGATTCATGTAATCTAAAAAAAACTTGGATGCTCCTCCTGCCAACGCTGCTCCCATTGGACCACCTGCCATGTAACCAAAAGCCATCGGTGCTGCTTGAAGTGCTAAAGAACCTATAGTCCCTACATTTTTCCACGGATTATTGCCCTCTATCTTAGAGATTGTATGATTATTCGTTGTCGTGCCGTAATTCCTTGCAAAACCATGACCGGCATTCATAAGCATATTCAACCTATTCCAGCCGCTATTGTCTTGTTCCAGCCAACGTTCACGATTGGCATCAACAAGGCGTTGATTGT
>NZ_JBHIOU010000082.1:0-988 GCF_042195705.1 Bartonella sp. AP72JLCBS | reverse complement strand
AGAAAGGATTAGGGTTTTGATTCAAAACTAAAACATAGGACGCACTCCGGAAGGAAAACGAAGGATTAGGGTTTCGACTGACAGAAAAGAAAGCACACGAAAGAAACAAGCGATTAGGGTTTCGACTCAAATAAAGTAGGCATTCCAAAGAAAAAACATAACAACTGTTTTTTGATTGAAAAATAGGAGACACTAGTGTAAGATAACATGGTTTTAGGCCTTTGATTCAAAAAATGTAGGCATTAAGAAAAGGAAATAAAGGATTAGGGTTTTGATTCAAAACTAAAACATATGACACATTCCCGAAGGAAAACAGAGGATTAGGATTTTGACTGAAAGATGGAGATAGTAAACAAAGGAAGGAAAGGATTAGGGTTTCGACTCAAATGAAGTAGCTATTCCGAAGAAAATATAGCATTTGGGTTTTGGTTGAAAAATAGGAGACATTTGAAAACAAGACATAGGATTATGGTTCCCAATGAAAAACCGGAGACAATACTCTCAGAAAACACATAATTATTGTTTTGATTCAAAAATAGTAGACATTCGAAAAAGAAAAGAACGTATTAGGGTTTTTATTCAAAACTAAAACAAAGGACACATTCCAGAAGGAATACAAAGGATTATGGTTTTTACTGAAAGATATGCGATAGATAGTCCACAGAAGAAATAAGAGAGAAGGGTTTCGACTCAAATAAAGTAGCCATTCCGAAGACAACATAACATTTGGGTTTTGATTTAAAAATAGGAGACACTAGTAGAAGATGACATAGGATTAGGTCTTTGATTCAAAAATAGTAGAGATTAAGAAAAGAAAAGAAAGGATTAGTGTTTTGATTCGAAACTAAAACATAGAACATATATACTCCGAAAGTAAAATATAGAATTAGGATTCTGACAAAATAATGGGAGATAGTTAACAATGGAAACAAAGGATTCGGGACTCGAATAAAATAAAGTAGGCATTCCGTAGAAGACATAGCATTTT
>NZ_JBHIOU010000081.1:0-999 GCF_042195705.1 Bartonella sp. AP72JLCBS | reverse complement strand
TAGCTTTGATAAAACCTTTGTGCCTCTCTGAATTGTTCAGATAGTACTGAATCTTCTACATCGGCTTTTGTTTTCATCGTATGATAGGCATCTCTTTTGCTTCATGGTTAAAAATTCTCATATCAATTTCGCGTCTTTTCTTTTTGATAAGTGATTGCTCAGCCTTACGTAAATGCGTTATCATTTCCATCTTTATAAATTCATTTTGGATCATGGCTAACGAACCATCGATATGTGCTTGAAGATCTGCAATATCTTTCAGGTTTTTTTTTGTTTTAATTTCACCTAATAGATTTGCGAGGTATTGAAAACGATCTTTTATTTTTTCAACAGTTTCTAAACTTACAGCTTTATCTAGTATCGATGCAAATTGTAAACGCCCCGAAATAGCTTTGCCCATTTTATCAAAAGACCCAGAAATTTTGTCTTCCTCCTGCAATAGCTTTTGATATGATTCCCTTGAAAGCTCATCTCTCTTATAGAGCGATTCTGGCTCTTTGAGAAAAAAACTAGAAAAGTCTATTTTTTGAGGTTCAGTTTTCTGACTCTTTGTTATAGCCTGATAGGTTTTTTCTGTTTGCGAAAGTTGTTCTTTTTTTAACGCAAGCTGTTTTTTTAAGAGCTCAATAATTTCCCCTTTTTTTAATAGATCAATAAGCTCCAGATATTCCGCTGGTAGAGCAGGTGGTGGCGGTGAAGCAGATTGTGGCGGTGAAGCAGGTGAACTCTGTTTAGTATCTGATTCCGAAAGAATCTGTGCCCTTAAAAGATTTAGCCGCACGTTACCGCCTACATGATTTCCATCAACATTGTTTGCATGTGCCAAATTTATCATCCCCAAAAGGGTAATCATTCCTGTTATAATAAATCGCTTTTTCATCTGTCTCCTCGCTTGATTTCGGCAGGGATTGTTTTATTAATGGGCACGCGGTTCCTATCATTGGGCTGTTTTAGCTTTGGTGCTAATGCACAAGCCGATAAAAGGTTTGCAATCAAAAT
>NZ_JBHIOU010000079.1:0-1001 GCF_042195705.1 Bartonella sp. AP72JLCBS | reverse complement strand
GATGGTTCACTGAAAGATTTAGAGAAGCGCTTAGAGACCTTAAGAGAAGAGTTTGAAGATTTGAAAGAGTGTTCATTTTAGGTTTAATGGAGGAATAAAGCAGATGAAAATACCTGATCATAGTCATGAGTATCTGATACCAATAGCCACGAAAGAGGAAATCAGAGAAGGAACTTCGCAAGATAGCGTTGTTGTTCCGAAGATTTTAGGGACGGCATCTTTGTATTCGTATGAAACCTTTGCGCCGTTAGAACAGGTTGTGAATGCAAGGCAAGAGTCGGAAAAAGCCATGGCGCGTGCGAATGGTGCGCAACAGGTTGCAGAAGAATCGAAATCTATTGCTGAACGTGCAGAACAAACAGCGAAAGATGCTTCTCAAACAGCAACAGAGACAACCCAAGTAGCAGCGACCGCGGTAGCGACGAGTCATGAAGTTAAGACGATAGCAACACAAGCAAGTCTTAAGGCGGATGGCGCAAAACGGACAGCTGATGATGCCAAGGATATTGCAGAAGAGGCAAAGGCTCTTTCAGAACAATCCAAGAATGCTTGTGCTGAAGTCAAGGAATCTGTTGCAACTGTTAAGAGAGTTGCCGAATCGGCGCAAACAGGAGTGGAACAAGCCTCGCAAACAGCTTCAGAAGCGAAGGGTTTGGCGGAAGCGGCGAAAAGTGCAGCAGAGAGTGTAACAGAGAAAGTAGATCAAGCACTAAGAGAGGCTAGCGATGCAAAATCTAAAGCAGAAGGCTTAGAAACAATAGCCAATGAAGCAAAATCCACGAGTGATCATGCAAGCCAAACCGCTTTGAGTGCAAAAAGTTTATCAGAAGAAGCCAAGGAAGTAGCCGAGACTGCGAAGTCGACAGCAGAAGAAGCGAAGAGTGTTGCGGAGCAAGCAAAAGAAGAAGCTGATACGACGAAGCAAGGGCTTGGAGAGGTCAAGAGTTCATTAGACACGGTGACAGCAACGACAAATTCTGCGAATACAGCCGCCTCTGAGG
>NZ_JBHIOU010000078.1:0-1005 GCF_042195705.1 Bartonella sp. AP72JLCBS | reverse complement strand
AGATGAGGAGGACGTGGTTTTGGCATGGTATTTTACATCTTAAAGAGTGCGGTTTCGTAATATTCATTCTTTGACAAATCTAAAAGTTTGTCTGGGTGGCTAACTGAATTTGGTATTGGAATATCTGCTTTAAGATAGATAAGCAGTTCACCGGTAGGTTTGATTTCTATGAGTTCGCATTTTTGCTTTTTTGCTTCTCTTAAAGCTCGTGCAATGTCTGCTTGCGTTATGATAGCTTTACGAGGCGCCATATCTTTTCTCCTTACATTGAGATGCAATTCACATGTGGCGTGAATCACGCATTACTTGAAAGTTGTTAGGAAGGGTGGGGGTGCTTGTAGATATGCGGGGAACAAAACACCCCCATAAGGTTAAGCAGCTTTTGTTGAGAGTTGTTTTATCTCTCGTTCTATCTCTGCTAAAAAGGTTTCAACAACTTGATTGATCTGTTCAATTTGTTGATCATCACGGAGAACACGCTTGACTTTCATACGCAAGTGAAAGAATTCCCCCGTAAAACGTGGGTCATAGCTAACGAAATCACACCATTTTCGTCCTGTACAAGCCATTTGGAATTGCATTTGTGCGTGATATTCTGGTTTGATTTCGTCACCTATACAAAAGCGCATATGTGTTACTGATCTCGGGCATTTGACTTCGATTAAACCGTCTTCTCCAATGAGACCATCGGGGCTAGCCCCCGCCATTTCTATTGTGGGGTGTTGGATAAAGCCGCACTTTGTTATATTGGCATCATAAATGAAGCCATATTCTCTCAAGGCATCTTCTTCATGTTCAATACCCCATCTCATATCTTCAGTTTCATAATAAGGGCTTGTTTCGCCTGTTAAGCGCTCCGTTATGAGTTTGATTTTGTAGTCTTCATATTTGCTCGTAGGCAATCCTTTTGCTGTCTTACTGATAATGTTGTAAACATTAGATGCGGTGACTTTACCCAAGCGCGCTTGAAACCATTCTGCTGTTCTTTGTTCCATCTCACACCGC
>NZ_JBHIOU010000077.1:0-1034 GCF_042195705.1 Bartonella sp. AP72JLCBS | reverse complement strand
TTTCTTTCCTCAATCTATTTCTTTCTTTTCATTTTCCTCTTTCCTTTCTTTTCATAGCTCTTTTCTTTTCTTTTTCACTATTTTCTTTTTCATCTTTTTTTCATATTTTCTTTCTCTCAATTCTTTTCAACTCTCTATTTTTTCTCTTTTCTTTTATGCCAAGTAAAGGCCACAATTCACCCTGAAAATAAACTTAGTCCATACAACTTTTAGGTCGAGTTTCCAAAAGATCTAATGAACAATTATATGTGAATTTAAAAAAAAAAGCATAAATTCCCTAATATTCAAGCCAAAATTTCGAGCAAGGTTGATGCAATGATTAAAAGTCCTCCTAAACCATAAGAATACAACCGTTGTGCACTAGGGTAAACCATATTGAGCTATGAGCATGACAATTGAGTGCACAAGTAAAGCATGTGTCATGTGAGCATGAGTATAGTAAGAGCATAAGCATGTGAACTCCCCCCCACACTTAAGATATACATTGTCCCCAATGTATGCATGCAAGCACAATAAAATAGATAATAAGTGAAAGTGTAATGTGTGGGAAAAAGTAATTTAAAACAATACTCCCCTCTTCCAAGTTGTGCGTTTGATAAAGCCCTGTGTATGTGAGGAGTTATGTTGTTAGGGTTGTATTTGTTAGTTCCTCAATTTCTCTCAAGTTGGATCTCTGCACACACGCACACAAGACAGTTTAGTATAGGTCAGTAACGAAAATAACTAATAACTGAACGATATACAAGCTATGAATGATCTCAGAAGGAATATGTCCTTTCTGAGTCATGTACAAGTCAAAAATAAATATAGAAAATACAAAAGTATGAAAAGTAAAAATCTAAGAAGCATCGGTGTCAGTGTCGTGCTCAGCAGTGACTGGTGCATCTGCTGGCTCTGCCTCTGGTGGTGGTGGTGGTGATGGAGACCGGGGTCGCACAATGAAGGGGGAGGTCAGAGCTCCAAGAATTAACTGCTCGATCTGATCAAATCGAGCTCTGACCTCCACACGGAATGGTGTGAATACTCCCTGTATC
>NZ_JBHIOU010000076.1:0-1094 GCF_042195705.1 Bartonella sp. AP72JLCBS | reverse complement strand
GAAAATAGCAACATAAAAATATAACTTTTTAGCAATATGGATTCTACTGTGATCTTTTTTCAACAAAATATAGAAAATCTTCTATAAAACCTCACAGTCTATAGCCTCATCAAATATTATGCTTATCTCTAGATAAATACTGTGCATCTACAAAAAAATATTCACCCTCATTTAATAAAATAAGAATAAATATTGTTAAAAGAATCCCTTGCTATCATCAACGCAGCTTTAATCTTAAGCCAACATCTCTTCTCTAATCTCCGCAGAACTCGTTGCGGATATATTAGAGCAAATGAAGCCATCCTCTGATATATAACCAGCACCAAGAGCAAATGCGAATTGTCCACGCCATGCGCCGCTATCAAATGAAACAATCAACTTTCCTAGTGTATCGTTATAACGCAAACCTACCACTGCCAAACCAACAGCCGCTGCTTGTCTTGCTTCTTTCCGAACATCTTCAATAGCATAACTAAACATTTCAAATTTCATATCGGTGGAGGATTTCGATTCGTTAACACCATTACTCATCGCATTATCCTTGGATTCAGAAAAATATTTATCTACATATTTTTTCGTATCATCAAAAACTTTCTTAATCCGCTGCTTACTGTCATGTAACAACCAACTAGCCCCCTCCACGACTTCTGTCAAATTTGCGTAAAACACACCACTCTTCAGACATTTTCTCTTTTTTTATTTTCAACATTAATGCTGGCATTGTTATTTATGGGAGTCGTTCTTTTAATCGTGTAACTCTTTTCGCCTCTGTCTTGTATAGACAGAAGCGTTTTTGAAAATAATCGTAGTAAATTTTATTAATTTAGAGTTAAGCTTAATCCTACACCTACACCCCAGCGCCCTCCGGCACTTGTCACAGACAGACTAGAGCGAATATTTCCATCTTCAGATGTATAACCAGCACCAAGAGCAAATGCGGACTGATTAAGCCATATACCACTACCAAGTGCAACACTTAACTTTCCTGGTGCATCATTGTAACGCAAGTTGGACACCGCTAGACCAATAGCAGCAGCTTGTCTTGCTTCTTTCCGAACATCCTGAATAGCATAATTCAATGTCTCAAACTTTAT
>NZ_JBHIOU010000075.1:0-1109 GCF_042195705.1 Bartonella sp. AP72JLCBS | reverse complement strand
GAAAATATGTCGCAAATAAACTCACTATAGCAGTGTAAACAAAAACGCGCGAGATTGAAATAATCAGACCGAACGGTTCCGAAAGACGCCGCGTGATGCTGGTTGCCCGCATACAGGGGTATACGGGCTAACCAATTATAACCCCATTTTACCCCTTTAGGGGTGGAATGTCAAATAGCGGGCTTCGCTACGCTCGTTCAAATCCGAAAAGGAAGCTCGTGTCCAAATTTGAAGCAATTCGGTCCGGCCGTTTCGGCTGAATCGTGACTATCAGTCAGTGAGTCAGTCAGTTAGAACTCTCTTTTATAAGTATAAACTAGCTTAATACCCGTGCGTTGCTACGGAAAAATATTGATAGAATATGACCGAATTTCGAACTTCTTACCCTCCCAAATTTAAATAATGTATCAAAGCTGACGCCCGATTCCCTTTCACATTTTAATTCCCGTTCTCCCGTTCCATTGCCCCGTCCCCCCGTTCCCGTCTCCCGTTGAAGTGTCCCCGTTCATCTGTTCTCCCGTTTCCCCGTTCCCGTGCTCCAGTAGGATTTCAATATCAAACGATTTTAAGAGATGTTTCTTGTCGAATTAGACTGGTATGGGTTAGAATGCATTGAATTTGCAACCTGTTCTTAACTTGTGTAAATTGAAAATTCTGAAATAAGAAAAAATCATAAAAAATATTATACACTTAGGAGGAATTGAACCCGGGACCTCATGCGTTACATCTGACGCGTTTACCAATGCGTCAAACAGACATTGCTATTCGACCTGTTTAATACGCTGTACCCCGTTGTACCATTTAGGGTGGAATTTCGAAATACGGTTTGTTTCATTCTTCCCTACTATACGAAAAGAAGCTTCCATTAAATTTGTAAATTTATAACTCCAGTATTTCGGCAGGTAGAAGAGCTCGCAAATTTTGTACTGCCTCAATATTAAATTATAGCTCAAATGTGTCGCCCGATTGCTGTCCGGTTCATGAAAACAATTAATGACATTTATTTTACAACACACTTTTTAACATAATACCATTTGTTTATTTTTCTACGTTTCCAGCAATTTCGACGTGTTTTCGCACCTTCTAAAATTTTCTACCGATATTTAAAA
>NZ_JBHIOU010000074.1:0-1140 GCF_042195705.1 Bartonella sp. AP72JLCBS | reverse complement strand
ATGAAGTCGATCATTCTTGTAATTTTGATTGCAAACCTTTTATCGGCTTGTGCATTAGCACCAAAGCTAAAACAGCCCAATGATAGGAACCGCGTGCCTATTAATAAAACAATCCCTGCCGAAATCAAGCGAGCAAATATATGAAAAAGCGATTTATTATAACAGGAATGATTACCCTTTGGGGAATGATAAATTTAACTCTAACGTCTAACTTTAGTTGGGGTTCTGGAACTCAAGGCTCAACTGTTCAAATTCCTTTTTCAAAAGCAGAATATCTGGAAATTATTAAATTGTTAAAACAACAAATTGAAGAAAACGAAAAGCAGATCGAAAACGCGGAAAAAATCCATCAGTTTATAATAGGGCATAAAGTACTAACATCTACACTAGGAGAAAATTTTAGTTTTTTCTTACCAGTTTCGCCTTTTGTTTACCCAGACCCAAGCACAAACTACCAAACCACATATGTTGGGCACTATAGAGCTGTTTTTCGTCAACTTGTTCTCGACGAGAAAAGGCACGGCTTCCAGAAATTGCCGTATGATAAGATACGCGAAATAATTAATACACGTCTTAAATATAGTGGAATTGTCGAAAAAGCTGTAAGTTTACAAACTTTCAAAGACATAGATAAGCGCTTTAGACAAGTGGAAAGTTTCTTAGAGCAGATTAATAAAACACAAGATCTGAAAGAACTTTTTGATCTGCAAACGCGCATCAAGACCATGTCATCCATGATCCAAAATGAATATACAAAGCTACAAATGGTCAGAAATTTAAGCGATGACGAAGAGACTCTTATCGAACTACAAAAACGTAAATTGTATAGAAAAATTGTAACCTTTTACAACAAAAATATGCCTAAAATAAGATCTAACCAATAAAGCTCTTTACAACATTTGCTTTTTTCATGAAAACAAAAGCCGATGTAGAAGATTCAGTACTATCTGAACAATTCAGAGAGGCACAAAGGTTTTATCAAAGCTAAGATATCGTAATGAAAATACTTAGGTAATGTATAAATGCAAATGAAGCGTTTAGCATGTATCTATATTTCAAGGTGATAAAAAGTTGAAAATTCGTTAAAGAGGAATTCCATGGACTTTACAGTTTTCACGCAACTTTTCGATAAAATTAACC
>NZ_JBHIOU010000073.1:0-1143 GCF_042195705.1 Bartonella sp. AP72JLCBS | reverse complement strand
ATAATGATCTTGATTATTACAGTGATGAAGGGAGCATTGATGTTGAAAACGGTCGTCGGATGGTCACGCTTGTTGAAGGACATTATAAACAAAAATACAATAAAGTCAATAGTTTGTTTGTAATTATTTTATATGAATCCACTCAAGAATCCACACTTTTATACGTGATTCATTTGACTATTTTTTATATAAGATTGCCATGTATGAATAGACCATAAAAAGCTAATCATAAAGAAGTTTAAGAAGAAAAAACAACTTCAAAATGTCCTTCAAGCGTTTTAACTTCTTTCGGATTAACAATAATCTTTATATCGTTTCCCAATTTTGCCAAACACTCAAGCATTTTCATTTCACTAATTCCTCGAAATTCTCCACTTAAGAGTTTAGACAGTTTTGGTTGAGTCATTTTCAAAAGTTGACTAGCCTGTTTTTGTGTTAAGTTTTTTTCTTTCAGAATTTGACTAATCTTATGAGCAAGTTGCGCTTTGATAAGCATCTCTCTGGAATCTGAAAAGCCAAGATCCGCATAAACATTGGAACTACCGTGAAAAACATTGATCATTTTAATTCCCTTCTAATTGTTCTACTAACTTGAGACGTTCTTTAATCAGATTAATGTCTGGTTTTGGTGTTGCAATGCCACGGGTCGATTTTTTCTGAAAACAATGCAACACATAAAGAGATTTTTTATATTGTATCGTATAAACAGCGCGATAAGTTCCTTGAATATCGCGTTCAATAATTTCTAGAACATTGGCAGATCCAAACCCCTTGAGAACCTTAACATTTTCTCCTCTATCTCCTATCTGAGCAAGATAAAGAGCATAACCAATCCTTTGTTGAATAAGATCAGGAAGACTTTTTATATCTTTGAGTGAAGAACCAAGCCATATGATACGTTTTATTTTACTCATGATTATTAATATACCCATATGGGTATATTTTCAAGTGGTTATTCTAATTTTGTGATTTTTTAATAACTATTATTAATAAAATTGACTTGATAAAAATGGTAACAAAAAACCATAATTGTTTATTTATCTTATGAAAAGCTGCTTTGTAAAAACCAACGCTTCCAAATGTAAAAAGAACGTTTTTTGCAGATATTTATTGAATATGCATTTGCTTTTGATTGGATTGTTA
>NZ_JBHIOU010000072.1:0-1158 GCF_042195705.1 Bartonella sp. AP72JLCBS | reverse complement strand
TTAGGAAAATTTCATGCAATAATTCAGAATGCTCATTCATCATTTTACATATTGAATAAAAACTGAATATTATAAATTTCTTTCATTTCAAACCTGTTTATATTTAATCAATTAACCCCTTGTCCATCACAAACGAAGCTGGCATGCAAAGAAGGACTTTTGAAAAAAGGTGAATTACTTCTTATGAATATTCTCGAGTGCTAAAATCTGCGCAAATATTGAATGCTAAAAAAAGAATGATGATATCCGCGCATGACCGCAATGAAAATAATATCCTGTATCTTATCGAAATTTCTCTACCACCTATCATTTACAAAACAACAACCGTAACAACACGATAAAGCATACTTTACTTTTATTATAATTTGACCTCAAACTCCCTCTGTTTGTTCTAAAAACAAGTATTTATCCAAAATTCTTAAGTAAATATCCTAAAAAAGGGAACAAATAATATGCGTATAAATGATATAAACGTGAATAAAGTTCTAAAACAAAATTCAAAACAATGCATAAAACTCATAAAGACTAAACTTATGATCTATAAAAATGAATAAAGAAATGGACAAAAACAACCACCTATATCGTCTCTTTTGAAAGATTATGCCGAAAGCATTCAGCATTCAAACTTTTCATATTCACAATGAAATCTGTCCTCATATCTTAACATCAAAAATTTTAGAAAAATTTCTCATCGCATAAAAGAAAGCATCTATTGTAATCTTTTATATCAAAAAATAACCATATTGATGAAGCAAAATAAATTTTAATACATTAAAAGGCCGAAAAATCTTCTGCCTTTTAACTAAAAATACATATTGCAGCTCATCAAAAAAGGTGGCGCAATCCAGCAGAGAAACTCGTTCCAGAAAAACCAATTTTCTTAAATCTATGCTGATAAGTGACATCTCCACGAAGAGAAAGTTTTGATGAGAGACGGGCATTAAACCCAACCCCTGCTTCCAAAGAAGAACCAAAGGAACCTAACTGAAAATCGTTTTTAAAAGAAACGAATTGCTTATCTTCAAAACTATGCAAATAAGAAAGCTTACTATAAAAAGAAACTTCACGTCCCTCTTCCACAACACCTAACGTCTTGCTTAAACGCCCACCAACACGCCCCACCCATTGATGAAATTTTCCTAAATCAACATCAAGATT
>NZ_JBHIOU010000071.1:0-1173 GCF_042195705.1 Bartonella sp. AP72JLCBS | reverse complement strand
CCGCCTTCAAAACGGCGCGATTGAAAATTCACGGTACCACTGAACATGTCACCACTTGCACCACGTATCGCCCACCCTGTTTTGGTACCTAGATCAAAACAAAGAATTGTATTATTCATCACGTTTATGAAGCTCTAAAGCCATATTCCGCACTCCCAATAATAACGGAGTCGCTCCCATATTCTACGGTGCCAAGGTAGAGATGCCATATATCGTTGTGGTGTTAACATAGACAATTCATAAGTCGTATTGGAAATGTAATTAAAGTTTGGAACTAGGTGATCACCACGTAATCTGCCGCCACCAAAAACAGCCCCTAAACCACTAATCCAACAATTACCTTCGTGACTGAGGTTCTCTTCACTCTCTACCCAGCCACCTAAATCACCTTTCTTTACTTTGCCAAAGCTTCTCAATGCTCGTATTCGGTGTAACTTGAAAGGACCGAGATCAACTGTATCGTCTGTAAGTTCGTATTTCTTTTTACTACTATTAACTAAATCACAACCACTAATAAAACCTGTATCAATCCATGCATCACCACACACACGGGCATTTTCACAAATTATTGCTGTACCGTATACATGTGCATTACCAAAAACTTTAGCATCAAAATAAACAATGGCATTGCCATAAACATGAGCGTTATCATAAACGTTGGCATTACCAAAAACCTTGGCTCGACCGTAAACCCTAGCACTACCATAAACCTTTGCATCGTCCCCAACCCAACAGTCTCCCTCATGACTTAAATTGCTTTCATTTTCAATAAAGCCACCTAAGTCACCTGCGTACACATCTCTAAAATTTCTTAAAGCACGTATACGGTGAAGCGTAACTCCATTAACTTCGATTGTTTCATCAGTAGATTCATACTTCTTTTTAAGTATCATATCTTCCACCTCTATCTTCTCACTTACTTTTCTTCTTACTCTTCTTATTCTTATGAGGCGGCGCTTTTACTACTTCATCACGCTGTTTAAGCTCTTGTGTTAGTCTTTCAACTTGCTCGTCGCGTGATGCAACATCTGCTTTTAGTGCCTGTATCTTTTCACTTTTCCGTTTAAACTCTTCTCGGTACGCATCTATCTTTTGCTTCAATTCTTTAATTTCCTCCTCACGTTCTTTAATCTCTTGCTTCAGTTCATCAATTTCCTCGTCGTCATGTTCTTC
>NZ_JBHIOU010000070.1:0-1205 GCF_042195705.1 Bartonella sp. AP72JLCBS | reverse complement strand
GATTTTGAACTGTACATTTCCCTCTCTAGACACAATACGCCTAAGTACAGCAATGTCATTAAATACGATTTGCTACACTTTGTCAACATAAAAATAACACATATTGATAATTTCAAAGGGAATCGGTTAAACAGCGCTTATGAATAATTAAGGATCCAAAATAATGAAACCATTATCCATAACACGCATCATAACATTTATAGCTTTCTTTTCTATATCAGCGCTATCTGCATCAGCGTCATTTGGATTTACACGTACATTTACACGTGTAGATACTATAGAGCAGTACAATCAACTTTACGATAAATATGCAAGTAAAGAATATGAAGACTTTACGCATTTCGACAAGCAACACGAAGCAAATCAATTTGCATACAAAAATGGCTATCAAAATATAACTGCCAAATTTGACACTGTATGGCATCGTCACATACTTATTGTTTTATGTGGACGCTTTGTGAATTTACTAAGGGGTGATTATAATAAGGAGATGTCATGGGCGATGCTACCTAGTGTAATAAATACTTTACGCTATGAACATAATTGGAGTGAAGAAAATTTTATTTGGGCATACAACATGTCTATGAGTAGTACAGATCCAATGTTTTATTACGCAAAAAAATTTCTTAGTTCTCCGAGTGGAAATGGCATTAACCCCGAAACACAAGTTGTTGATTTAGTGTCTAGTATGAGAGTCGATAATGGGAGAGGCATAAAAAAAACAGCTAGGTTTTGTAGAGACTTACGAACGATATACAATATAATGAAACCGTAATAGAGATTGTCATTTAACGATCAAAATGTTTCTGAAGAGCATTAAGAGCAACGCGTAATGAATTCACAAGGTGTGGTAGCATTTGATCTTCTATAACGAGGGACTGTAACGCTGCATAAAGATTATACTGTTTATAGAGGCATTGTGCTTCTTTAAGTGCCTCTTGCATATTTATAAACTGCTCTGTTGCGAATTCTACCCACTTGTCTCTTGCCTTATCATCAGAAGATGACGGAATTTCATTATAAACAGCACTTGGCAAGCCTTTTGCACACAAATAGTCGTTTCTTATCTGTAGGTATTGTTGCGCGGCATCATATTGCTCTTGAGTAATCACGCCTTGCAAACAAAGCCGCCCGATATAGGTACCAGAAAGTGGATTTTTTGCCTCCTGTAGCGTTAAACCGAAGCGCTTTGCACGCATTTCTAT
>NZ_JBHIOU010000069.1:0-1284 GCF_042195705.1 Bartonella sp. AP72JLCBS | reverse complement strand
AGCCTGCTGTGTATTTTGTGATGTCATAAAATACGCCCTCCAGATAATAAAAAACCCCGCATTTGCGGGGATTTTGACTGTACATTTCCCTCTCTAGACACAATACGCCTAAGTACAGTAATGTCATTAAATACGATTTGCTACACTTTGTCAACATAAAAATGACACATATTGATACATTTGAAAAGAATCGGTTAAACAGCACTTATGAATAATTAAGGGTTCAAAATGATGAAATCATTATCCATAACACGCATCATAACATTTATAGCTTTCTTTTCTATATCAGCGCTACCTGCATCAGCGTCATTTGGATTTATAGACAAATTGACGCGTATGTTTACAAGTGTAGATACTATAGAGAAGTATAATCAACTTTACGACAAATACGCGAGTAAAGAATATACTGGCTTTACGCATTTTAATAAGCTAAGCCAAGCACAAGAATTTGTATACAGCCGTGGCCATCATAAGATGCCTTCCAAATTTGATCCTGTATTGCATCGTCACGTATTCGTTATTTTATGTGGACGCTTTGTGAATTTATTGCGGGGTGAGTATAATGAAGAAATGTCATGGGCAATGCTACCCAATGTAATAAGTCGTTTACGTTATGAACATAATTGGAGTGAAAGAGATTTTATGTGGGCATACAACGAATCCAATAACAGCAAAAATCCAATGATTTATTATGCAAAAAAATTTCTTAGTAATTCGACTGGAACTGGCATTAGCCCCAAAACACAAATGATAGTTGTAGTATCTGACGTGAGCACCGGTGATTATGAAAACACTAAACAAGTCGCTAGATTTTGCAGAGACTTACCAACGATATATGATATAATGAAACCGTAATAGAGATTGTCATTTACGATCAAAATGTTTCTGAAGCACATTAAGAGCAACGCGTAATGAATTCACAAGGTGTGGTAGCATTTGATCTTCTATAACGAGGGATTGTAACGCAGCATGAAGATTATACTGTCTATAGAGGCATTGGGCTTCTTTTAGTGCCTCTTGCATGTTTATAAACTGCTCTGTTGCAAATGCTACCCACTTGTCTCTTGCTTTATCATCAGAAGATGATGGCATTTCGTCATAAATTGCATTAGGCAAGCCTTTTGCACAAAGGTAATTATTTCTTATCTGTAGGTACTGTTGCGCGGCATCATATTGCTCTTGAGTAATCACGCCTTGCAAACAAAGACGCCCGATATAGGTACCAGAAAGTGGATTTTTTGCCTCCTGTAGCGTTAAACCGAAGCGCTTTGCACGCATTTCTAT
>NZ_JBHIOU010000068.1:0-1299 GCF_042195705.1 Bartonella sp. AP72JLCBS | reverse complement strand
GTTCTTCAATCTCTTGCTTCAGTTGTTTAATTTCCTTGTCACGTTCTTCAAGATCCGCATCACATTCATCAATTGTCTGCTTGCTTTCCTTTAAATACCTAAACTCATTCTCTTTCATTTTTTTCTTAATATCTTGAACCTGCTCTTTAAGTGCTTTAACTTGATCGCGATAATGCAATGCAATACGAAACATCACTCCGCTTAAGAGCAAAACTGAAACCACTGCTATCCATAAAATCTCATTCGAACTCATCTTTATCTCCTTTAATTTTTATGAGGGCGGTCATCATGACCAATCTGTTGTGCTTCGCATTCCATTAAAAAAAGAATGCAACAAGCCGCATGTGCCAAGTGTGATAAATCACTCTCAGCATCCTTATGCTCTCCACCAAACCATGCTAATAAATGACGTAAAGCAGCACCGTGAAACCTGCTCCAGTGCATGCCATTACGCCAATTGTTTGCTCCGTACTTCTTTGCCCCAAACTCTAAAACTTTGCCGATTTCAATCAGTGCCAACGGCGGTATAAGCTCTACACGAGGCTTACCATCATCATTCTTATGCGCTTCATTTGCATTATGTGAACACATATAAACTCTGTCGCCACCATATTCTTCAGTGCCGCAAACATATGCATTTCCATAAATCTTGGCCTTACCATAAACCACGGCATGACCGAACACCTTAGCAGCATCACAAACCTTGGCATAACCACAAACCTTGGCGTTGCCATAAACCTTGGCGCTGCCATAAACATGGATATTATCGTAAACGTAAGCATTACCAAAAACCGCAGCTTCATCACAAACCTTGGCATTGCCAAATACATGCGCATTACCACAAACCTTGGCGTTGCCATAAATCGCAGCTGCTAAAAGAACATTGGCATTCTCATAAACACGGGCATTGTCATAAACATGAGAAAAACCAAGAACCTTGGCATTGCCAAAAACACGTGCATCACCATAAACCCATGCCCTATTCCCAACCCAACAATCACCTTCATGACTTAGGTTGTCTTCTTTCTCGATATAGCCTCCTAAATCACCTGCTTTAACATCACCAAAGTCTCTCAGTGCACGAATGCGGTGAAGTGTTCTGCCATCAAACTCAATTGTTTCATCAGTAAGTTCGTATTTCTTTTCTACAGCCATCATCACCTCCTTAAGGCTGCAAAGTCTCACGCGCGCTATCAACGCCGGAACTTTTTGCAAATGTAGTCATTGGGGGGTGTTGCTCTTGCATTAATCTCTGCAAGCGCTCGGGATAAAAAAAATCTTCTGGACGCAAATCTATCC
>NZ_JBHIOU010000067.1:0-1317 GCF_042195705.1 Bartonella sp. AP72JLCBS | reverse complement strand
TGAGGGGCGTGACCCCATTAAAGAACGCGATAAACAAAAGCGTGAAGCAATAAGCAATCTCCATTACTTAAAAGACATTGCCGTAGATGCTTTTGAAAGTCGTAAAGCCGAATTAAAAAGAGATAGTAAGGCTAGTGATTGGTTTTCACCTTTGCGGCTTTACATTCTCCCTAAATTAGGTTGCCTCCCCGTTTCAGAGATTACACAAACAGAGATACGCGATACGCTTTCTCCCATTTGGCATACAAAAGCTGGAACAGCTCAGATAGCATTGATACGTCTTAATCTTTGTCTCAAACATGCGGCTGCTTTGGGTTTGGATGTTGATTTACAAGCAACAGAAAAAGCAAAAGCTCTCTTAGGAAAACAACGTCATAAGATCATTAATAGACCAGCAATGGATTGGAAAGATATACCAGCTTTTTATCAGTTACTCTGTAAAACACAAAACATAACACATCTTGCTTTGCGTCTGCTTATCCTTACAGGGGTTCGTACTAATTCCTTGCGTCATATTCGTGAAGATCAAATTGATGGCGATATATGGACAATTCCTGCTGAGAATATGAAAGGAAAGCGTGATACCACAACAGAATTTCGCGTGCCTCTATCAACAGAAGCATTAGAAATTCTAAAACAAGCGCGCTTGCTTTCTCGTAATGATTTCTTTTTTTCTGCTAGAGGTCGTGGTTCCCTCGCTGAGAAATGTATGGCTACGTATATGAGAAAAAATAAAATTGAAGCACGTCCGCATGGTTTTCGCTCTAGTTTACGCAATTGGCTCGCTGAAACAACCGATGCCCCTTATGAGGTCGCTGAAACTATTCTAGCTCATATAGTAGGAGGGCAAGCAGAACGTGCCTATTGTCGGACTGACTATTTAGAACAGCGCCGCGTTTATATGGATAAATGGGCGGCTTATGTCACGGGTCAATCTTAAGATATGGGGTGCATAACCCCATTATCTGTGGATAACTTTAGCTCTCTTTTCTCTCATTCTTTCTCAATAAGAGTCATAAATTATCACATCAGAAATTATATGATAACATATTGTTTTCTATAAATAAAATACCTTCAAAAATGAACCAAAATGTGGTTAATAAATGGTTATGATTTGTTTCTATTTTTTGAGAATGAAAGGATTTTAGAATGACAGAAAATGATATTCTTTTAACTGACCGTGAAAGTGCAAAATTGCTTCATATGAGTGTCCCGCCGTCATGCTACCAATGGCTCTCTCCCAAAACCTTTAAAATTTGGTTTTTTATCCCGTTGGTTACAATCGGATCTTTTGAATGTCATCGAGCAAGCAAAACA
>NZ_JBHIOU010000066.1:0-1340 GCF_042195705.1 Bartonella sp. AP72JLCBS | reverse complement strand
CCACCAGAGGAAGCCGCTGTTTATGCAGAGCAACATGCGAAGGATAAAAATAATCCGCTTTATTTTGTTGTGTTCCCAGAAGCCGATTCTGCTATCTCAGAACTTCTGGTAGCAGGCTATCAGAAGTTTATGGAAAATAACTTTTGGGGTTTGACCAATTCCACACAAGAAGCGAAAGATTTGGTGTATAGCCATGGTATTACAGGGTTAGAACTTTATGGACATAGCCGTGGTACCATGACATTGGGGAATATGCTGAATTCTTTCAAACAAGAAGGTGTGCACGGGATAGCCGACAACACGAATATCAATTTCTATGGACCAGCCTTTAATGCTTTAGTTGCATCCGGTCTGTTAGGTTATGTGAGTGATGGCAAACAAACCACTATTGGCTTTGATGGGAATAGATATGACTTTGTAAGTAGAATTATTGGCGGCAATGGCTATACTTATGAGACAATACCTGCTGGTAGTAACGTTTTGACAGAATGGTGGAGAGTGGTCATGAATCCCATAAGTCCCCATACTTGTCTTGGAGATGCGAGTCCAAAATGTCGCTATAATTATGGCTCATCTCATCGTGAACAATTTCCTTTAAGTAAATCATGGAGTAAAAAATGAAACAAACTCTAAAATTATTAAGTGCTGTAACTTTGTTAGGTATTGCAGGATGTCAGTTTAATAAAACTCCTGGGGGGTATTTGAGCGCGTGGGAGAAAAATGGTGTTACTGATTTTACTGAAATAGGAAAAGCCTTGTTAGAATGTGGTATGCCAGCTCCTTATGATGTATTTCCAGAAAACAGAAATTTAAGCAACAATGCAATAGCAACAATTCATGCTTGTATGGTTCAATCAGGTTTCCGCTATAAAGATGAAAGGGGGGGATGGTGTGTAAACCATAAAGCCGAAAATCTCCCGATTTGTCGTCCAGGTGCTGTTGTTCCACAGCGCAGTGTCAAGAAGCGCTTAAACAGCCCTTTTTGTAAAAAGCATCCAGAACAATATGAATGCTATCCTTAAGTCTTTCTTGTGATGATCAACAATCTGCCATCCTTGCCTTCTCTTGGAATGGCGGGACTGTTTTCTCAATCTAACATCTCAATATTGTTCACCGTTGTTTTAATGAAGCGGTGACAGGAAATATCAACAGGCTTATGAGCTTTTTTATTGTAAATAAATCCATTGAAAGAGGGGAATAATGAAGAAAATCTTAAAACTATTGAGTTGTATAGCTCTGTTAAGTATCACTGGATGTGTTAACTCAATTCCCTCACTTTCTCCAGCATTATGGAGAAATAAAATACTTTTAGAATGTGGAGTACCGGACCTTAATAAGGT
>NZ_JBHIOU010000065.1:0-1386 GCF_042195705.1 Bartonella sp. AP72JLCBS | reverse complement strand
TTCATATTTTTTGGATACAGTTTTAGTGGTCATAGGTAGCTCCCTAATCTAATATTCAAACAAATTTTTAAATGAAATGGTTATAAGGAGGCGCCCCCGCACCGCCCTATTGTTTAATTAAGCAGCTTCTTTTTCACATTCTAATTCACATTCTAAATCGTCATCATTTTCCGATTCAAGATCAGCATCATAATAGTCTTCAAAATCATCATAATACTCATGACGATAATAATCATCTTCACTACCAAATTCGGGATATGCTTCATTCCAAATATGATCATCTGCTGTTAAAGAAGCGGCGCTATGAACATAAGAATCTCCTGAGATAAGAGCACCACATACAACGGCATCATCGAAAACACGCGCGTCATCACAAATATAAGCAGCACCGCTTATTTTTGCATTGCCTCCAACATGAGCATTATCACAAATGACGGCATCATCAGAAATATGAGCATGATCAGTTACATAGGCATTATCATAAATCTTTGCATTGCCTTCAATTACAACAGCACCTTTAATATGAGCATTCCCATAAAGACGCGCATTGCCTCCCATAAAAATAGCTTCAAAAATAGCATTCCCATAAATTTTTGCATTCCCACAAACGTCTACAAAAAAGCTTCTTACTTTTGCATTACCAGAAACGCGGGCATTTTGAAAAACGCGGGCTTTATCATATACCCAGCACGTACCATAATGCGATAGGTTGCTTTCATTTTCTATAAAACCACCTAAATCCCCCGCCTTGACATCTCCAAAATCTTTTAAGGCGCGTATACGGTATAATGTGAGACCAGTCATATGATCTATTTCATTAGTCAATTCATATTTTTTGGATGGTTTTCTCTTTTTAACTGTAGCGTTCATGCTAGTAATCCTAATCGTAAAATTGTTTTTGAATTGACAGCCCTATAAGGGCGTCGGGCGCTCAAAAACACGGCGATTAGTCCGTCGTCACGCTTTTCCCATAAGGGTATTGTATAGCGCAACTACACCCGACAAAATCGTTATATGCCAATGACAGCATAAAAGAAAGTCAGTATTTTGAAGATGGGAGAAACCTTATCGTGGTTTATCCGCTAATCGCTAAGTGTTTTTGAAGCACTTGTCGACCTTTCTAAACGAACCTTTCTTTAATGTCAATACGTATTTTTTATTTTTTTCAATTTTTTTCATTTTGATACCTACCTAATTGAATACCAAGTGCTTTCTCTAGCTCTCTTTCTTTTTAATAGATGATTGTATCGCGTAAATGGACATGTTTATTAAACTGCGTGTATGCAACATGAGAAAGAATGAATAAACTAAAAAAAGTACCAAAAAACGATATCTAAATACCAAAATACAGTATAACTATTTGGAAAAATTAAAACGACAAGTGCT
>NZ_JBHIOU010000064.1:0-1388 GCF_042195705.1 Bartonella sp. AP72JLCBS | reverse complement strand
CGAATCAAGAGTTCTTTTCTGGGTGGTTTTTTAGCAAAACCAGAGGTCCAAAGGGTCTCTAATTCTAAAAAGTCAAAATCCTTAAAAATCTCTCGAACCGCATCACAATCATTCAGACTCAAGACAAATTTGCCTTGTATGCTTTTGAGAACTTTTGCCATACTCACAAAATCATCTTCAACAAAATTCCCAGAGCTGTAACACTTCTTCTTTACAAAATAAGGCGGGTCTAGGTAAAATAAACTGTCGGGTGCATCAAATAGCTCGATAACCCGTTCCCACGACAAATTTAAGATCGTCGTATCAAGAAGCTTCTGTCTAACACGTCTCATCCTTGATAACAGCTTTTCGGGATTAAATGCTATAGGCTTTTTCCTTCCAAAACTAAAAGAGACATAATCTTTTTTCCCATACATCACACAACGTTGGAGAAACAAAAAACGGGCGGCTCTTTCAACTTTGGAAAGGCTTTCTGGTTCAATCGCCGCAAGTTCAAAAAACAACTGTCTTGAACAAACAAACCATTCTAGTCGTTTGGCTAAATCATCAAAGTCATTTTGAACGCATTGAAACAGATTCGTGATCTCTCCATTCAAATCATTAATGACAGAATATTTTGCTGGTCTTTTATTTAGGAAAATAACACCAGAACCTAAAAATGGTTCAACATAGGTTTCATGGTCAATGCTATTTAAAATCGGTATAATTTTCTTACGCAGATAGTGTTTACCACCCATCCACGCAAACAATGTTTGTGTAAATTCTTGTTTCATCATATTTTTAAAGGAGAGATTTGATATCTAACTTTTTGTTATCCATCTTTTAAGATGTGAGAAGCTATTTTCTATGGCGTCCACAAAACGGGAAAAATCTATTACAAACATAAAGACAATAAAGGCTATCAATTTCATGATGCGTGACATCATCTTTAAGCCTTGATAGGTCTCTATCATCTCGTGAAGGAGCTGTTGTTCTGTTTCTGTAAGACCTTTATCTTTGCTGCTTCGTTTCTTGACCATCTTTCCAACCACATAAATGGGCTCCCTGCTTGTTATGCTTCAAAATATCTCTTGCAAGGTTGGAACTGATGACCGCAACATCCTTATTATCCAAATAAATGGGCAACCAGCCACCACAAGAAACAGACCTATTTGCCGCGCACCCAACGAGAAAGTTCAGAGCGCACACCAGCATCACTTTTTCGATTAACTTCATTTTCTACCTCAAGACGGGTTGTTGCTGTCTTTAAAGCATTCTCTGTTTGCTTTTGCCGTTCGCTTTGCTTGCCAAGCTGAAATGCCTTGGCTAAAGCCATAAAAAAAACGGCTAAAGCCGCTGTAAACATAAGAGAATATTTCTTTAGCCAAAAAATCATAAGCGTTGCTCCC
>NZ_JBHIOU010000063.1:0-1553 GCF_042195705.1 Bartonella sp. AP72JLCBS | reverse complement strand
AGCCTTCTCTCTGTTGCTGGTTTGAATGATTCTGATGATTACGCAAATTTTTTAACCAAAACCCTTTCTGGTAAGAGTGATAAGAGTCCTATCGTAAATGTTTTGACAGAAGGTAGCCGTTCTGCGCGAGTTGGAAATGTTGATGATAAGAAAGCGCTACAGCTTACAAGAATAGCGGTTAACGATAAAAGCATGAGTGCGGATAATATTGCTGTGCGAAAATTGCCAAAAACATTTGTTAAAAAAGGGGGGATGCTGCCTGTTGAGGGAGATAATAGTGATGATATTTTGCTGTCTGGCGTTAATAGTTTAGCAAGGAGAGTGAGTACATATGCAACTAATAATGATATAAAAATAGGAAACAGTCCGAATGCGCATGGCGTGGGGATTATTGCTATTGGTAACAACATACAGGTACAGTCAGGACGCGACAATTATGAAGCTGTTATTAATATCGGCAACAGTTCGCAAACCTCCGCTCCTGCTACCACCGTTATTGGTGATAGGGCAAGAGCGGAAAAGTGGGCCGGTGTTGCTATAGGAAGTGATGCTATAGCTGATAGGGCTGCAGGTGTTTCAGGGTACACTTCTTTGTTGCAGGGTCCTGCACACAACACTGAGACGCAATGGAAAAGTACGCAGGGTGCCGTTAGTGTTGGTAATAAAAGTACGGGCATGACGCGGCAGATTACAGGTGTAGCAGCTGGTAGTGATCCTGCCGATGCAGTAAATGTTGTACAGTTAAAAGACTTAGAAAGTGTCGTAAGAAATGGTGGTTGGAAACTATCTGTTGGGGGTAAGGATGGTAAGACCGTTATCATGGACAGCGCGGTAGATTTTTCCGCTGGAAGTACAAATCTTCAAATTAGCAAAGGCAAAGATAATAATAATATAAAATTTGATCTAGCTAAGGATATTGCAGTCAATAAAGTAACTGCAGGAAACAGTACCTTAGATGCAACGGGCTTAGTGATTTCTGGTGGACCGAAAATAACAACGGGTGGTATTGACGCTGGTAGTAAGAAGATAACAGGCATTCAAAATGGCGCACTCACAGCAGAATCGACCGAAGCGGTCAATGGTTCCCAACTTTTGGCAACAAATACTGAAATTAATGAAGTAAGAGGCAGTATTCTTCTTAAGAAAAATGATGAGACAAAAGTTATCACTATTGGTAAGGATCTATGGGAACGATTTGATCTTGATTTTAGCGGCCCTAAAAGCGACCCTCGGACCATTTCAGGTGTGGGCGCTGGAATGCTTTCGGAAGAGTCGACGGAAGCAGTCAATGGTTCTCAGTTGTTTACTACAAATCAAAATGTTACAACTGTAGCCACGAATATAGCCAAGTATTTAGGTGGTGGCGCTAAATATGAAAATGGCGCGTGGACCGCTCCTAAATTTACTGTTAAGTCCGTTAAGGATGATGGCGAAACAGAAAACAAAGAATATCCTGATGTAGCGGATGCACTTGCCGGTGTTGGAAGTTCTATCACGAATGTTCAGAATAAATTGACTGAACAGGTTAATAATGTGATTACCAAAGTGGAAAG
>NZ_JBHIOU010000062.1:0-1574 GCF_042195705.1 Bartonella sp. AP72JLCBS | reverse complement strand
TGTAAGCTTTCAGAAAGGTTATTCTCTTTGGCTTCTTTAAAAATCTTTTGCATCCATTCACGAAAGATCTCTTGAGCTTCAGCAGAAAAGCACATCACAAGAGGGTGTTCTGGTGAACCAAGGGGGTTATCATAAAGAGAACGAAATGCCCCTTCATAAGTTTCCCATGCCTCTTGATTGGGCGGTCTATCAACCCATTTCCAATCTTTTGTCTCATCGGGAAAGACCAGCATTTGAAAGTGTTGTAAGAAACCATCATTGCCTTTGCCATATAAAACATTGCGTATAAAGGGCAGAATGCGAGAGGGTTGAATGCCCCCTATAATAGAGACGGTTGCATTGGGAATAAAAATGGTTCCACGCCCAATCCGGTCATAAGTAAATTGACCCTCTCCATTAAAAGCTGTTAAATAAAAGGCACGGTCTGTTTGATATTCTCTTCGTTCCAGATTGGCTAAAAAACCAGATAATTCATCACGCACCATTAAGAGACCACGGGGGTTTTCTTTTAAAAGTTCCCCAAGCTTTTCAACGGTCACATCATTGACAATAAAACGAGAGACATCCTCATCACGCGCATTGTCTTTAGAGAGGGTTTCAGACAAAAGAGCATGGGCTGTTTCAAGATCTCCTTTTTTTATTGCTTTATGGGCTTGTTTTTTCTTTTCGGATTTGTCTAAAGTTTCAAGTATCTCTTCAATTTCTTGTTTCTCTTTCTGCTTTAGCCAGTCTTTATACCATTTCTTTTGGAGGCAAGTGATAGGAGTTAAAGCGGCTTGCATGGTAGGTGTTTTCATGGTTGAAGGTTGACCAATAAGAGCGCCCCAGAGATTAGGGACAATCTTCCAATCATCATGTTGTTTTGGGGCAATCCGCACGCCATTGCCAATGACAGCAGCCAAAGCACAGAGAGCAGAGACAGCAATAAAATCCATAGGGGCTTGTTGACGCTCTGAAACGTCATAAACATAATCCATGAATGGCATGGGAAGCTGTAATGGATCAAAAGGCTCGACGGGTAAAAGAGCCGCCGTGATAGGCTTTAATTCCCCCCAACCGTTTTGTTGCAATACTTGTTTATAAGGAATGGCTTCTAAACAAGTCTTATCATTTAAAGAGCCATTATCGTTATCATTTAAAGGAGTATGATTCTCTAAAATATTTTTATTATCTTGTATCATGTTATTTACCTTAGAAAATAGAGGAGATCGTAAAAATATGCATTATGCGGGGCTTGCCTTATAAGGACCTCAAAGGCTTGGCTATAAGCACGCGTAGCAAAGGTAAAATCAGCTAAAGTCTTTTTGATTGGTTGGCTTCCATAACGCCTATGCCAAACCCCACGCAAGGCACGAGTAATACCCCGTGCATTCTTAAAAGAACACATCATTTTAAATCCTATAACGTTGCGTCACAGGACGGATTGTGCTATCCTTAGATTGATGAGCTTGAGAAAGCCTTGTCCGTCCTTACGTGACAAGGTTTTTTTATGCCACGTCGTTATAACGTTGCTGTTTTGCTTGCTCGATGACATTGATAAGATCCGATTGTAACCAACGGGATAAAAAACCAAA
>NZ_JBHIOU010000061.1:0-1614 GCF_042195705.1 Bartonella sp. AP72JLCBS | reverse complement strand
GACCCTCTCCATTATGGACGATATGAAAAGGTAGAAACCTATTATGAATGGGCTAAAGAGCGTGAAGGTTGGAATAAAAATGATATCGGCATTGATCTGGTGGCAAAGCTTCGCAATCAAGAGGGATATGTGGCTATTCAATGTAAGTTTTATAAAGCTGACCATCAGATCAGTAAAAAAGATATTGATAGCTTTATCGCTGCCTCTGGAAAAGACATCTTTAAATATCGCCTTCTCGTCGATACCACGGAAGTGGAATTAAGTGACAATGTGAATGCCATGATCAAAGGACAAGCGATACCCGTTTATCGCATTGACCTTCGTCATATGGAAAACAGTCGTATAGATTGGCAAATATTTGCAACTAAAAAAGAAATTGTTCTTAAATCAATAAAAGAGCCTCGTCCCCATCAAGAAGAAGCCATCAAGAAAGTCTGTGAAGGTTTAAAAGAAGCAGACCGTGGCAAGCTGATCATGGCATGTGGTACGGGGAAGACTTTCACCAGTTTGAAGATAGCAGAAACCCTTGCTGGGAAAGGCAAGCGTGTTTTGTTTCTGGTCCCTTCTCTGGCTTTAGTCTCACAAACAATCCGTGAATGGACAGCCGATGCACAAGTACCTTTGCGTTCTTTTGCTGTGTGTTCGGATACAAAAGTAGGCAAGCGTCGTAAGAACCAAGATGATATTGTTGGCATGGAAACATCAGATCTTGTTCTCCCTGCTACAACAGATGCAAAAGCCCTTGCCAAAGAAGCGCGTGAAAACCTAACAGATGCAATGACGGTTATCTTTTCAACTTACCATTCTATCCAAGTGCTTTCGGATGCACAAAAAGACCATGGGTTACCTGAATTTGATCTGATCATTTGTGATGAAGCCCATAGAACAACTGGTGTTGTGTTGGGAAGTGAAGACAATGAATCTGAATTTATCAAGGTTCATGATAACAGCATCATTCGGGGTAAAAAACGTCTGTATATGACAGCAACGCCTCGTATCTTTAGTGACACTGCTAAAAGGCACGCTGATGAGATCAATGCCGTTCTCGCATCTATGGACGATGAAACGCTTTATGGCAAACAACTCCATCATTATACATTCGCGGAAGCTGTCGATAATGAACTTTTAACTCCTTACAAGATTGTGGTCTTGGGTATTAATGAAACCTATATCACACCAGCCATACAGGAGATTATTGCCAATGAAAACCGTGAAATTGATTTAGATGATGCGGCAAAAATTATTGGCTGTTATAGAGCACTTACCAAAATAGATAAGCAAGCGGCTGTTGTTGATGATGATACAGAGCCCATGCAATGTGCTTTAGCTTTTTGCAAAGACATTAACACCTCTCAATATATAACAAAGCTCTTTAATAAAATTATCAAATCTCATATTGATGATTTCCTTCAAACCGTTCCCTTTCTAAACTGTGAAGTAAGACATATTGACGGAACGCAAAGCGTCAAAAAACGCAATGAGGAACTGGATTGGCTTAAAGAAGATGCGGGGCAAAATGTTTGTCGGATTTTAAGCAATGTTCGGTGTCTGTCTGAAGGGATTGATGTCCCTGCTCTTGATGCCATCATGTTTTTACACCCGCGTAATAGCCAA
>NZ_JBHIOU010000060.1:0-1787 GCF_042195705.1 Bartonella sp. AP72JLCBS | reverse complement strand
TGCCTGAGAATGTTGATTACAGTACCAAGGCGCAAGTGAAAGCTTGGATATATGGGGGTGGTATTCCGAAAAGCGTTTTGAGTTGTGAAGCGTTGATAGACGAGGTGAATAGGGAAATCAAAAAACGTACAGTTAAAGCAGTGAAAACTTATGATGATATAGACAACGAGCTAGAGAAAGCACTTGGTATTCAACTAGGTAGGTATCAAAATGAAAAAAAGTGAAAAAAATAAAAAATACGTATTGACATTAATGAAAGGTTCGTTTAGAAAGGTTGGTAAGTGCTCAAAACACTTAATCGTAAGCGGATAAACCACGTAAGGTTTTTCCCATCTCTTAAAATACTGACTTTCTTTTATGCTATCATTAGCATATAACGATTATGTCGGGTGTGGTCGCACCATACAAGACTCTTTATGAGAAAAGTGTGACGACGGACTTACGACCGTGTTTTGAACACCCGGCGCCCTTATAGGGTTGTCAATTCAAAACCATATTTTCGTAAGGATTAATAAAATGAATTCTAAAGGAAAAAACGAAATTAATATTACCACCGATTTCTTATGTGATTTGTGGATGGCTGTGTTTAAAGAAGTTAACACTGATCCTACTGAAGGTGAATATAGCGATTCCTTAGTGGAATTAATGGCAGATCTTGAAAAAGTCTTGATTTTAAAATCCCAAAACGAAATTCCAAATTTTACAAAAATTTTAGCAATAATTACAGAGTTTGGTCAATCTGAACCAATTCAATCAATAGTGCCTCTGTTAAAAGCTTATACCCCCGATTTGAATAATGTACATAGCCTAAAAGACGCTGCGTAAATGGCTCGGGCGTGGCGGGGGCGCCTGCTTTTTAATTTTTATTAAATTTTTAGGAAAAAAAGATGCCGCAATCCTTAATCGATATAAATCAAACAAATTTAACAAACGTAAATCAAATCAAAATAGATGATAGCATTCAAACTATGTCTAGTGTTGAAATTGCAGAGTTATGTGGTAAGCAGCATAAACATGTTATGCGTGATATAAAGAAAATGCTTGAAGAAATTAACGCCCCAAATTTGGGGCGGTTGATTTTACTGAGCCCAAATTTGGGCCCAGTGATTTTGCAGGGGTTTATAAAGATTCAACAGGTCGCACCCTCCCTTGTTACAACCTTCCAAAGCGTGAATGCTTAATCTTAGTTTCAGGCTACAGCACTACATTGCGTGCAAAAATAATTGACCGGTGGCAGGAATTAGAAAAGAAAACAGATTTAGCAAGTGCTTTAGAAAATCCCCTTACAGTTAAAAAACTTCTCTTAGAGAGCATCAATCAATTAGAAACTTTAAAAAATGAAGTGAATACTCTTAAACCAAAAGCAATAGCTCTTGATGGTCTAAAGCGCTCGGATGGCTTGTTTGGTATTACAGAGGCAGCAAAAATATTGGAAGTAAGACCTAAGGATTTAAGTAATTATTTACGAGCACATGATTGGGTTTACAGAAGAGCGCCTGGCGCCCCTCTGTTACCCTATCAAGATAAGATCAAAAAAGGTCTTATGGATTGTCCTGTTATCACTATTCAAAAAAATGATGGTACAGAAAAAACCGTACCATCAACAAAGATAACGTCTAAAGGACTAGCATATTTAAGAGAAGAAATCCACGGAAATATGCAATAGTTTAAAAAGCAGCGGCGGTGCGGGGGCGCCCCTCTTTAAAATTCTTTCATTTAAAAATTTGTTTGAATATTAGATTAGGGAGCTACCTATGACCACTAAAACTGTATCCAAAAAATATGAA
>NZ_JBHIOU010000059.1:0-1826 GCF_042195705.1 Bartonella sp. AP72JLCBS | reverse complement strand
TCTTTGTTATGGAGCAAGGAAGCCGATGCCTTTGTAGCGCGTCATGAAAAGAGTAAAGAAGAAAAAGGCAAAGCTGTAAGGACACAAGAAAACAGTAGAATTACGTTTCTAGCAAATGGTGAGATTAGCGCTAAATCAACAGATGCTGTAACGGGCGGTCAGCTTTTTGAAACGAATGATAAGGTTGTTACTTATTTAGGAGGCAATGCAGCTTTTAATAATGGTGTGTTTACTGGGCCGACCTATAGTTTATCGGAGATTGATAAAGATGGTAAGATAACAGCCAAACCTTTTACCAATGTTGGTTCAGCTTTTGAAGGACTTGATACAAATATCAAGAATGTCAATCAGAGGATTAAGGAAGTTTCTGAAGGAGTCGCACAGGATTCTTTGAATTGGAATAATGAAGCCAATGCATTTGTAGCTAAGCATGGAACGGAAGGAAACAATAGCAAATTGAAGTTTCTATTAGATGGAGAAATTTCTAAAGGTTCGACAGAAGCGATCACGGGCAATCAGCTTTATTCAATCAATCAAACAGTTGCGACCTATTTTGGTGGAGGTGCTGGCTATGAAAATGGAAAATGGGTTGCACCCACATTCAAACTTAAAACTGTCAATGATGATGGTAGCACTGGTGAGGAAAAGGTTTACAATAGTGTAGCGGAAGCACTTGCGGGTGTTGCAAGTTCTATTACGAATGTTCATAATGATGTAACTAATGTTGTCAGTGATAGCCTTGCTAAGCAGGATGATAATACGAAGGTTATCACTATTGGTAAAGAAGTAGAAGGTACAGAACTCAATATTGCCAACAGTAAGAAAGAAGACCGGATACTTTCAGGTGTTAAGGCAGGAGTGCTTTCAGCAGAATCGACAGAAGTTGTAAATGGCTCTCAGTTATTTGCGACTAATAAAAATGTTACGACAGTGACTACTAATCTAGACAGTGTTTCTAAAAATACATCGAGCTATTTAGGTGGTGGTGCTGATGTTCTTGTAGGCAATCTTCCGACGTATGTTGTTGGTGGTCAGTCATATCATGATGTTGGCTCAGCCTTTAGCGGTGTTGATACATCGCTGACAGATCTTCATAATGAGCTTTCTAAGAACAGCAATGAACTTACACAGACCATTGAGCAGAATGCTTTGTTGTGGAATGATGAAGCCAATGCCTTTGTCGCGCGTCATGAGAAGAGCAAAGAAGAAAAAGGCAGAGCTGTCAGGACACAAGAAAACAGTAGAATTACGTTCCTTGCAAATGGTGAGATTAGCGCTAAATCAACAGATGCTGTAACGGGTAGTCAGCTTTTTGAAACGAATGATAAGGTTGTTACTTATTTAGGAGGCAATGCAGCTTTTAATAATGGTGTGTTTACTGGGCCGACCTATAGTTTATCGGAGATTGATAAAGATGGTAAGATAACAGCCAAACCTTTTACCAATGTTGGTTCAGCTTTTGAAGGACTTGATACAAATATCAAGAATGTCAATCAGAGGATTAAGGAAGTTTCTGAAGGAGTCGCACAGGATTCTTTGAATTGGAATAATGAAGCCAATGCATTTGTAGCTAAGCATGGAACGGAAGGAAACAATAGCAAATTGAAGTTTCTATTAGATGGAGAAGTTTCTAAAGGTTCAACAGAAGCGATCACTGGCAACCAACTTTATTCAATGAATCAAACATTTGCGACCTATTTTGGTGGAGGAGCAGGTTATAATGAAAAGGGAGAATGGGTTGCACCCACCTTCAAACTTAAAACTGTCAATGATGATGGTAGCACTGGTGAGGAAAAGGTTTACAATAGTGTAGCGGAAGCACTTGC
>NZ_JBHIOU010000058.1:0-1907 GCF_042195705.1 Bartonella sp. AP72JLCBS | reverse complement strand
TTCAAACTTAAAACTGTCAATGATGATGGTAGCACTGGTGAGGAAAAGGTTTACAATAGTGTAGCGGAAGCACTTGCAGGTGTTGCAAGTTCTATTACGAATGTTCACAATGATGTGACCAATGTAGTCAGTGATAGTCTTGCCAAGCAGGATGAAAAGACAAAAGTTATCAATATTGGTACAGAAGTAGAAGGCAATGAAATCAATATCGCAAATAAAGACAAAGGGGATAGAATTCTTTCCGGTGTGAAAGAAGCCGTGAGAGGTAATGAAGCTGTTAATAAAGACCAGCTTGATAAAAGTCTGAAGGAGCTTTCTAACAATCTTCAGTCTGATGAATCGGCTGTTGTTCATTACGATAAAACAGGTGATGATAATAGCAGCACTAATTATGCGAGTGTGACTTTGGGTAAAGGTAAGGGTTCTGCACCTGTTGGTTTGCATAATGTTGCCGAAGGTCAGATTAGTGAGAATTCGCATGATGCGGTTAATGGCGGTCAGATTTCTAAGGTTTCTCAGGATATTGCGAAATACTTAGGTGGAGGTACAAGCTTTAAAGATGGTACTTTCACGGATCCAACCTATAAATTATCCAGTGTTGATGCAAAAGGCGAGGTAGTAGAAAAATCCTATGGTGATGTTGGTTTAGCCATTGAAGGTATTGATACGAATTTCAAGAATGTGAATAACAACCTAACGAATAAGTTTAATGAACTTACTGAAAACATTACGAATATTACTCAGGAAGTTCAAGGCGATGCGCTGTTGTGGAATAAGGACGCAGATGCGTTTGTAGCGACGCATGGGGACAATAAAGAGAACAGCAAGCTTACATCACTTGCAGCTGGCTCTATAGTATCAGGCTCGAGTGATGCGATTACGGGTGGACAGATTTATGATCTGCAAAAACAGTTTGCTGGCTATTTTGGTGGTGGTGCTGGTTATAATGAGAAAGGCGAATGGCAAGATCCGGATTTCCAAATTCAGACTTTCAGCAATGATGGTACGAAAGGTGATAAGAAGAGCAGTAATAATGTTGCAGGTGCTTTTAATGACATTAATGACAGCATGAGCACTATCAACGCTCGTATTAAGGAAGTTTCAGAAGGAGTTGCACAAGATTCTTTATCATGGAGCAAGGCTGAAGGTGCTTTTGTCGCCTTGCATGGAGAAAAAGATGGTGAGAAGACACACAGCAAAATCACATCACTTGCAAATGGTGATATTACTGCTAGCTCAAGCGATGCTGTAGCAGGAAATCAGCTATATGCTCTAGGTAACAGTGTTGCGCAGTCTTTAGGTGGTGATGCTAGTTATGCAGGTGGCGCTTGGACGGCTCCAAGTTTCAAAGTTAAGATCGTTAATGAGGATGGTACTAAAGTTGAAGAGAAGAAGTATGATACTGTATCGGAAGCATTTGCTGGTGTAGGAACATCTTTTGAGAATCTTCAAAAAGAGTTTACTCAAAACAACACGGAGGTTACTGAAAATATTAAGCAGAATGCGTTGTTGTGGAGTGATTCTGAAAAGGCGTTTGTAGCAACACATGGAGAGGGTGATGAGAAAGGCAACAGTAAAATTAAGTTTCTTTCCAATGGAGAGGTTTCTGCAAGCTCAAGTGAAGCGGTCAATGGTTCTCAGCTTTTTGAGACGAATAAGACTGTTGCAACTTATTTAGGTGGTGGCGCTGAATATAAAGAAGGTCAATGGAGTACTCCAAGCTTCAAAGTTAAGATCGTCAAAGAAGATGGCAGTGCCGTTGAAGAGCAGAGCTATGATGATGTTGCGTCTGCCTTTGCTGGTGTTGGTGATTCATTCATGAATATTCATAAAGAGCTTCAGAATGAGATTAATAAAGTTGTAGGAGATAGTCTTGTTAAGCAGGATGATGCTACGAAGGTAATCAA
>NZ_JBHIOU010000057.1:0-2005 GCF_042195705.1 Bartonella sp. AP72JLCBS | reverse complement strand
TAGAAAGATCCTTCAAACCTTTATCAAGCTGACCTTTGTTAACAGCTTCATTATCCTTTGTTGCTTCACCAACACCTGAAAGTGTCCGATCCGTACCAGTCTTGTTGGCTATGTTGATTTCACTGCCTTCTACTTCTTTACCAATAGTGATAATTTTCGTCTTTTCATCCTGCTTGACAAGGCTATCACTGACAACATTGGTAACATCATTATGAACATTTGTGACAGAACTACTAATATCAGAAAGTGCTTCCGCTACACTCTTATAGCTTTCTTCACTTTCTTTACCTTCCGCATCAACTTTCTTGATCACAAAACTTGGAGCCTTCCATTGTCCTTGCTCATCATAACCTGCACCACCACCAAAATAGGTTGCAAGTTGTTCGTTCAGCGAATAAAGCTGACCACCCGTGATAGCATCCGTTGAACCTTTAGAAATTTCTCCATCTAATAAAAATTTTAATTTGCTGTTTTCTTGTTCCGCTATAACTTGACCATCTTTCTCTTTGTTCTTTACATGACGCGCGACAAAGGCATTGGCTTCATCATTCCACAACAAAGCATTCTGCTCAATGGTCTGTGTAAGTTCATTGCTGTTCTTAGAAAGCTCATTATGAAGATCTGTCAGCGATGTATCAACACCGCTAAAGGCTGAGCCAACATCATGATATGACTGACCACCAACAACATACGTCGGAAGATTGCCTACAAGAACATCAGCACCACCACCTAAATAGCTCGATGTATTTTTAGAAACACTGTCTAGATTAGTAGTCACTGTCGTAACATTTTTATTAGTCGCAAATAACTGAGAGCCATTTACAACTTCTGTCGATTCTGCTGAAAGCACTCCTGCCTTAACACCTGAAAGTATCCGGTCTTCTTTCTTACTGTTGGCAATGTTGAGTTCTGTACCTTCTACTTCTTTACCAATAGTGATAACCTTCGTATTATCATCCTGCTTGGCAAGGCTATCACTGACAACATTACTTACATCATTATGAACATTCGTGATAGAATTTGCAACACCCGCAAGTGCTTCCGCTACACTATTGTAAACCTTTTCCTCACCAGTGCTACCATCATCATTGACAGTTTTAAGTTTGAATGTGGGTGCAACCCATTTTCCATTTTCATAGCCAGCACCTCCACCAAAATACGTCGCAAACTGTTTTTGCAGATCATAAATCTGTCCACCCGTAATCGCATCACTCGAGCCTGATACTATAGAGCCAGCTGCAAGTGATGTAAGCTTGCTGTTCTCTTTATTGTCCCCATGCGTCGCTACAAACGCACCTTTAGTCTTGCCCCATAACAATGCATCGCCTTGAACTGCTTGCGTAATATTACTTAGTTTTTCATCAAACTTTTTGACCTCATTAGACAGATGAGTGTTCACATTCTTGACACTCGTATCAAGACCCGCAAAGGCGCTACCAACATCGTTATGTGAATTAGTCGTTACTGTACCATCGTCAGAAACATTAGAGATTTTATAAGTCGGAGCTGTAAAAACACCCTCTTTAAAGGATGCTTCTCCACCTAAAAACTTAGCTACATCCTCACCGATTTTGTTAACCTGTCCACCCGTAATTGCATCACGTGAATCCTTGGCAATCTGACCATCAGCAACATTATGAAGACCAACAGCTGCCTTATCCTTACCTTTGCCTAAAGTCACACTCGTGTAATCAATGCCGCCATTCTCACCCTCTTTTTTATCGTAATGAACAACAGCTGAATCATCTGACTGAAGACTGTTAGAAAGATCCTTCAAACCTTTATCAAGCTGACCTTTGTTAACAGCTTCATTCACACGCTCTGCTTTCTTAACACCAGAAAGCGTCCGGTCTTCTTTCTTACTGTTGGCAATGTTGATTTCACTACCTTCTACTGCATCTCCAATAGTGAGACGATGCGTTGTTTTGTCTTGCTGAACAAAGCTCTCGCTTTCCACTTTGGTAATCACATTATTAACCTGTTCAGTCAATTTATTCTGAACATT
>NZ_JBHIOU010000056.1:0-2008 GCF_042195705.1 Bartonella sp. AP72JLCBS | reverse complement strand
GTAGAGCGTGCCTATCGTCGCACTGACTATCTAGAACAGCGCCGCGTTTATATGGATAAATGGGCGGCTTATGTCACAGGCCAAACCTAAAATATGGGGTGAATAACCCCATGATCTGTGGATAACTTTAGCTCTCTTCTCTCTCATTCTCTCTCAATAAGAGTCATAAATTATCACATGAGAATTTATATGATAAAATATTGTTTTATATAAATAAAATACCTTCAAAAATGAACCAAAATGTGGTTAATAAATGGTTATGATTTGTTGCCATTTTTTGAGAGTGAAAGGATTTTAGTATGACAGAAAATGATATTCTTTTAACTGACCGTGAAAGTGCAAAATTGCTTCATATGAGTGTTTCAACATTCCGCCGTCATGTAACCAATGGCTCTCTCCCAAAACCTTTAAAATTTGGTTTTTTATCCCGTTGGTTACAATCGGATCTTATCAATGTCATCGAGCAAGCAAAACAGCAACGTTATAACGATGTGGCATAAAAAAACCTTGTCACGTAAGGACGGACAAGGCTTTCTCAAATTCATCACCCTAGAGAGTGCACAATCCGTCCTGTAACGCAACGTTATAGGATTTAAAATGATGTGTTCTTTTAAGAATGCGCAGGGTATCACACGTGCCTTGCGCGGGGTTTGGCATGGGCGTTATGGAACAGCCCGTTGTCCTGCTCATGATAATAGGTTTTATCCCCTTAATAAATTGGCGTACTTTATAAATTATGCTCACTAACATCTTTAAGAATTTCTAAAACATCAAGAGAAAATCGGTTATACAAAAAACTCAGGTGTCAATAACAATCCCCTGCTCTGTTCTTTCGATTAAAGCACCAAGCTTTCCTTCTATTTATAGTTTATCTTCAATATGGAGTGAAGCAAAAGCATTTTTGTTAGCATATTCTAATAATCCAAGTTTTTGATTTTCTGTATCTTGTCCATCAGGAGAAACTCGTAAATATGCGTAAAATTGTGTCACGTTCAATAAAGACCGTCAATTAAGTGTATAAGTATCAGAAAAAACGATAAGTTTCTTTGATACAAACAATCAAAATGATCAAAGATAAAAACAGATATCTTATTTCATTTCCAAACAACAAATTGAAAAATTCATAGGAAATTTGATTGATCAGATTTAACCATTAGATTAATATTTCAAGACAGATTACAGAAAGGAATTTCCTATGCAAAAGAAATTACCCAAAAGTTATATGACGGATGCTGAACGTGAGGAGTTACGAGCAGGCGGGTTAGATCAAAACTGCATTTATACTGCTGAATCAGAAGCAGCGGACCGTGCTAATGATAGCAAAGCGGTGTGGGAATGGTTAGCAATGACTGAACCTCCAGCACATACACTTCTGTTTCTTAAAAAGCGGCATGGAGCACAATTTATTCGTGATATGGGATTTTCTACTAAAGATGCTGATAAAGAATATGGTCCCGATTGGTTAGATAAAGATGTTATCATAGGAGGTCATCATTTCTAAAGAATTTGAGGAGTTAGAACGTATTTTTGTTCGCGAAAATAACTATGTAAAAAGTCTTGATGAAGCATTGATGACCAAGAAACTACATGATGTGCGCAATGATTTGCGTAGTTATCTTCGTAACATTGAGAAAAGCGGATAGGTTACGAAACAGCTTCTCCCATGCCTTTTAAAATACTGACTTTCTTTTATACTTTTGTTAGTATATGAGAATTTTGTCGGGTGTAGCTATGCCATACAATACCCTTTCAAGGGAAAAGTGTAGCAACGGACTATTCGCCGTGTTTTGAGCGCTCGGCGCCCTTATAGGGTGTCAATTTCAAAACAATTGAACGAATAGGATATTTAGCATGAGTGCTATAGTTAATAAATTACCCCCCCGTTATCTCTTCCATTGCAAATGAAACCGCGCCTGTTGATCAGCAAGAGTCTGCAAAAAAATACGAATTTACCAATGAAAAATTCACTTTTGATGGTCTTACTTTACACCGTATACGTGCTCTAAGA
>NZ_JBHIOU010000055.1:0-2039 GCF_042195705.1 Bartonella sp. AP72JLCBS | reverse complement strand
GTTTGATTGTCTGTTAAATATTTCCAATCACGTTTATAAACATCCCTTGCTGTAAAAACATCGGGTAAACAATCACAACGCTCGACAATTAATTTTGCACGCTCTGCTGTTAATGTATCCCCCGCCGCATAAAGTCTTTTGGCATGACTTAACAGATAACTTGTCCAACGCAACGCTGTTGTGATGGCATAGAGTCCAATTTCTAAACGACCAGTGTCAAGAAGTTCAAAAATCAACGCAAGACTTGCTATGGTCTTTGGCATTTTTAAAAGATGCGATTGTAAGCTTTCTGAGTAACTACCTCCTTTTGCCTCTTTATGAAGATGCTCTAACCATTCATAAAACTTCACTTGTGCTTCAGCAGAAAAACGCATGATCAGCGGCTGTTCGGGAGACCCTAAGCGTTTATCACGAAAAGAACGAAAAACCCCTTCATACTTTTGCCACCCCTCTTGATTGGGCGGTCTATCAACCAATTGCCAATCTTTTGTATCATCGGGACACACCAGCATTTGAAATCATTGGAATAAACCGTCATCGTTTATTCCACGGTGTATTGCTTGAATGAGTGGAATAATTCGTGAGGGGTTGAATGCCTCCAATCATAGATAAAGTGACAGAAGGATTAAAATGGTTCCACGCTCGATACGGTCATAGGTAAATTGATCATCTTCATTAAAAGCCGTTAGATAAAAAGTACGGTCTGTTTGATATTCCTTTTTTTCCAGATTGGCTAAAAAACCAGCCAATTCATCACGCTCCATTAAGAGACCACGGGGGGTTTCTTTTAACAATTCCCCAAGCTTTTCGACTGTCACATCATTGACAATAAAGCGTCATTTACCAAGAGTATCATCATTATTTTTACGAGTAGAAACTAAGCGGTGTGCAAAGTGCATTATGCCAATCATATTCGCAATATTAGAAAAATAGTAATCTATCATTACTTACTGATACGGAGCGCAGTATTGTAGAAAATAATTTGCTTCAATTAGCAAATAAATAAAAATACAGTTGATTAAGGAAATTTTTGCTTTGTATGAAGCACACGTAAAATACGCACAACGCCATTTGAAATATCATAAATCATGATATAATTTGGATATACAATAAGTTCACGTGTATTTATAATTCGTCCTAAACGACCAAGAGTAGGAAATTTAACAAGTATTTCTACTTTTTCAGATAAAAGTTGATCAAACTTTAAGGCAGCAGAAGGATTATCTTGTGATATGTATTCACGTATCTTTTTGCGGTCAACGTGTGCTACTTGTGTCCAAGTTAGCTTCATAAAGTTGATCTATCTAGTTTACTTTGTGTTTTTAAGCGCCATTCCCTTGCTTCTGCTTCGATTTCTTCAGAAGATATTATATCACCTGCATTAGCAGAATTTATCCCTAATTGAACTTGTTCCCGAAACCATAAATCGTGTGCACTTTTTTCTTTTTGTTCTTTTACGATATCGCGCATATAATCCCGCAATAATTGCGCACCAGATCTATCACACGCCTTTGCTGCTTTAGAAAATTCATTTTTTAATACATCATCGACGCGAAAGGTAAATGTTGTCTCAGCCATTTTACGACCACTTAATGTGTTACAAAGTAGTTCTAATGTAATGTATTTTTACTATTTCTTCAATAGCTACTGTTGGAATAGATATTTTATATCTATTTTGCATTTTCATAGGGTTGAAAGAGACGCCCATAAATTAACGGGCTCTGATAACAACCCAGACAAAAGAGCCAGACCAGTTTCAATGCCCTCACAAATGACCAGATGTTTGGGATTGGCTTGACTTAAATGCACCGCGCCACCCGTTACAGATCCCAACATGGCTTTTGCTGTTTTTTGGTCTGTTTTGCAGCCATTGGCTTGTAAAAAGGTTCTATGAATGGCAAAAGAGCCAGCACCCTTAACAAAAGCAATCAACGCGGGCAGTGTAACCCCAGAGGGGTGCGAACATTTGTCGTAAAAGCGTAAATCAGGAGGCAAATCACATGTAATACCCCGCATACGTAAATAGGTTTCTGCTAAAG
>NZ_JBHIOU010000054.1:0-2101 GCF_042195705.1 Bartonella sp. AP72JLCBS | reverse complement strand
TGTATGGCTCAATATATGAGAGACAATAAACTTGAAGCCTGCCCGCATGGTTTTCGCTCTAGTTTACGCGATTGGCTAGCAGAAACAACCGATGCCCCCTATGAGGTCGCTGAAACTATTCTAAGTCATACAGTAGGAGGACAAGTAGAGCGTGCCTATCGTCGGACTGATTATCTAGAGCAGCGCCGTGTCTATATGGATAAATGGGCGGCTTATGTCACGGGTCAAACCTAAAATATGGGGTGAATAACCCCATTATCTGTGGATAACTTTAGCTCTCTTCTCTCTCATTCTCTCTCAATAAGAGTCATAAATTATCACATCAGAAATTATATGATAAAATATTGTTTTCTATAAATAAAATACCTTCAAAAATGAACCAAAATGTGGTTAATAAATAGTTATGATTTGTTACCATTTTTTGATAGAAAGGATTTTAATATGACAGAAAATGATATTCTTTTAACAGACCGTGAAAGTGCAAAATTGCTTCATATGAGTGTCTCAACATTTCGCCGTCATGTAACTAATGGCTCTCTCCCAAAACCTTTAAAATTTGGTTTTTTATCGCGTTGGTTACAATCGGATCTTTTGAATGTAATCGAACAAGCAAAACAGCAACGTTATAACGACGCGGCATAAAAAGAAAACCTTGTCACATAAGGATGGACAAGGCTTTCTCTGCTGAAGCAAGACTTAAGGTTTGCATTCAAGTTGTTCTGAATGTTTTTTACAATAAGGGCTATTTAAGCGTCTCTCAACACTTCGCTGAGGCGTGATAGAACCACTAAGAGGATACACCGGAATCCTATCATCTTGACAATTTTCACACCACTTTCCATTTTCACTTCTATAGTGGAAGCCAGATTGAAGCATACAAGTATGAATTATTGCCCATTCACCGAAACCTAATCCACTATTTTCTGTATCGGCATTATAAGGAGTTGGCTTACCACACTCTAACAATGCTTTTGCTACTTCAGTAGAATCTGCATCTGGCTTTTGCCATATAACAAAGTATTTTGAAGGAGGCTTTGAGTCACATCCAGCGATACTTAACAAAGCCATGCAACTCAACAGTTTTAAGATTTTCTTCATTTTTCCCCTCTTTCAATGGATTTATTTACGATAAAACAGAGCTCATAAACCTGTTGATATTTCCTGTCACCGCTGCTTAAAACAACGGTGAACAATATTGAGATGATTGGTTGAGAAAACAATCGCGCCATTCCAAGCAAAAGCAAGGATAAGGGATTGTTGATCATCACCAATAGAAACACTTAAGGTTGGCATTTGCGACTATTTTTATATTTTTTACAAAAAGGGCTGTTTAAGCGCTTCTTGACACTGCGCTGTGGTATGACAGCACCTGGACGACAAATGGGAAGATCCTCGGCTTTATGATTTACACACCAAGTTCCCCCTCCCACTTTATCACGAAAACCTGATTGAATCATACAAGCTTCTATGGTTGCTATTGCATTGTAGCTGAGCTTTCTGCTTTCTGGATCAGTATCATAAGGGGTTGGCATTCCACATTCTAATAAGGCTTTTCCTACCTCAGTAAAATCAGTAACACCATTTTTCTCCCACGTAGCTATCTCTCCTGGAGGAGGTTTATCGATATTACATCCAGTTACACTCACCAAAACTATTCCACTTAATAACTTTAAAATGTATTTCATTTTTTACTCCTTGATTTACTTAAAGGAAATTGTTCACGATGAGATGTGCCATAAAACTTTTGGCATTTATAACCCACATCTCCAAGGCAAGTATGGGAACTTATGGGATTTGTAGCCACTCTCAACCATTCTGTCCAAACGTTACTGCCAGCAGGGAGTGTCCCGTAGGTATAGCCATTGCCGCCAATAATTCTGCTGACAAAGTCGTATCTATTCCCATCAAAGCCAACAATGGTTTGTTTGCCATCACTCACATAACCTAACAGACCGGATGCAACTAAAACATTAAAGGCTGGTCCATAGAGATTGATAGTCGTGTTTTCGTTGGCTATCCCGTGCACACCTTCTTGTTTGAAAGAATTCAGCATATTCCCCAATGTCATTGTCCCGCGACTATGTCCATAAAGTTCTAATCC
>NZ_JBHIOU010000053.1:0-2116 GCF_042195705.1 Bartonella sp. AP72JLCBS | reverse complement strand
TGAGAGTGGAATAAGAGTAAATAGTAAGTAGTAAAGTGACTATGAATCGCTAAATAGCACGAAACAACGAGTGTCTCAAAACGCCTACTCCCCGGCAACGGCGCCAAAAACTTGACACGCTTGGTGTACCGCAAGTGTACGGTGTCGAAGTAATAAGTACCCCGGTGAGAGGGTAGTCGAATCCACAGGGAGTAGGGAAGTGAGAACAAAAGCGTAAGTGCAAATAGCGAGTGCGTAGTGTGAAAACGAATATGTGAGCAAGTGTAATGAGTAAGAACAAGAGTACGTGAATAGTAAATAAGGAGAGTAGGAGGAAACAATCAAGGAGAAAGTGGGGTAATTGGACTATGATCCCCTTCGGACTTGTGTTTCTAAGTGCAAGACTACTTCTACGCTTAAGTGTTGAGGTCCTATTGAGTTGTGGAAATCCTTAAGATGAATCTCACTCACGCCTAGCTTTTTAGGTGTCCACTTCAACTCCTAACTCTCAACGACAAGTCGTTTAAGTCCCGGAGGAGTACAACTACCGAACACTTAGCATCAAGTGAGATTATTGGGTTCTAGGGACTCCTAGTGAAAACCTTAATCATATGAATCAACCTAATGCCGAGCATCACTCTACTTCAGTTGCCGTAAGCCCCGGTGTTTCACATCAAAGGGGAGAAGATGGCTTCACTACTCATCTTCTCAACCCTCTCTAACCTTGAGTAGTCTAACCCTAAGAGGTTGTCACGGGCCTCTAGGGTTTCCTAAGAGATTATCTACCCTAGTGTCACGGCTAGGGAACAATCAAATACCAACTATAATCAAGGCAAGAGCTCAATAATGGTATCTTCTAATCTTTGGTAGTCTAACCCTAAGAGGTTGTCACGGGCCTCTAGGGTTTCCTAGGAGATTATCTACCCTAGTGTCACGGCTAGGGAACAATCTATGATCAATGATTAAGAAAAGAAGATTAAAAGCCTCTAAGTCTTGTGTGTTCTATCCTAAGAGGTTGTCACGGTCCTCTAGGAAAAACCCTAGATCATCTACCCAACTAGGGGACAATCATGCAAGCAATTCAAGAAACAAGACAAAGAGTAGTAAAGCAAATAACTATCAACTTTTATTAATGAAATTGCATAGAAAAGTAGTCATAGAAAACACAAAGATCCTAAGGTTCACATGTCCAACTACCCACTAGGGGTTTAGCTCCTCATGGAGCTATACAATGCCATAGAAATAATGAAACTAAAAGTAAGCATGAAAACCCCCTCGAAATTAGCGTGGTGATGATCCTCCAAGCCTCTCCGAAACCCTGGCCGCAGCCCCCTAAGTGTAGGGGGCGAGTCTTGAGAAGTCTCCGCCAAAGTATATCTAAATCTGTTCTGAATTCGGCCTTTTATAGACATAAAAACAGGCGTCCACACGGCCGTGTGGAATTTCCACACGCCCGTGTGGATTCTTTGGAAAGCTATTCTTGAATCTACAGTACTCCGATTTGCTCTGTTTTCACGCCGAACAGCTTCTGAGAGTCTCCTTCTTCATCGAGGCCACCCGTCGGGCACACGACGAGTGGTAGATCGCGTCGTTTCATCGTTTAGTCCTTTTTGTCGAAGTTCTCCTCCAATTTGACTCGAGTTAGTCTTCACGAACGCGACTGCCTTTGTGCCCCTCCACTTAGATGAGTCTTTTGAGCCTAGTGGAGGTTGGCACGCGCCCGCAAAGCAGTCCACGAGTCTTGATCCATCCTTGTTCTGAGAAAACTCCACGCAAAGCTTGATCGTGATCTACTTTTGGTTAATTCTCCTCCAATTGGCTTCACAACCCTAATTGCTTTAGAGAACACAAAAACACATGAATTAGCGATAAAACCTGATAAAAGTAATGCTCATTTGCAAGTAAATAATATGTATAATTAGTGTATTTCAAGCACTTATCAGTTCACATCCTTATATTTTTACTTGTATACTCAATTGCTCAGATAACACATGCTTTTACTTGTGCATTCAATTGCTATGCTCATAGCCTAAGGTGGTTTACCATAGTCTACAACGGTCGTATTCTTATAGTTTAGGAGAATTTTTAACATTGTATCAATCATGCTCTAGTTTTGACTTGGATTGTTGGGAATTGT
>NZ_JBHIOU010000052.1:0-2160 GCF_042195705.1 Bartonella sp. AP72JLCBS | reverse complement strand
TGAAGATTCGCATGATGCGATCAATGGGAACCAAATTAATAAAATATCTGGAGATATAGCAAATTATTTTGGTGGTGGTGCCTCGTTCGAAAATGGTGCTTTTAAAGGACCAAACTATAGTTTATCTGTTATTGTTGAAGATGGTCAGGTGGCAAAAGCCAATTATCATGATGTTGGCTCAGCTTTGAGTGGTCTCGATGCAAATGTGAAGAGTGTGAATAGTCATCTCACGAATGTGGTCAATAATTTTACACAACAAATCAATGATATTACACAAGAAGTCAAAGGGGATGCTTTGTTGTGGAGCAATGATGAGCAGGCATTTGTAGCACAGCATGGAGAGGAAAAAACCAATAGCAAAATTAAGTTTCTTGCTAATGGAGATATTTCTGCTAACTCAACCGATGCTATAAATGGTTCGCAACTTTATTTGATGAGTAATCAGCTTGCTGCATATTTTGGTGGTGGCGCTGGCTATAATAATGGAGAATGGACTGCTCCTACTTTCAAGATAGCACAATTCAAAGCTGACGGGAGCTCTGGTGAAAAGAAGGATTATCATAACGTTGCCAGTGCTTTTGACGGCGTAAGTGAGAGTATGTCTAAGATAAACGACCGTATTCAAAGTGTTGAAAACAATGTCTCGTCCAATGGTTTAAATTGGAATGAGCAGAAAAAAGCTTATGACGCTAGCCATGATGGTCAACCAAGTAAGATTATCAATGTAGCAGATGGTAAAATTGCAGAAGGTTCAAAAGATGCAGTCAATGGTGGACAGCTTTGGGAGACCAACGAACGTATCACTGGCGTTGAAAAAGATATTAGGCATATTGAAAACAGAGTCGACAATATTTCCACTACGGTTACGAATATTGGTGAAACGGTTTTCAATATTGAAGACAGAGTTGATAATATTGAGAACACGGTTAATAATCTTTCTGATGGTGCAGTTAACTATGATAAAGATGCTGATGGTAAAAAAACCAATAAGATCACTCTAAAAGGTGGCAACGAAAGTGAACCTGTTATGATTGATAATGTTGCCAATGGTCGCATTGAACAAGGTTCGAAAGAAGCTGTGAATGGTGGTCAACTGCATGATTACACTCAGCAACAGATGAAAATTGTTCTCGATGATGCAAAAAAATATACGGATAGTCGGGTGGATAATATTGTTATTAATGCCATTGATGATGCTGTTGATCGGTCTGACCGATATACAGATATGAAGTTTAATATTTTAAGTTATGATATTAAGAGCGTACGCAAAGAGGCAAGGCAAGCAGCCGCCGTTGGTCTAGCAGTATCCAACCTACGTTACTTCGACGAGCCAGGATCTTTGAGTGTCTCATTTGGTAGCGGCGCATGGCGTGGGCAATCCGCATTTGCTCTTGGTGCTGGTTATACATCTGAAAACGGAAAAATCCGCTCTAATCTCTCTGCCACGAGTGCTGGTGGTCATTGGGGAATAGGTGGTGCAATTACTCTGAAAATAAAATAATACGAACAACGAAAATAGAACAAAACATCCACCCTTATTTATTGAAATAAGGGTGGATATTTTTTTTACAGACGCACAGTATTTATCTAGAGATAAGCATAATATTTGATGAGGCTATAAACTGTGAGGTTTTATAGAAGATTTTTCTATATTTTGTTGAAAAAAGATCACAGTAGAATCCATATTGCTAAAAAGTTATATTTTTATGTTGCTATTTTCTTGAACAGCCTATAGCTGTATGAAAATGTATATTAGTAAGACTCATTTTGATAAAATAATTCAAAGGAGGGATAAGTAGTGCGTAAAGATAAAAGGTACATCACAGGACCACGCATATATCATTATATGATATATTAAAAAGAAAAAATCCAACTAAAAAGCCAGTTATCCAAAGAAGAATATATTCCGGACATATTACAATTTCTTTTTACTTTACTTATTATTAATAAAACCATGCTTTCTAATAAAAATAAAGTCTATAGTTAGGAAAATACATACTAAAACCTAGTACAAAGGATTTTATAGTAATCACTACCAAGTAAAAAGTAATATTAAATATACAAGGCCTCTTTTTTAGTTAGAAAAAAACAGCACACTAAAACCCTTAGACTCTAAATGTGTTATCTTTATGTCCACAAAACATAATCAAAAATACAAGC
>NZ_JBHIOU010000051.1:0-2166 GCF_042195705.1 Bartonella sp. AP72JLCBS | reverse complement strand
GCTTGATAAAGGTTTGAAGGATCTTTCTACCAGCCTTCAGTCAGATGACTCGGCTGTTGTTCATTACGATAAAACAGAGGGTGAGAATGGCGGCATTGATTACACGAGTGTGACTTTAGGTAAAGGTAAGGATGCAGGACCAGTTGCACTTCATAATGTAAAAGATGGTGCCATTGGTGAGAGTTCACATGATGCGATTAATGGTAGTCAGATCAACACAATTTCTCAGAATGTAGCTAAATTCCTTGGTGGCGATGCAAAATTTGTTGAGGGTATGTTTACAGGACCAACCTACAAGTTATCCAAGGTTGATACAGCTGGTAATATAACAAATGGCTCTTTTGATAATGTTGGTAGTGCATTTACTGGTCTTGATGAGAATATCAAGAATGTGAATGCACGGATTAAAGAGGTTTCTGAAGGAGTAGCGCAGGATTCTTTATCATGGAGCGAGGGTGAAAAATCTTTTGTAGCCTTGCATGGAGGAAAAGACGGTGCAAAGACAAATAGCAAGATTAAGTTCCTTGCGGCAGGAGATATTACGAAAGAATCGACAGATGCAGTAAATGGCTCCCAACTTTATTCTTTAGGAAAAGATCTTGCATCGTACTTAAACGGTGATGCTAAGTATGAGAAAGATCAATGGTTGTTGCCTAGATTTAAAGTTACACACCTTAAAGAAGATGGCACATCAGAAGAAGCTGAGTATGATAGTGTTTCAGAAGCTCTTTCAGGTGTTGGTAATTCTTTCACGAATGTGGTTAAAGACTTTAATGACAAAGTCACGAATATTACGCAGGAAGTTCAAGGCGATGCGCTGTTGTGGAATGAAAGTGAAAAAGCCTTTGTAGCCAAGCATGGGGAAGGTAAGGACAGAAACAATAGCAAATTGAAGTTTCTTTTAGATGGAGAGGTTTCTGCAAGCTCTAGTGAAGCAGTCAATGGTTCTCAGCTTTTTGATACGAATAAGACTGTTGCAACTTATTTAGGCGGTGGCGCTGAATATGAAGAAGGAAAATGGAGTGCTCCAAGCTTCAAAGTTAAGATCGTCAAAGAAGATGGCAGTGCTGTTGAAGAACAAAGTTATGATGATGTTGCTAAAGCATTTGCTGGTGTAGGGAATTCATTCACGAATATTCACAAAGAGCTTAAGAATGAGATTAACCAAGTTGTGGGAGATAGTCTTGTTAAACAAGATGAAAAGATACATGTTATTAGTGTAGGGGGTGAAAAGAGTGGTACAGAAGTTAAGCTTTCGAATATTGATGGTGCCGCACGGACTCTTTCCGGTGTGAAAGCAGGAACGCTTTCGGAAGCCTCAAGTGAGGCGGTCAATGGTTCTCAGCTTTTTGATACGAATAAGACTGTTGCAACTTATTTAGGTGGTGGCGCTGAATATAAGGAAGGTCAATGGAGTGCTCCAAGCTTCAAAGTTAAGATCGTCAAAGAAGATGGCAGTGCCGTTGAAGAGCAAAGTTATGATGATGTTGCCAAAGCGTTTGCTGGTGTAGGGGCTTCATTCACGAATATTCACAAAGAGCTTCAGAATGAGATTAATAAAGTTGTAGGAGATAGTCTTGTTAAGCAGGATGATGCTACGAAGGTAATCAAGATAGGTGATGAAAAAGAGGGTAGTGCAATCACAATTTCAAACATGAATGGTGATGCACGTAGTCTCTCTGGCGTGAAAGCTGGAACACTTTCTGAAGGCTCGACGGAAGCCGTGAATGGTTCTCAGCTTTATTCCTTGAATCAGACGCTGGCGACTTATTTTGGTGGTGGAGCTCACTATGAAGATGGTCAATGGGTAGCACCTACTTTCAAAGTTACGACATTTAATGATGATGGTAGTCCAGAAGAGCATAGCTACCCTAATATTGCGGAAGCGTTTGCTGGTGTAAGCAATTCATTTACAAAGCTTCATAATGAGATTTCAGACAATATTGAGCAGAATGCGTTGTTGTGGAGTGATGAAGACAGTGCGTTTGTAGCGCTTCATGGGAAGGGAGATAAAAGAAGTAAGAGCAAACTGAAGTCAGTTTTAGATGGCGATATTTCTGAAGGTTCGACAGAGGCGATTACGGGCAATCAGCTTTATTCCTTGCATCAGACGCTAGCGATGTATTTAGGAGGAGGAGCTAGCTATGAAGGTGGCGAATGGAGGGC
>NZ_JBHIOU010000050.1:0-2212 GCF_042195705.1 Bartonella sp. AP72JLCBS | reverse complement strand
CACAATATTTCTCTGAATAATAATATTCAAAATTATAATTCTTTAAATAAAATCCATTATAAATACATTTTGTATTAGACATAATTAATATCAATTATTTTTTAATTTTGACAAAAAACCAAAAATGTCTTACCAAATAAAGACAATTACTGAAATTAATAACAACTATCCATTTTCACTTCTTCTTATGAAGTTCGCGGGGAAATGAATATTTGGGGGCTATCATAAGGAGAATACTAGTGTATAAAACATCCCTTTTATCATGCACAGCTGCAGCCGCTATCATCCTGTTCAACATCCAGTTCAGTGCACATGCTGAAACCCTCGTAGTTTCTGGGGGAAAACAACAAGAAGTATCCGATAAAACCTACGAAACTATTCACGCAAAAGACGGTGGCAAAATCATTGGCAAGAATTTAACGATAAACCACCCAGTCCATTACGATGTATACGCTGTAACAGCTGAAGGTGTTAACAGTGTAATTGAATTACAGGATAGTAGAATTATCCCAAAACTTGATTCTGAGGTTTTCCGCGGTCTTGAAGCCAAAGACGGAGCTACAATCAAAATGATTGGAGGTTCCATTGCAGCTGCCTCTGTTGGCGCTTCTTTTAATAACACGAATAGCAGCGAAAACATGCTAAAAGACGTGGTGATATCAGACTTAGATAAAGATGGACTGCAATTACTCTCAGGAATAGTTACCAAGGGAAGCACGCTCACCTTAAAAAATGTAACTGTTATGCATGCCTTCTCTGCTCTAAAGGCAGATGATCACTCGACAATAACAATCTCTGGAGGATCATTTGATGGAAAAACTGATGGAATATATGCTTCAAATGGCAGCACGGTTACTATCGACAACAAGACTGATATTACATCATCCAGTGCTTATGGACTCCATGCTGATGGTTCAAAATCCAAGATCACAATGACTGGAGGAACAGTAAGCGGACGGGGTGTAAGCGCATTGTTTGCCGAAAACGGCGGACATATTGATGTCAATGGTATTACTATAACATCGACAGATGGCACCGAAGATGGTGCACGCGCCGATGACTCTGGAAGCATGATTGAATTACATAATACAACGATTAAGGATGTTTCAACAGGGCTTATGGCATACAAAAAAGCTACAATCAAGATGACTGGAGGTTCTATTACGGCTATTGCAATGGGTGCTCTCTTCGGCGACGAAAACAGCGAAGAAAATAAGCTAGAAAATGTGAAAATATCAAGTGGTAAAGACGATGACCAACAACTCTTAGGGGTAATGTCCACCCATAACAACAAACTTACTTTAAAAAATGTAACAGTTACTCAAGCCAATATAGGCATAGCCTCCGCTGTTAATTCTCAAATAAACGTATCAGGGGGAGAATTTAATGTAAAAACCTCAGGGGTATCTGCTGAGAGTGGCGGCACCATTATCATAAAAGACAATGCTAAAATTAACGCATCTGATGGTAGTGGACTCCATGCAAGCGGTCCACAATCCCAAATCACAATGACAGGCGGAACAGTATTTGGAAAACAAGCTGCATTGTATACAGAAAACGGTGGACATATCGATGTCAAGGATATTTCTGCAACAGCACAAATCGGTGGTTTGCAAATCATGTCTCTCTTCTACACAGATCAAAATTATCCGCAAAAACGTCAAAGCAATGAAATCAATGTGACTAATGCAGATATCCACGTAGAAAATGGTGCTGGAATTCTTATCGGAGCTTTCACTGACAACGATATCGAAAACAATGCAGACCTATCAATTGGTACAGCCAATATCAAAAATTCAGAAATCCATGCCGATGTTTTATTAGGAAAAGGCGTTTATTGGAAAGACAAAGAGCTTTGGGACTATGTCGGTGCAAACGCCATCTCCAATGGCACCTTCACCTTAAGCGCTGATCAGTCTACTTTAGAAGGCAGAGCGAATATTGCTAAAGACAGAAATGTACGTTTTGATCTGAAAAACAATACAAAATGGACGTTGAAAATTAGCAAAAACGAAAAAGATGCTGATGGCAATCTCCTTGATATCGCTCAAAGATCTCGTTCTGATGTTTCTGTGCTTAATCTCGATAACAGCTCCATTGTTTTTGAGAAACCAACAGAAGATCATTACCAAACCTTGCATATAGGTTCTGGTAAACCAGACACGCAAGAAGTCTACAATGCAACGGGTGATGCAAAGATTTACTTCAACAC
>NZ_JBHIOU010000049.1:0-2403 GCF_042195705.1 Bartonella sp. AP72JLCBS | reverse complement strand
GTTATCACCTTAATGGCTCCCCCATCTTCACCTGTTACCTGTAAAGGCAACACCTTACCAAGCAACGCTAAATAAGCCGCTGGACATTCTATAGCCTGCTTTTCCAAATAGGAGATCAAACCATCATTGCCAATTTTATTCCCAGCATTCTCAGCAGCCTTAACCACTGCTTCTTTTAAAATGCGCGTCACTTTATTTGGAACGCCTTTGACACGCCCTTGACCTGCCTTTGGTGGTATACGCTTTTTAATGGGTTGTGGAGCCTGCTGTGTATTTTGTGATGTCATAAAATACGCCCTCCAGATAATAAAAAACCCCGCATTTGCGGGGATTTTGAACTGTACATTTCCCTCTCTAGACACAATACGCCTAAGTACAGCAATGTCATTAAATACGATTTGCTACAATTTGTCAATAAGAAAACGATACATATTGATGCAATTGTAGAATCAATATAAATCCGATGTGAAATTTTCTCCTAAATAAAGAAAAAAGATGTTTTTAGTAATATTACTAGTTTGGTATTTTGATATCATTAGCTTATGGACTGCTTTTATAATAGCAATTATTGCTATTGCTTGTTACGAATATAGTCTTTTACAAGAAAAGAATGAACTTAGGACGTTAAAAAATGATTCAGAATATCAAATTGGGAGGTTAAAAGATGTAATTTCTGCTTCAGAAGCTGAAATTGAAAAACTAAAAGATGAAATTTATGATTCAGAAGCTGAAATTGAAAAACTAAAAGATGAAATTAAGGAGGCAAAAAATACAATTAACTATTTAAGATATACAATATTTTTTTCAGAAGAAAAATATGAAGAAGATTAGAATCTGATTGCCAGTAAACCTAACGATCAAAATGTTTCTGAAGCACATTAAGAGCAACGCGCAGTGAATTCACAAGGTGGGGTAGCATTTGATCTTCTATAACGAGGCACTGTAGCGCTGCATAAAGGTTATATTGTCTATAGAGGCATTGGGCTTCTTTTAGTGCCTCTTGCGTGTTGATAAACTGCTCTGTTGCAAATGCTACCCATTTATCTCTTGCCTTATCATCAGATGATGACGGCATTTCGTCATAAATCGCATTAGGCAAGCCTTTTGCACAAAGGTAATCGTTTCTTATCTGTAGATATTGCTGGGCGGCGTCATATTGCTCTTGTGTAAGCACGCCTTGCAAGCAAAGCCGCCCGATATAGGTACCAGAAAGTGGATTTTTTGCCTCTTGTAGCGTTAAACCAAAGCGTTTTGCACGCATTTCTATTGCCAATTTATCAACGGCTTCACGCGGTGCTTTTGCACGTGATATACGTCCGTTTGGTTCTCTGATACATCCTTTAATTTTAGGGCGTCCCCTCTTTTTATTTTTTTTCACTTATGTCCCCAGATTCCTGTTTAATATTTTGCCAAATTTCCTCTGCTTTTGACTTGAACTTTAGACTATAAAAGAATAACAAGACCAGAATGATCGATATTATAATTATAAAAACTAGCTTAATTTTTAAATGACTTTTATCCCAAAATAGTTCTATGGACAAAATTAAAAGCGTACCCAATAAAGTCCCCATTATTCCATGAAAACGACATGCAGACGTTGCGTGATCTTTTAATAGATTTATTTCTTGTTCTGTAACAGCATAATGAACAGTTCTCCTCGGAAGACAATCTGCAATCACTCTAATAGATTGATTTCCAACAGCATCACTTGCACGTTGAAGTTGCTTAAGATGAAGGTGTTTATTTTTTTTCCGGCTCTTGTAAATACCCGTTAATTTTTTGTGTGAAATATTCTTTGATGTCATCGTCTTTTAGCTTCACACCAAATTGCCCACAATCATATACTCTCTCCCACGGAGATCCATTCTCATGAGATTCATTGCGCAAGCGCCAAGGTGAAAAATTTTTATAAGCATTCCAGACGATCTCTAATAACTTAACTGTATATTTATCAGCGGATTCTTTAGGAATTTTAGGAATCAAAATTTCTCCTGTCTCTAAATCAACTGTTCGAGAATAGCAATCGATAAAACGCCTTCCCCAATCTTTAAACTCATGATAAAGAGCCGGAATCACGGGACCATGCTGCCATGCTTCTATACGATCAGGAAAGAGACGCTTACCTGTAGCTGCTAACATCCATCCATACGCAAGATACACCAGTTTAATGAGCTTCATAGGAGAAATTGGGATATTCTCTTCACGTCCCTTTTCAAGAAAGAAGTTAGCAATTTGCTGAACTTGGTACATATCATTCATACCCCACAAAATATACAACTTTACAGAATTGCTTTAACATGATCACTTTCCTCATTCAATAATATCCTTAAAAAGGAACACTGTCATTCATAACGGTATGGGGCGTATCAAGAGGTCTGTAAATGCTTCTGTCATAAGCAGATG
>NZ_JBHIOU010000048.1:0-2440 GCF_042195705.1 Bartonella sp. AP72JLCBS | reverse complement strand
CATGCAAGCCCCCTACGGTCTAGATTTCAATGATGTTTTGATACTGAAAGGTATAAATAAATGAGAGAGAATAAAAACAATATTGTCGATACCAACAATCAAAATGTTTCATGCAATGATAACGATAATGTTTTTTTTAATGATAAGACTTGTTTAGAAGCCATTCCTTATGAAATCGCATTGCAACAAAATGGTTGGGGGGAATTGCAACCGATTAATACGGCTCTCTTACCCGTCGAGCCTTTTAGCTTATTACAGTTGCCAACGCCATTAATGGACTATGTTTATGACGTTGCGGATAGCCAACAAGCCCCTATGGATTTTATTGCTATCTCTGCTCTCTGTGCTTTGGCTGCTGTGATTGGCAATGGCGTGCGGATTGCCCCAAAACAACATACCAATTGGAAAATTGTTCCTAATCTCTGGGGTGCCATTGTGGGGGAACCTTCGACCATGAAAACAGGTACCATGGACGCTGCTTTAGAACCTCTCTATGAATTTCAAGATGAATGGCATCAAGAGTGGGTAAAGAAGAAAAAACAGCAAGAAACAAAAGAGATTCTTAGTGAATTAGATAAACGAGAAAAGAAAAAACAAGCCTATAAAGCACTCAAAGATCAAGACGAAGAACAAGCCCTTGCTCTTCTTTCACAAACTCTTGAACACAAAGAAAGTGAGGAAGATGACAGTTCTATAAAACGCCGTCTTATCGTCAATGATGTGACCGTTGAAAAGCTTGGGGAACTCTTAAAAGACCCCCCCGTGGTCTCTTGTTGGTTCGTGATGAATTAGCTGGTTTTTTATCTAATCTGGCAAGAAAGGAATATCAATCAGACCGTTCTTTCTATCTAACAGCTTTTAATGGCAATAAGTCTTACACCTATGACCGTATAGGACGGGGAACCATTTTTATTCCCAATGCAACTGTCTCTATTATAGGGGGTATTCAACCCTCTCGCATTCTGCCCTTTATACGCAATGTTTTATATGGCAAAGGCAATGATGGTTTCTTACAACGCTTTCAAATGCTTGTCTTTCCCGATGAGACAAAAGATTGGAAATGGGTTGATAAACCGCCCAATCAAGAAGGGTGGCAAAAGTATGAAGGGGTTTTTCGCTCTTTTCGTGATAAACGCTTAGGGTCTCCAGAACAACCACTGATCATGCGTTTTTCTCCTAAAGCACAAGTGAAATTTTATGAATGGTTAGAGCATCTTCATAAAGAGGCAAAAGGAGCTACTCACTCAGAAAGCTTACAATCGCATCTTTTAAGAATGCGCAGGGCATTACACGTGCCTTGCGTTAATTTTTGAACTTCTTGACGGTGGTCGTTTAGAAATTGGACTCTATGCCATCACAACAGCGTTGCGTTGGACAAGTTATCTGTTAAGTCATGCCAAACGTCTTTATGCGGCGCATGATACATTAACAGCAGAGCGTGCAAAATTAATTGTTGAACGCTGTGATCATTTACCCGATGTTTTTTACTTTACGCGATATTAATCAAAGAAATTGGACTTCTTTAAAAGACAATCAAGCCGTTAAACAAGCTTTAGAGCTTTTATGCCGTTGTAACTATATTCGTGAAGTCTCTGGAGACAATAACCCTAAAAGCGGTCGACCTACGATACGTTATGAATGGAATCCTTTAGTAAAGGGGCATAAGACACCCCAATAAAGCATTACCCCTTGTATTTCATAGAGTGAACCTTCAAAGAACGCCTTAATGTATGAGTTTTGAAGATTTCGAGTATTTTGAGGGTTCCTTTTACTCTGCTTTATATATTTTTTTCAATCGAAAAATAAAAGTCATTATATTTCAATAAGTTATTTTTTAATAAACAACCCACATCAAGATACAACCTATAAATACAACCCACGGTATATTTTTGAAGGTATTTTGAGGGTTTGAGAAACCTTCAAAACCTCTCTATAAAATGTCTCATAAAACTCATCAAAATACTCATTCTGATATCTTAAATCACATAACGAATTTGTCTTTTTTCCATAAAACAAACAGCAAATTTCACTATTTTGCTGATCTGATCTCTCTCATGGGCATGGGCTGTGGATAAGTACCTTTAAAACCCCTTTTGAAAAAATTATCCGCTTTTTTAGCATTTTTTCCAGTTTTCTCACTATTCATTCAAAATGGATTTAATAAGGTTCGTTTTGATTCTTTTGATAAGAATTAACCCTCTCATATGAAAACGGAGCCTTGTTGTAATATGCGTCACTTTAATAAGTATGATAATGAACATGTCACTTTACGCTCTCTGTTGGAATATTATCGTCAACAAGCTAAATCACTTCGTGAATTAGGAACCTTGTTTGAAAACCTTGTCATAGCTTATTTGACAAAAGACCCTCTCCATTATGGACGATATGAAAAGGTAGAAACCTATTATGAATGGGCTAAAGAGCGTGAAGGTTGGAATAA
>NZ_JBHIOU010000047.1:0-2451 GCF_042195705.1 Bartonella sp. AP72JLCBS | reverse complement strand
ATGTCATCAATCTCATCTTGAATGACCGACACTAAGTGCGAAAGTGTTCTCTTATGACGATAAACATCTCGCTTTACAGGTATCGGTCCTCCAGTCTTAACCCGAATATAATGACGTGTCATCAAAATACCTCTCAGTGATTAGTCACGAATTCAACGACTATACTTGCTTGACCAGCTTGTACCGTTTTGTCCGCTTTAGCATAGAGAGTAAGTTCTTCATCATAAGGGACAAATTCCTTCTGATTGGTGGGCTTAACCTCTTTTACTGCCTGTTGTTTGATTTCCGCTTCACCAAACTCAGTCCCTCCAGCAGTGCTGCCTATTTTGACCTTTGTGTCCGAAAATGCTGTCTTAACAAACACTTTAATTGAAGTAATCAAAGCACCACGAGGTAGCGTACCTATTCTCATAGCGTTTTCTTTATCTTCATAGCTAAAATTAAGCCGCAAAAAGCTTACCTGCTGGGTATGAAGATTTCTCCCTTGCAAGGGCTGTGGTAAATAATCTGCCATGTCTTATCCCCTCAATGATTTGTTACGAATTGCACAACCACAACACACTCACCAGCCGCAGTTGTTTTATCCCGTGTTGCATAAAGGGTCATCTCCTTATCATCTGCAACAAAAGACTTTTGATCTGTTGGCGTAAAATCTTGCGTGCCTTGGGCTTTGATGTCTTTTTCTCCAAACTCATTACCCCCATAGGTACTGCCAATCTTCAACTTCGCTTCTGAAAATGCCGTCTTAACGAACGCTTTTATTGAAGTGATCAAAGCGCCACGAGGTAATATCCCTATTTTCGTTGTGAGATGCTTATCTTTATGCGAGATATTCAAACGTAAGAAACTCACCTGTTGGGTGTGAAGATTTCTCCCCTGTAGTGGAGGTGGTAATTGATCTGCCATGTCTTGCTTCCTCCCTATGATTAATTATCAGGTTCACCACTGTAGGTGGGGATAACAATCGTTCCAAAATCTTGCGCTGCTTGAGAGCTATTTGGAAATTTGAAACGGGTTTTCTTCATGCCAATCAGTGTTTTCGCAGACAAACCATAGTAACGTTGATAGTCGAAATGCTCTTCCACCAATTTATAGCGATTGACATTGCGATTATTTCCAAAAGCCATAACGATACTTTGTGCTCCAAGAAAAACAGCACGACGCACACTTTTTTTCGCTGTATGATCGGTAGATTTAACCCCATGAGTGACATGTTCAGATTCACGTAAAATCACACCATTATACATGCCAAGAGAACCATCAAAAATCGGGTTCTTCGCGCGCGAACCCGTATAAGCAGCTTTCTGAATATCAAGCCACTGTCCAGTCTCTGTATTGGTGCGCAATTGCATCACTTGTGTTGGGTGCAAATAGAGAACATAAACACTCTCCCCATTCACACGTACTGGTCGAATTTTGGGATTAGCAAGTTTCGCCATTTTTACAGCTTCGTCAATAAGCTTCAAACTAAAGCTGTGTTTTGGCGCTTCACTGAGATCTTCATCCTTGGTTTTACCATCTGGACGGATAATTCGCTTACTACTTGGTGCCAGAGGTTCATTAAATCCATAATGCACATTCTCGATATCTATCATCCGATCTTCAAAAGAGATTGTCCTTGCTGTATATCCGCAAGCTTGAATGAAAAACATCAAGCTTAAGCGATCTGCATACCAATCAACTAAGCCATCTTTTGCTTCGTCACGCAAATCAAACGTTGTACGTTGTTGCGCTATACTACCTTCATTTTCTACACGAACTGCATGCGAAAGCTCGTCAATATAGAGTCTGTCATGAAGGAATTGTAATGCCTCTTCATTCCCCTCAAGCGTCTGTCCTGAGGTAACTCCCCGTCCCAAAAGCTGTGTACGTAAGCTAAATGTAACACAATCCCCTCTGCCCTTCTGTGTTTCAGTTTTAAGTTGAATAATGCTGTTTGAACCCCTGCCTATAAGAGGGGCAATAGGTATCGCCTTTGAAACTTCTGTATTTAATAATTTTGACCACGTGCTTATCGCATGAGGATCATCTGCTCTAACTGTTGTTAATGCCATTGATTTTACCTTTCTTTGCTGTAAAAAAAACCGGCTTAAAAGCCGGATCATAGCCCTGTATAAAACAGACTAATTTCTATAAAATGCACTCTTAATACCCGTTACCTGCACCGTGTAATTGCCGAAAAATCGCTTTATTTTTCGGATTTGATATCCAAACGTCAAATTCTTCTTCTGACATCCTATCAATGCTTGCTAAAGTCATTGGTCCAGTACTCCCTCCTCCACCAGATGCTGTCAAAGTCCGCGCAGAATTCTGCCGACTTTGAAGTTCTGCAACTTGATTATTCGCTTGCACTGCTTGGTTCTGATAGCCAAGATTTTGTGCTATTCTATAAATTTCTTCTGCCGGATTGAGATCTCTTTGTGCACAAGTCGCTACAAGCGCATGCAATTG
>NZ_JBHIOU010000046.1:0-2477 GCF_042195705.1 Bartonella sp. AP72JLCBS | reverse complement strand
TCACCTGTTTTATCGTAATGAACAACAGCCGAGTCATCTGACTGAAGGCTGGTAGAAAGATCCTTCAAACCTTTATCTAATTGACCTTTGTTAACAGCGTCATTATTGTTCTTTGCTTCACCAACACCAGAAATTATCCGATCCGCACCGCTTTCATTTGCAATATTGATTTCTGTGCCACCTACTTTTGCACCAATAGTGAGACGACTCGTTGTCTTATCTTGCTGAACAAAGCTTTCGCTTTCTACTTTGGTAATCACATTATTAACCTGTTCAGTCAATTTATCCTGAACAGTCGTGAGAGCCGTATTAACACCCTCAAACGCATCCGCTACATTCCTGTAGCTTTGTTTATCTTCTGTGCCATCATCCCGAAAAGTTTTAACCTTAAAAGTAGGACCTTCTGAGTTTCCATTTCCAAAGTCAGCACCACCACCAAGATAATTAGCTAAATGGGTACCCAGTGTATACAGCTGTCCACCATTCACGGCTTCTTCTGAGTTTTGTGTTAAATCTCCACCTTCAAGATATTTAATTTTACCTGATCTTCTGTCTTCCCCCTCTACGTGCATAGCACTAAAGGCTTTATCAGTTTTGCTCCACAATAAGGCATCGCCTTGAAATTCTTTATTAATATCGTTTAATTTGTCATTAAAATTATTAACAACAGTATTCAGATGTTTGTTTACATTTATGAAGTTCGTATCAATTCCTGCAAAAGCAGAGCCTACATCGGGATAGTCTTTTGAAGCACCTTCTTTACCATCAGCATCGAAAGTTTTAAGCGTGAATTTTGGACCTGTCCATGCACCACTTTCATATTTAGCACCACCACCGAAATAAGATGCAACACTGCTCCCTAGGGTATGAAGCTGAGAACCACTTACAGCTTCGTCTGAATTTTCATTGATTGTCCCGCCAAGTAGACCGGAAAGTTTCCGCCCTCCATTATCCTTATTTAGAATACTGATTTCGGTACCACCAGTTCCCTTACCAATAGTGATAAGGCCCGTTCCTCCATCACGGAGACTGCGCGTCAAAGCCATCTCTGCTACTTGCTTAACAAGAATACTGTCTCTTACTTCATTAATTTCAGTATTTGTTGCCAAAAGTTGGGAACCATTGACCGCTTCGGTCGATTCTGCTGTGAGTGCGCCATTTTGAATGCCTGTTATCTTCTTACTACCAGCGTCAATACCACTCGTTGTTATTTTCGGTCCACCAGAAATCACTAAGCCCGTTGCGTCTAAGGTATTTCCTGAAACTTTTGCACTACTCAACGTAACATCTTTAGCAAGATCAAATTTTAGCTTATTGTCGTCTTTGCCCTTTGTAATACTTAGGTTGCTACTTCCAGCGGAAAAATCTACCGCGCTGTCCATGATAACGGTCTTATCATCCTTACCCCCAACAGATAGTTTCCAACCACCATTTCTTACGACACTTTCTAAGTCTTTTAACTGTACAACATTTACTGCATCAGTAAGTTCACTACCAGCTGCTACACCTGTAATCTGCCGCGTCATGCCCGTACTTTTATTACCAACACTAACGGCACCCTGCTTACTTTTCCATTGCGCTTCAGTGCTTTCTGTTGCCCCCTGCAGCGAAGAAGTATATCCTGAAACACCTGCAGCCCTATCAGCGATAGTATCACTTCCTATAGCAACACCACCTTGTACAGAAACTATAGAATTGACACCCATTGCGATACTGCTTGGACCCAAAGCGTGAGACATGGAACCTATAGCAATACTATACAGCGCCTCCTTTGTTGCAGATGCATTGTAACCAAGAGCAATCCCCTTTTCTGCATAATTCTTCGCGCCGTAACCAAGAGCCATTGCATAATCACCAGCTGCAAGCACTCTATTTTTTTCATCAACATTCTGTGTTTCAGATCCAGGAGTAGTTCCAACAGCACCGATTGCAATGCTAAAAACACCTTCCGTTTTTGCCCCCCGCCCCAAAACAACAGTACCATACGAGCCCTTAGGTGCCTCTGCCTTATAACCAATAACAGTACTCCAACCATCACCAGATTTTGCACCGTACCCGATAACAATAGCGCCGTATGTACCTCTCCCATCAACACTACCAACCACATCGTCACCAATAAAAACACCCCACTTGCTTTTTGTATAATTAATCCCACTACCCAAAATAACATTGTTATCTTGAGAACGTTGCATTCCTGCAGTTCCACCCCGCAAAAGGTCAGAAACATTAACAGGGGCTGCATTCTCATTATTCCCTGAAAACTGTTGGGTTGTAGAGCTATCACGAACAAGCGACCGTGGACTAATGAGAGACTTTTTATATTGCTCGTCTGTATCTAGAGTTCTTACCAATAAATTTTTGCTATCGTCCGCAAGAACATTTACGATAGAACTCTTATCGCTCTTACCAGAAAGGGTTTTGGTTAAAAAATTTGCGTAATCATCAGAATCATTCAAACCAGCAACAGAGAGAAGGCT
>NZ_JBHIOU010000045.1:0-2479 GCF_042195705.1 Bartonella sp. AP72JLCBS | reverse complement strand
ACTGAATCTACAGTGTGAATCCCATTTTTATTTTACTTAACAGCTTGCTTTTTGATACGTTTTGTGCAATAAAGAGACGTTCTTTTATATTTCGGTTATTTCTTTTAATCGTTTATTTAGATCGCTAGCTGTTTTGATAATAAAAGCCGTATCAATTCATTTTGATGCGGTTTTTATGTATTAAGGCTTGCATTTTTACACGTTTTGTGTAATATATTTTAACATTTAAAATGTATAAGTTTCCAGTTGCAAACAAAAGCCGTGTCTTAAAGGACGCGGCTTTTTTGCTATAAAGCAGCCCCCCGCCCCGTTATTTTATTTATGCTGCTTTTTCAGTGATTACATCATTACTACAAACATCATCACGAAATGTTTTCTTTTCCTTAAGAGCGGCGTTGCCATAAATCTTAACATCTTTGTAAACAACCGCTTTTCCATAAACTCTTGCATTATCAAAAATATGAGCACCTTCGTATATATAAGAAGATCCTGATACTTTTGCATTGCCATAAACAAAGCCACTCACATCAGCACTATGCCAAACCTTGGCATTGTCATAAATTTTTGCATTTACAGCAATAAAGGCTTTCCCATAAACCACGGCATTGTTACAAACTTGACCACAAATTTTTGCATCACCATAAACCTTGGCATTGTCATTAACCACGCACTTGCCATAAACTACTCCCTTACCACGAACCCACATACTACCATTAACACTCGCATTATCAGAAACCTGTGCATTGCCATAAACATGGGTATCATGACCATAAACTTTAGCTTTTCCACTCACTATAGCATTACCATAAACTTTAGCATTTTGAGCAACAATGGCATCATTACGTATTTTTGCATTTTCAGAAACGACGGCATTCACAGCAACTATAGCATTATCATACACCCAGCAATTACCATCATGTGAGAGATTATCTTCACTTTCAATAAAGCCACCAAGGTCCCCTGTCTTTACATCATCGAAATCCCTTAATGCACGAATGCGATAAAAGTGTTTAGGTTGACGGGTTTCTGCATCGTAAACTTTTTTTATTTCGTCTATAATTTCATATTTTTTGGATACATTTTTAGTAGTCATAGGTAGCTCCCTAATCTAATATTCAAACAAATTTTTAAATGAAATGGTTATAAGGAGGCGCCCCCGCCGCGCCCGCGCCGTTATTTAAGCTGCTTTATTTATATCCTGATCAAGACCACAGACATCTTCAGAAAATTTCTTATTTTCTTTAAGCACAGCATTGCCATAAATCGTTGTAAATTGGCAAATTTGTGCTTTTCCACTCACATGAGCATTATCATGAATTTTTGCAAAAGGACCAACACGCGCCGAGCCAAAAACCTTGGCATTGTCATAAATATTGCTACCATCATAAACTATAGCTTTATCAAAAACATGAGCATTGCCATAAGCTTTTGACCACGCAGCAAGGCGTGATTTACCGTAGACATGGGCATCATTAAACACAAGCCCACTCACATGAGCATTTTCATATACACGGGCATTATCGTAAATAAGAGCCCCTTCAGTAATAACGGCATTATCACTCACAACGGCATTGCCAAAAACATAGCCACCAATTTTTGCATTGCCATTAATGACTGCATTGTCATAAACATGTGCCTTATCACTCAAAACCCATGCCTTATCACTAATCACAGCATTACCATAAACTTTTGCATAATTCACAACACAAGCATTATTGCGTATTTTGGCATTTTCGGAAACGCTTGCTTGGATAACCATAGCATCATCATAAACCCAGCAATTGCCTTTATGAGACAGATCACTCTCATCTTTAATAAAGCCACCTAAATCCCCCGCCTTAACATCATCAAAATCTCTTAAAGCTTTAATGCGGTGTAAAGTCACACCGTTAACAACGCGGTTTTCATTAGTAAGTTCATATTTTGGAGAAGTTTCTTGATTTTTAACTGTAGCTTTCATGCTGACACCTATTCGTTTAAATTGTCTGTTATTGACAGCCCTATAAGGGCGTCGGGCGCTAACAAACACGGCGAATAGTCCGTCGTCACACTTTTCTCATAAAGAGTATTGTATGATGTGACCACACCCGACAAAATCGTTATATGCTAGAGATAGCATAAAAGAAAGTCAGTATTTTAAGAAATGGGAGAAACCTTATCGTGATTTATCCGCTATTCGCTATAGTGTTTGTTAAGCACTTGCCAACCTTAATAAACGACCTTTTCTTTAAAGTCAATACGTATTTTTTATTTTTTTCAATTTTTTTCATTTTGATACCTACCTAATTGAATATCAAGTGATTTTAAATTTTACTTTTGGTTTTTAGCATAAAAATGTAGTGCGTAAATGGACATGTTTATTAAACTGCGTGTATGCAACATAAGGAAGAATGAATAAACTAAAAAAAAGTACCAAAAAACGATATCTAAATACCAAAATACAGTATAACTATTTGGAAAAATTAAAACGACAAGTGCT
>NZ_JBHIOU010000044.1:0-2760 GCF_042195705.1 Bartonella sp. AP72JLCBS | reverse complement strand
GAATCAGGGGACAAAATCGGAGCATTTTTTGGAAAACCCGCTCGATAACCCCGTGCAAGAGTAAGAGCGTTGTCAATCGTATATTTCGTGATACCTTCCACAAAGCTTAAAGAGTTTCCCTTTCTAAAATTCTCTTTATAAAACTTAAGCCTCTCAACATCTCCAATCAGAATAAGCGCAATAAAATGGCGTATTATAAGATCATATTCACTGTCTGGGGGAAAAGCCGCATAATCATAGATGATTTGATTAACATTTTGTCGATCAGCCCAACACAAAATATCCGCACAGATCTGCTTCAGTTTACCTTCATCAACTTCATTACCAGACACAGTATATATATCTTCTAACTCTTTAAGAACGGTATATTGGGGAGTATTGATGAAAATAGATCGATAAGCTGTAGAAAAACCAAGTGTTGAAAGAGAAACCTTGAAGGTAACAAGCGGTGTCTCTCCGTTTTTATCAAGGTCGTACACTATATTAATGATACGATCTTTCTTTATAAAATAAGCATTGCAATTGTAATTTTTATCACGATAGACTGTCCAGTCCATCCTTTTTAAGTCTTCAGAAACTGTATTAAGAAAAGACAAATCTTGTAAACTAAGACGATCATCTATGGCTTTTCGCTCATTAAGGATTTTCAGATATTCTTCAGCAAATTGAACGGCCTGGTTAATATATCTCTCTACTTCACTGTCATCCAAGATCTCAGAAATCGTACCTGCTTTTACGGCATTTTGATAGGATTTCAAGACATCAATTTGACCTGTCAATGCTAAACAAGCCAAATGCCAGACTATACGTATATTGTAGCTATACTTTTGAACACGTGTTTTGCTTTCTATTGATGCTTGTAAATCTTGGGCACGCGCCCACTGTATTATCCGCTCAGAGATTTTGATAAGCTCTTGCTCATCTAATGTCTCTACACAAATATCAATGCCTTTACCAAAACCACTAAAAATCCCCCCCCCAATCGTATTAAAAGAATTATAAATATTTTTAGGAGAAACGCACCAATATTCCTCACTATAGTGAATACAATTGCAAGCGACAGAAATCATTTCATTAGATATTTCAGCTTCAATACGGACATTGTAATTGTCATGGAGACGTATAAAACCAAAATCAAATTGAATGAAGCGGTCGGGCAAAATCAACCACATTTTTCCAGGCTCCGTAGCAAACCACCCTTGTGTTTTGAGAACGCGCATTGCTGCTGTGAGGCTTATCGAGCGCTGTTTGGTTTTTTTGCGCGTTAGAATATCATCCAACTCCCCATTTTTATAGGCTTGCGCAAAAAAAAGCAGGCGATCATCCGATGTCATTGTTTTATAATCTGCAAATTCTGGCACAGATAGTTTTGGAGTAGATCTATCACTCCTTAAAGCCTCCATATCACCAAGTAATGCTTGTGCAACGGCAGAATGATTAGCAGCTTCCTCGCGTAATTTTTGCTCAATATCCTGTGCTTGCGCCCATGCAACCACTTTGTTTAAAGCGGTTGTGATATGGCTTTCGGAAAGATCTGGAGCTTTAACATTAAAATCCTCCTTCGCATAAAACAGCACATCTCCATATTTACGCTGTGATTTTTCACCTCTAGAATATTCCCTAGCAAGACAATAAGCAGCGGTGGTGAGATCAGCCGAAAGCAAAAACTCTTTGCCTCTCTCTCCATAATTTTTTACACCATAGCCAATGCCAATAATGCGATCGGGAAGATGATAATGCGCAAAAGTATCACCCACGTTATCACGATAAGGCTCCCAGCCCAGTCTTTTTAAAATCTCTGTGACATCTTTGGTTTGCATCATGACTCACTTTCCTTGTGCAAGAAGCTCTGTTAAACGGCCCGGATGACGAATAACTTCGTATTTTATCGGTCTCCCCCAATCCTTGCCCAGTTGTTCTTTAGGCCAATTTTTCTTAAAATCATCTAATGCTTCCTCAAATTTTTCTGCACTTCCTTTATAATCTCTCTTAAAATCGCTGAGTTCTTCTTGATATTTATTTAGCTTTTCTTTGTTTTTCTCAAGGAATTTTAAAACAACATCTCCTGTGGGTTGCGCATCTCCTGTTTTATACTCCTTTTCCAAAATCTTTTGGTTTTCGGTTAGACCAGCATTACCCGTTTTTACCTCAACAATTTTTAATTCACCATCCTCTATATAGAGAATATCAGGACGGGATCTTATTGCAACATCCTCCATTACTCCTTTATCGTTAGGTTTCTTAACTATTTTTTTAAACGATGCTTCTTGCGTACATGTTGTGCATCCTGCTTCCTGTAATTTTTGCATTTCTTCTGTACGCTTTCCGTCATGATGCTCCTTATTTTTTTCGAGTGTTTCACGATTGCTATTGCTTTTTGAAGGCTTTGGGGATGTTTCGCCCTTGGCACTGTCTTCAGAGCCAATTTTTCCAACTGATTGGGCAACTTCCTTTTCTGCTTTTGCAGCTGCTTCTTCAGTCTTAGCAGCAAATTTAGCCAGAGCCTTTGCGCCAAGCTTTATGCCTCCCTTGGCTGCTCCAGCAACTCCTGTCATTAGGGATGCTGTTTCAGTCAATAATTTTCCAAATTCAAGTCCAGCATTAAAGGAACCACCAGCACCAGCTCGCTCATATTCCTCCTCCATTTTATTAATGCGATCTACATAGGACTGTCCAAGGGTCCGACCAATTGTCGCCAAAATCTCACCACTGCTGAAAAAATCTTTGAGCGCTTTCAAAGTCTCTTTGGGATGTTTGGCT
>NZ_JBHIOU010000043.1:0-3079 GCF_042195705.1 Bartonella sp. AP72JLCBS | reverse complement strand
GCAGGTATGGCAGAATCTTCATCAGACGGTTCTGGGTGGGATGCGCTTGCAAGTGGTGTGAAGCATCTTAATGAAGGAGATAAGGAAAGAGGGCAGGTTAATCAGACCGTCGAATACCTAAAATCTAAAGGGTACAGTGAAGAAGAGGCGCGGTTCATGGCTGGGAATAAAGATGCATTGAATGCTTTTCTATTACAAAAAGTGAACGGCGGTTATGATGCTAGATCTAAAGAAGAAATGGACCGCCTACGAGAAACAATAGATCTTAAAAATAGTGAAGCTATCAGTAGTAATACACTCCATGACATTGAACGTTTTATGAATTATATAGAAGAGAATGGTGATTGGGCTACGGGAAATCTTGCTGATTGGCAAGCTTCTTTTAAGGTTCCTCAACACCGTGATATGCGTTCACTGCTTGATTCCATTAAAAACCGTATAGGTATTGACCGTTTAGAAACGATGAGACGGTATTCACGCAATGGTGCTTCTGGTTTTGGTAACCTTACAGAAAGAGAGCTTGATATCTTAAAGAGCTATTTAGGAGAGATAAAGTACGACTTGGGTCATAAAGAGCTCTTGTTTAGGTTGAAAAAAATCCATCAGATTTTGGCTAAGATGAAATTAGACGTATTGAAATTGCTAGAAGACAGCAGCATTGAATTAACGCAAGAGAGTGTTGATAAGGTTACCTCACAGTCGCATTCTAAAGCTCCACAGCAAGGACATAGTGCAAATGCGCCTGTAGTAAAAAGTGCAGAAGAAATTGAAGCCTTACCGAAAGGAGCAGATTTTATTGTTATTGATGCCGATGGTAAAAGAATGACTATAAGAAAATAGGTTGTGTTTCATGTCTGAACTTAAGAATTATGATAAGTCACTTCTTCCTGAATGGGCTAGAAAGTATAAGGTTATTGGTATTGCTGAAGATGTTCAAAAGGAAACAAATTATCCTGAACTTAAGGATTATGATAAATCACGTCTCCCTGAGTGGGCTAGGAAATATGAAGTAATTGGTCCAGTTCAAGATATTCCAAATACTCAAGAAACATTCAAAGATTTTTCATTTGATGATAAAGATCTTACGTGGTCGGATGCACTAAGGAGTCATGGGATATCTGGTTTGACAGCAGGGTATAGTGATGAGATACAAGCAGCCAATGAAGCAGGTTTTACGGATTATTGGAGCGGCGATAAAAAGGCAGAAGAGGTTTATAATAGAAGGGTAGCTAAGGAGCGCGCTTACCTAAAAGCCTTAGAAAAAAAATATCCATGGTTGTCTTCTGGTGCTTATATTGCTGGTTCGATTTTACCAACATTAGCATCTTTGGGTATTCCCGCATTAAATTTTTTGCGAGCAGGCTCGACTTTAGGAAGTTTAGGTAGGGGAGCTATTGTTGGGGCAGGTTCTGGAGCTTTACATGGTTCTGGTGCAGGAAAAGGTTACAATGATACGGTGAATTCGGCATTAGCCGGTGGTGTTGGTGGGGCAGTTTTGACGCCGGTTGCTGCTTTAGGAGGTATGGGTATTTCTAAGGCAGTTCGTAGTTTAGGAAATGCTTTAAAATCGCCTCCACTTGTAAGGAATTATTTTAATCCTGCTCGTAAAGAGGTTTCAAATAAAGCTTTGAGAGAAGTTGCCAAGCAACTTTACGATAATAAAACCCAAAAGATCACGGAACGTCTTAGTTCAGAACCTCACGAAGTATTTTTGACAGATATTAATGAAAAACTACGACAGACTTTGTGGAATGCGTCTAAAACAAATGAAGATGTTTATAATCTCTTGAAACAAGCGCATGAGAAAAGATTAGGCGGTTCTGTTCAACGTCTTGATGATATGATGGAGCAGACAATTGTTCCATACCAGCATAGCGATACTTTAAGCAGGACGCTTAAACAGCAAGGGAAAGAAGCGCATGATCATCTTTATGAACAAGCAAGGCAAACGCCGATAGGACGAGAGTATTATCCGGCTCTTAATAAACTTTTTGAAAATAAAGGGTTTCAAAAAGCTCTTAAAGAAGCTGTCAATACTTTAGAGGAACACCCCCTCAGTATAAATCCTAGACGATTTTATGATAGAAGGTTTAGTAGTATAAACTATAAACCTACGATAGAGTTATTAGATCAAACTAAGCAGTCTCTTGATGATTTAATCGAAAAAAGTAAGAAACATGGCGATAACCAAAAGATTTTAGGATACGAAGTCCTCAAACAAAATTTGGTAAAAATAATGGACGAAATCTCTCCTACGTACAAAGCAGCACGCGGTAGTGCGGCAAAATTCAAAAACTTTGCAGATAGCTTTGAGGAAGGTAGACAAGCTCTTGGAACAAAGCTTGAAAAGAGTTTTGAAAGGGATGCAGTTCAGGAAAATCTTTCTAAAGGGAATTGGACAAAACAAAATAATACCTATCAGATGGGCATGAGAGATGCATTAGATGATTTACTCAGAAAAAATGATGACCCTATTAATGAATTTTCTAAACTTTTAAAACAAAATCTTGCGTCTGAGAATCTTGAAAGGACCATAGGACCGGAACGGTTTTCTACTTTTAAAAAGGCAGTAGATCAGGAGCAATTCTATTCTGATGCAGCAAAAGAGGGTTTTAGCAAATTTGAAGGCACTCCTGAGTTTTCTGTTTTTGATGGAGTTCGTGTACCACATAGTATTCCTGATATACCAGCTCAAGGCTTAAAATTAGCACGAAACATATTTTTTCATCCGAATGCACCAGAGGCGCTACGAGCAAGACAAGAGCTAGAGCGCGGAATAGCGAAGTTAGCAACTTTTGGCGTTAAAGGAATGGAGCGCAATGAAATTGCCAAATTGATTCAAAGTGCTTTGAAGTGGCATAAAGCCGGTGTGATAACGGATGAAGGCTTGAAGATTGTTTCTAGAGCTGTAGCAAAAGGGTTAGGTCCTAGTGCTTCAATAGAGTATGCGAAATGACCCGTTATAGTCCTGCTGTTAATCAAGCAATACGGCAAACGGCAGTGCGTTATGGTTTGCCAGAGAGTTATTTGTACCGTGTTGCGCAAGTGGAAAGTGGAGGCAATCCGAATGCAAGGAATC
>NZ_JBHIOU010000042.1:0-3146 GCF_042195705.1 Bartonella sp. AP72JLCBS | reverse complement strand
TGTAAACATTAGATGCGGTGACTTTACCCAAGCGCGCTTGAAACCATTCTGCTGTTCTTTGTTCCATCTCACACCGCCGTTTGTTGCTCTTGTGGCGTTGCTATATCGGCATCTTGTATAGTAGAATCTGTTTCTGCCTTTTGCCTGTTTTGTTTATCTTTCAAAAGATGTAATACCGTTTGTGCTTGTCCTTCAGACATATCGTCGAGCTTTTTGACGTTGACATAAGCAAGTATTTTTTCTTCTTCTGTTTGGGTTTGTACGACAAGTCTTCTGATTTCATTGATCTGTTGTGGAAAAGCCTTTTTAATAGGCGGGTTTCCATCTGTATCGTCTTCTTTACTTGCTAAATTAAGAAGCATGCCTAATAGGTATCTTCGTGCGTAGGTAAGTGTGGAACCAAGTGATTGTATGCTATTTTTAGAGCCTGTACTGTCAATTGGAAATGTTCCTTCTGTTGAGATTTGATTGTCTGAAGGATGAGACAGAGTTATTTCTATGGTAACGTTTTTTTCTGTTTGATTTTTAATACGATAAAACAAAGCAAATTTGTATGTTGCAAGCCCTTTCTTTACAGCATCAATGTACTGATCAAGTGTAGCGTATTTGCTGTTTGTATGGTTATTAATGGCGTTTTGTTCGATATTTTTATATTCCATTTGCACAGCCGAAAGATCACGGACAAAATTTTGGCGCTCTTGTCGTTTTATCTCTTGTTCTCTTAAATCAAGAAGACGCTCTAAGCGATCCATATCGACGTCACTGTCTAAGGCTTTATTTAAAATACGTTCCATGACAGTTTGTTCGACGGCTACATGATGTGTTTCTTCAATTTCTATTAGGTTAGTGTTTTGTTCACTCATCTTGATTTCCTACATTGCGCGCAATTCACCCGTGGCGTGAATCACGCTTGTGTTAAAAGTTGGTTTGTGTTGCTAGAAAGGAATGTCGTCTTTTGTTGAAGAGTTGCCGTTCTGGGCGGTCATAGTTTGTTTACAATCTTCTGAATTATCATAAATTTTTACATTGCCATAAATTCTTGAATCGGCATAAATAATCACATTTCCATAAATTTGTGTGTGTCCAAAAATATGTCCATCATATATTTTGACGTTATTATAAATTTTTGCATTGCCAAAAATCTCGGCACAATCACCAATTTGTGCTTTATCATAAACCTTAGCACTATCGTAAATCTTGGCACAACAATACGCCTTGGCATCATTATAAATCCAGCAATCGTCTTTTTGACTTAAATTGTCTTCATACTCTACAAAGCCCCCAAGGTCCCCAGCCTTAACATCACCAAAATCTTTTAATGCACGTATGCGGTAAAGCGTAAGGTATCCATCAAACTGAATTGTTTCATCAGTAAGTTCGTATTTTTTCATCTGGTCTTTTCTCCAGTTGAGATGGCGTTATAGTCATCAACGTGTGCGCTACGGTAAACTTCTGCCTTATCGGAAACGCATGCATAACCGTAAACCTCTGCCTTACCATAAACACGTGCTTCATCGAAAACGCGTGCACAATCGTAAACTTCTGCCTTATCGGAAACGCATGCATAACCGTAAACCTCTGCCTTACCGTAAACACGTGCTTCATCGAAAACGCGTGCACAATCGTAAACCTCTGCCTTACCGTAAACGTGTGCCTTACCGTAAACGTGTGTCTCACCGTAAATTTCTGCACGACCGTAAACGCATGCCCCGTAGTAAACGCGTGCGCTCTCGTAAACATGTGCATCATCAAAAATCCTAGCACCATCAAAAACCAGCGCATCATCATAAACTTTGGCATTACCGTAAACTTCTACATAATCGATAACGCGTGCATTGTTATAAACACGTGCATTGCCAAAAACTTGTGCCTTATCGGAAACTAGTGCATTGTCATAAATACATGCATTATCCGCAACCCAACAATAGTCCTCATGCGATAGGTTCTCTTCAGTCTCAATATAGCCGCCAAGATCACCTTTCTTGACGTCCCCCAAATCTCTCAGTGCACGAATGCGGTGAAGGATTTTGCCATCAACTTCGATTGTTTCATCAGTAAATTCGTATTTTTTTTCCATGATTACTATTTCTCACGTTCTACGATTACGGTGGAGCCACTAATTTTACAATTTCCAGCAATGTCTACACGACAGCAAATATATGCTTGATTGTAAATTTTAGCATTTCCGTAAACGTGTACACTTTCCCCTATAGCAGAATTCCCATAAATCCGCGCATAGTCAAAAACCTTGGCATTATCTCCAACAGAAGCACCACCAACTTCGGCATAATCATAAACTTGTGCATTGCCATAAACTTGTGCATTCCCATAAACCCGCGCATCATCATAAACTTTGGCATTATCGTAAACTTGTGCATTGCCAAAAATCCAACAGTCTCTCTTATGGCTTAAGTTGCTCTCTTTTTCTATAAAACCGCCTAGGTCACCTTTTTTGACATATCCAAAGTCTCTTAATGCTCTAATTCGGTGAAGAGTTCTTCCATCAAACACAGTTTTTTCATCAGTAAATTCGTATTTTTTCATCTGGTCTTTTCTCCAGTTGAGATTCTTTTATTGCCATCAATCCAGTCGTCCCAACATACACATGCTGCACCGTAAATTTTTGCATGACCGTAAACATGCGCATCACCGGAAACTTCTGCATTGCCGTAAACACGCGCCCTATCGTAAATGTATGGCTCTTCGTAAACTTGTGCATTGCCATAAACTTCTGCATTATCAAAAACGTGCGGTTCACCGCAAATATATGCATCACCGTAAACTTCTGCATGACCGTAAATGCATGGTTCATCGAAAACTTTTGCTTTGCCATAAATACGAGAATTGCCGTAAACATGTGCATAACCGTAAACTTGTGCATTTTCGTAAACCTTAGCATTACCAAAAACCTTGGCATTACCATAGACTTTTGCATAATCCCCAATCCAGCAATTACCATGATGACTTAGATTGTCTTCTTTCTCGATATAGCCGCCAAGATCACCTTTCTTGACGTCCCCCAAATCTCTCAGTGCACGAATGCGGTGAAGGATTTTGCCATCAACTTCGATTGTTTCATCAGTAAGTTCGTATTTTTTCACCATGCTTTTTCTCCAGTGGACATGACGTTATCGCCATCAATATCC
>NZ_JBHIOU010000041.1:0-3254 GCF_042195705.1 Bartonella sp. AP72JLCBS | reverse complement strand
GATTCCTTGCATTCGGATTGCCTCCACTTTCCACTTGCGCAACACGGTACAAATAACTCTCTGGCAAACCATAACGCGCTGCTGCTTGACGGATCGCTTGATTAACAGAAGGACTAGAACGGGTCATAGCCTAATCTCCTCCCTTACTCAAATGCACTCAATAAATTCAACTCCTCCGTTGAGGCTTTTCCCCCACCTCCAAACAAAGCAGCAGAAAGCTTTTTGAACCATTCTTTTGTCGCATATCCCTTATGATGCGCGTTTACCATGCGTTGAATGAGAGCTACAATTTGATCATTCTTAATCTGTGTCCCCCCTGTTAACAATTTGACAACATCCTTTTCAATCCGTTGACGCTCTCTAAACGCCGCCTCTTTGAAAGGAATCCAAGAAGCCTTCACCGCTGCTTTTCCTGCTTGCATAGCTGCATCAAATTTACCCGTTGGCATACTGACATTATGCGTAAAAGAGATCTTTTCATCCGCTACACGACCTGGTATTCTGTTATAAAAATCTGCATAATTAGCTTCTTTTTCGACAACCTTCTTGACCGCAGAAGCTTTATCGGCTCCATAAATCTTTGCAAATCGTTTATACAGATCATTCGTACCAAAAATCTCCTTTGCCTTGGATACTTCGTCTTTTGTTTGACCCATGCCTTGTAAAAGTTCTGCCCTTGAACCCTTTTTAAAGTATTCTTGTTGTGCCTTTGGTAATTCATCAAAGATTTTACTGAACTCATCCTTATTAACCGACTTGCTAAGGATTTTGGAACCTTCATCCATGGCATCTAAACGTGAACTATATTGATGATACAATGATCGTGCCTTCTTATATTTAGGCGATATATCATCCATAAGCTCTAATAACTTTTTCTGAATGCCAACTAAGGTATGAACTTTACTATTATCTCCTATCTTCTCGGCTTCATCTCTCATAAGACCAAGTTTAACCTTCGTTTCATGGAGAACACCCATGTTGGGCTTTTCTTTAAGGAGATTAAATTTTTCAGAAGAAAACGAACTGACTTCTTTGCCACCACTCGTGAATTCCTGTAGCCCTCCTTTATAAGCCTGTTTGAAGTATGGACGCTTCATTAATTCATTAAGAGCACCATAATGCTGTTCTCCTATTGGTGTTTTTTGAGCTATTTCGTAAAGAGTATGTGGTTCTGCTTTCCTAATCGCGATAAGATCATCTTTTAAACCTGTAACATTTTGACGAGGAACAAAGTGTTCATCTGCTGCCTGATGAATACGCTCCCCTCCTCCCAGCGCTCTCTGCCCAGCTCTTTTAGTCAAATCAAGATAAGCTCCTTGATTTCTTTTCGCGATATCAAAAACAAGATCCTGTAAAAAAGGACTATGATCAGCTACGTAATCGGTAGGAACTGCTTTTTTAAAAGATTCTCCTAGCTCTTCAGACGCCTCCTTACCTAAATGTTTACTGATTGCTCTTAACGTGTCTGTTGCAACACCTTCCTTATGAGAAGGAGAAAAAAGTCTTCGTATTCCGCTTACCGGATAACCAGCTAAATGAGCTAAAGCACTTCCAGCCAATGCCCCACCCGCTCCTAAACCTGCACCAGATAACGTACTTGTAAGTGTATTACCAAGTCCTTCACCTTCTCCCGCTCCATGTAATGCACCAGATGCCGCCCCTACTTTAAGCAAATGCGGCAATGTTGTTTTGTTCGTGATGCCTAAAAATGGACTTGCAAATCGACTTGGGGGTAACTGACCTGCTTTCAAAAAGGCTTGACCTAATTTTGACCCCGCCACATTCCTTGCAAGTGTAGGCGCTACAAAGCGTGCTCCTGAGGCTAACAATCCTCCTCCTAAAGTCGCAAGGGAAGGAATTGCCGACCCTAAAGCATTTCCAGCAAAAGAAGTCCAATAATGTTGATCACTCATCCTACGATAATAATCACGTATTCTATTGGCTTCTTTCTCATATTTTTCTATGGTTTTCTTATCTCCAGTCCAATAGTTGTAAAGCCCCTTCGCAAAAGCCTTTATTGCCAACTCATCATCAGAATCACGTCCTGCCGCTGTAATCCCCGCAATCTCATCATCTAAATTAAAACTCAAACCATGCTTTAAAGAATTCCAAAAGGCTTCACTGCTACTTATTTCGGGATGTTGGGATGATGTTTCGTATTCATCTTTAGGGATACGACGTATAACTCTTATTCCAGTACCAAAATCTGGAAATGGTTCCTCTACCGATTTTTCGTATTCATGTTTAGGGATACGGCGTATAATTCTTATTCCAGTACCAAAATCTGGAAAATCTTGATGAGTATTATTATGCTGAACCATTTAACTATCCCTAATAATTTCATACAAATCTTTACCATCATGAACGGTTGCTTTATCTCCAATAGCAAGTTTTTTAATATTTGCTCTGCTAATTGTAGTTGGCAAGTTTGCACTACCTCCTTGTGACATCGACTGATTAGCATATTGAGCAGAATACTTTAGACGCGGTCTTACTTCCATTCCATTTGACAACCTATAAATTTCCTCATCATTCAGTTTTTTAAAAAGATCAAACATATCTTTGATTTTTAAGAGCGTTTTATATAGTTCTTCTGGTTTATCGCTAATGTCCATAGTACCATAAGATGCTACTATGCGCCTGCTTTCTTCATTAGATAACGGTCCAACGCCTAATTTCCCGCCGTCACTTTGCTTTTTGATTGCTTCAATCACTCGAACAAAGACACCACCTTCAAGCGTTTTTAATTTATTTTTTAATGTTTTTGCAGCAGTATCGGGGAAAATCTGAGCAAAAGCACCGACCTTACCAGCAGCCTTTTTGGGATTCTTCTCTATAATTTGAAGAGCATTGTTAACTGTATCCACAATATGATTAATTTCTTTTGCTGCTACAGCAGCAGTGTTTCTCTTACCTATTTCCCACTCTTCTATGTCTCGTTTTTTCTGATTATACTCAAGTTCCTGCATCGACCCCTTAACCGGTCTCGCTCTACGTTCACCTAGTTGTGAATTGGGATCCCATTCATAACCTTTATCTAACTGAGGTTTATCACCACCTGTTAGCATCGCACTAAGCATTTGCGGATTACGTGCCATGATAGCAGCTTCTTCTTCGCTGTAACCTTTAGATTTTAGGTATTCGACGGTTTGATTGACTTGTTCTCTTCGTTTATCACCTTCATTAAGATGCTTCACACCACTTGCAAGCGCATCCCACCCAGAACCGTCTGATGAAGATTCTGCCATACCTGC
>NZ_JBHIOU010000040.1:0-3419 GCF_042195705.1 Bartonella sp. AP72JLCBS | reverse complement strand
AAGCTATCCTCTGCATTATTGATCAGGACATCGTTGCTGGCTTTCAGCCCTACCTTGCCATCAGCCGCAATGGAACTGCCTGTGATGCTAAGATCATGTGGTTTGCCATCCTGCCCTGCAATGACAGTGGTGTCACCTCCCGATTTTATCGAAGATCCAACGGCATGAGAGGCTTGCATATCCACTTTCGTGTTTTTGGTGCGAAGATGATACTCCATCTCATCGTTTCTTACCCCTATTGTTACCTCCCCTTGGGCGCCAAGAGCAACATTGCCCTTGGCATCTATATCGGAAGCAGCCATATGGATATCTTTTCCAGAGAGAACAGTGGTCTCTTTTCCAGAACTTAAATGAGAGCCATTGTGCAAGGCAACATGGGAGGTTTCACTCCCATTCTGATTGTCCATACTGTTGCGTGTGGCATCAATCGAAACATTCCTCTCAGCTTGTAAGAGAAGTTTATCCGTTGCTTGAACATCAGAGCCTAGAATATTCAAATCTTTTCCAGAGGCAAGTGTCGTTGAGCCTCCAGAGTTGACTTCTGATTTATGATGCATGGTGGCATCACCCTGTTCATCATGGTAATGGGTTTCTGCTGAACCGATCGTCAAGTTGCCTTGTTCTGTAGCCATGGCAAGATCACCTCCGGTGGTGATCCCCACCCCTGAGGCGGTGATATCTTGTTTGGCAATCACCGTTGCATTACCACCAGCAGAAAGCGCCTCGGTGTTTAAAACGGTCTCCACGCCGTCAACCGTTGTGCGCCCTGCATCTAAACGAATATTCTTCTCCGCAAGGATAACAGCATCACCACCCGCCGCAAAATGCCCCCCTTGACTGAGGATATCCCCACCATGCACATGCAATTGGTGATTTGCCGCAATCCGCCCTGAATTGATAATCGTTGAATTGCTCGTATTTTGGCTGGTGATATTGACATCATCGCCCATGATCAAAGCCCCAGCAGAAACAAAAGAGGCTCTGTCTTTTTCGGGGATGTAAAGCACCGGTGCATAAACATCCATGCCCTTGACCTGTTGGCGCACATAAATCACCATCGGGGCTTCTAGGGATGCCAATTGTTCTTCACTCAAAGCCTCACCAAAAGGGAGATTGTGTGCTTTTGCATAGTCTGCCCCAACATCCAGCAAAGTTTTGACTTGTTCAATGGCATCACTTCCAGGAATAAAGGAACCTTTGCCCAACCCTTGACCAACCAGATCACGCATTTGTTTCTCAATCAGCTGCTTTTCAAAATATGCATCGCCTAAGAAAAAAATCTCTCTGTCAGGATTGTAACCAATTCTGTTCAAATAATAGGCTGAGCCATAAAACTTGCCGACATCAAGAAATTCTGCTCTAGTTTCATAAATGAAATTTTGATTGGGCAGCGTGCCCCCAACCCCACCCGATTGGGGCTTTGGTAAAGGGAGCCCCTCAGAAAGTTCCCCTGCATTATTGAGATCCACTTTTGGTGTAAAGAGAGCGCCAGCCCCGGTTAAACCACTTAAGGACTCCAGTGGATTGCCTTCAACGGTTTTTGCTTCAAAATGCGCATCCCCTGTAATGGAACCTTCCGCTGCCGTGTTATTGAGTTGATCGACCACCAGATTTAAAGTGCCACCCGCTTGGACAAGACCAGGAACACTCTCCAAAGCTTCTGAACCAATCTGGCGATCCTTGCCATTGGCTATATCTAAAGAAACATCGCGGCTTCCATCAGCTTTATAGCCATAACAACTGTCTGTATTAGCCTGACAACCAAGATAAGTGTTTTTATAAGCCGTTGCCCCTAAATTGGTCAGCACATTGGCGTGGATATCGGCATTTCCCCCTGCTCTCATAGAGCTATAATGGTTGTCAATGGTATCAGCGTTAATGATGAGATTGCCACTAGATTGTATTACCCCCGAAACAGTTGGTTTATGCGAAAATGCTTGTGTGACAGTCTTTTCTGTCATGTGTGACCAGTGTTTGTTTGGGGATAAGACCCCCCACCTATCACCATTCCATTGATACCGGTGTACAGACAATTCCTTCTTTATAGACTTATGTTTCCAAGTGAATGCCTTATAAACTATTCCATCGCTTGAAATTGCAGTGCCATAGGTTCCTTCTTTGCTCGCCCAAAGTGGAATATCCAAAAAAAGTTCTACATGCCCTTTTCCTATTAGTTTATCTTCTTGATATTCGTGCCCCTTTCCCCAAAGATTGGGGTCCTCCTGATATAACATCCCATCACTGAGTTGATCAGAACCCTTTGGTTTTTGGAAAGAAATATCGCTATATTCCGTTTTTTCTGTGATGACAGGCGTGCTATCGGCTTCGTTTTTTAGAGTGTTGGTTTGGATATTTAAGTTTCCACCAGCTTGAATAAAGCCTGCTTTGTTAACAAGCGAAAGGCTTTTTCCGCTGCCAGCCGCATTGGTAAAAGATAAATCACCTTCTGCCATTATGGTGCCAAAATCATTCAACAAAGCCCCATCAACTTGTAAAGCACCATTGCCCTTCACATAAATTAAGCCCGTTTTGTTGTTGGTCACATCCCCCGTCACGCTAAAGACTAAATCCTGCCCCGATGCCAATTGACCGCTATTTCCAAGCTCCCCCGTCTTGATCACGAAATCTCGTGCCGCTAAAACAGACGTTGTCTCATCAACCATAACGCTTGGAGCAACAAAGAGAATATCTCCAGTTCCACCCTGATCTGTCACGGCTTGTAGCCGCGCATGGTGAATATCAAGGGCATTGGTGCTTTGAAAGTCTAAACCGCCATAAGTCAATTCGCTCTCTGAGACATCAATATGATCTGCAATTAAATACAGCGTTTGCGGCGTGTAAATATGAGAACGATTATTGCTTAAATCGAGAGTGTTTGCTGTCAATCTCACATCCCCCTCAGCAGACAACACATTCTCAACACTGATCTCTCCTGATACCGATGTCAATGTTGCACTGCCATAGCCTATGACCTGATCATAATAGATGTCGTTGCCTGCAAAAATTTCAATATTGCCACCACTGGCAATCTGCCCAACCTTCACCCCTTCTTTTGCTGTAATCAAAAGAAAGCCCTTTTCATCTAAAACAAGATCCCCTGAACCGCCCGTAGAAACGACACCTGTCATCAGTGTGCCTGCATCAAGGCTGCCAACCTTTAAAACAGCTTCTTCACCCGTCATCAACGAAGAAAAGTCAACCGCCCCACCCTCAATATTTGCCTTGCCATAGGCTAAAAGTTGTCTAAAATGAACGGGAGCATTTGTTGCTGGTTGTGCTTGAATGACAACATTTTGATGCGACAGAATTGTTTGAGAAACAGATAGCCCATTATGAGAAACTAGGGTGATATCTCCTGCTCCATAAACACTTTCAGCAACAATCGCCCCTTGACTGCTCTGGAGATCAACATCCCCTTG
>NZ_JBHIOU010000039.1:0-3616 GCF_042195705.1 Bartonella sp. AP72JLCBS | reverse complement strand
TTAATTTCAATGTGGTTTTTATCACAAAATCTTTAAATCGCTCTGTACGGTGCCTTTCTGTCAATTTAAACGCATATCTATTCTCAAAATCATCAGCAAACTTCACTACTTTGCTGTTTATCATTCAATGCCCTTTAAAACTTCTTCAAGTTCTTTTTGAAGCTTTTCTATGCGTTCTGATGGCATCGGTGCCTTTTTATTTGTTTCCTTTTCAGGCTTTTCAAGGCTCCTAAGAATGTGCTTTGCATGAAAGCGAATATTGCCTTCAAGCGTCTTACAATAACGATAAAAATCTGCTGTTGAGGGCATAAAGGTCGAATTTAAGCCCTCGGCTTTGCCTTTCAAAGCGTTCTTTGTTGCCGTTTGCAATACCCAGCTGCTTATGCCTTCAAGAGCGTAAAGATACGCAAGCGCTGTCGCTTTCTCATCTGATCCCATGGGGCTCTTAAGTCCATTTGAAAGGACAAGATACGTTGTTTGAATTTCTTCTTCAGTCGCTTTCTTTTCAAGCTTTTGCAACGCATCATGAACTAATGAAGTAATTCTCTCCGCTTCTGCAATCAATGGTTTTTGCCCTGTCTTCCAATGGAATGGTGGTTCGGTTGTCATCCTCGAATAGAAATTTGTACACACTATCTGAATTTTTGATATTGGACATGTGCTGTGCAACGCGATAACTCCATCCACGCTGCTGTACTGTTGTTTCAGTGCTTGACTTTCCATAGTTTTTTCCTTTCTGTAAATCTTCAATTGCCTTGCGTACCCAGTTGCGCCATGTTGCTTGCCAATCCGTTTTGCATGCGTCCTTACCTGCCTTGGCATTCCAATAATCTCTAAATTTTGCGATTTCGACTTTCACACGCTCTGAAGGCAAGCCTTCGTTGATTGCAAAATCGTAATCGGGTTCAAAATCCGCAGGCAATCGACAACCTCTATCGGCTTTAACCCGCTTGGCTTTTTTAGGAACGTTTTCTTGCTCGTGAATGGGAGGTTGGTTGTCTGATGATGTTGCGATTTGATTTGGTTCGCTTTCAATCGCATCAACCTCGATTGGCTCGTCAACCAAATCGATTGTTTCTAAATCTTCAAAATCAATTTCTTTTTTTAATAAAACGTTAGTTTTATTTTTTTTATATATGTTAATGTTATTGTTAATGGCATTGCGTTCGCATTGCGCAACACTATGCGCATCGTATGCGCTCTGCATGCAATCCGCATATGCGTTTCCTTTTATATGATTATTGTCATTTTTACCTTTTGTTTTATGCCATCTAGAATGAGCTGCTTTTGTTGCTGCTTCTGATTTCTCTTTGCTATCATTTAATTCTAATGCAACATCTGGGTTCCACAATCAACCATCTTCTAAAAAAATGATGTGTCCAGTTTCTAATAAAAGATCTAATGCCTTCTGAATTTTTTTACTGAGCAGCCAGCCAATAAAGATAACACTTTAAAATTATTCGTAAGCGGCTCTCCTGTGCGAAGCATTTGAAAGCGCAACTTAACATATATGAAACCTTCAAAAGCTGGCAAATATGCAAGATCAAGTAGCCACTTGTCTGCAAAAAGCCTCGTCCATGGTAATTTACTGGACATACCCCAATTCCCTTTCTTTAACTAAATATAAAATTGCTAAAGCATCTGCTTCGTTATCATCTTTCGGATTGTGCCCTTTTGCACGCACCGCCTTAATCATCTCTTCTTTCGACGCATTCCCCTTGCCTGTCGTCGCTTTCTTAATCGTACTTACTGGTATCCCCTCATACGGTATCTGATGCTGTTCACACCACGCCGTTAACGTTGCTAACAAACCACCGTAAACATGCGCTGCATCTGTACCTTTATGACGCCTCACCTCTTCAAAATACACCACGTCAATTTGACCTGCTGTCTGCTTTATTTCTGATAGCCATTGCTTAAAGCGCAAGTAACGCATTCCACCGCCTTCAAAACGGCGCGATTGAAAATTCACGGTACCACTGAACATGTCACCACTTGCACCACGTATCGCCCACCCCGTTTTGGTACCTAGATCAAAACAAAGAATCGTGTTATTCACCGCGCCTCTCCATACAAAACGTGTTTTATAAGGTTGTTTTTTTCTGAAAAGTAGAAAGAGAAAGGCGTATGAAATATGCTTAATGAAATAGAAAATGCTTGGCATTTGATTAATAACAGTACTGTCATATCTACCATTATTGCTACGCTTTTTATCAGTATTGGAGGTTTTTTGTTTAAGTATTTTAAACTTTGTAAAAGAAGAAAAGCTTCAGAACAAAAGCTAACTGTGACAAGTGATCCAATAATATTTCTACCAAGGTTAGAGCGTAAAGAACCGCGTAAAATCCCCTTAATTTTTATACCCTTAATCATTAAAAATCCTACAAAAAAAGATATTAGAATCAAACAAATACGTCTTATTGAAGAAAGCCCTTTTGAACTTATTGCTGCTATGGTATGTAATCCCATTTCTATTGGATTTTCTAGAATGGATCCTAAATGTATCTCTTTCGAAAGAAATTTGATAAAACCGCAACGTAGTATACAATATTTTAAAAAGGGACGTTTTATAAATCCACCATCAGAACAGTTGTTAGAGTTATTTAATCTAAAAAGCCGCAGTGAGTTGTCATTAACACTATATATTTCCCCTCTAAGCTCAAATGATATAGTTGACCCTGAATTTTTCATAAGGCATACTGCACCGTATAATCCAAAGAAAACAATCGAAGTGAGCTTTTGTCCTGTTAGCTTCGACGGATTAAAGACATGGGAAATGTTTTTTGAAATTGCTGATTAAACTGTATATCTTGTGGTTTAATTCTTTCTATTTTTTTGTGTAAACTTGCAATCTGTCCATCAATAGAAGTTACCTGTTTATTTATTAATGTTTCTTGATTTTTAATTATTGTGTCCTTTTCCCTAATTATTTCATCTTGTTCATCTATCTGTTCTTGTAGGTCAGAAGCCTTGAAATAATAGTGTAAAGTAAACAGTGAGACCACAATAATTGGAATGTTATTGATGATATGACCTATGACAAATGACATTACATCTTCCATCTTTCTCTCCTCACTTACCCTTCTTCTTACTCTTCTTATTCTTATGAGCCGGCGCTTTTACTGCTTCATCACGCTGTTTAAGCTCTTGTGTTAGTCTTTGAATTTTCTCGTCACGTTCTTTAATCTCTTGCTTCAGTTCATCAATTTCCTCGTCGTCATGTTCTTCTATCTTTTGTTTCAATTCTTTAATTTCCGTATCACGTGATTGAACATCTGCTTTTAGTGCCTGTATCTTTTCACTTTTCCGTGTAAAATCTTCTCGATACGCATCTATCTTTTGTTTCAATTCTTTAATTTCCTCCTCACGTTCTTTAATCTCTTGCTTCAGTTCATCAATTTCCTCGTCGTCATGTTCTTCTATCTTTTGTTTCAATTCTTTAATTTCCGTATCACGTGATTGAACATCTGCTTTTAGTGCCTGTATCTTTTCACTTTTCCGTGTAAAATCTTCTCGATACGCATCTATCTTTTGTTTTAGTTCTTCAATCTCTTGCTTCAGTTGTTTAATTTCCTTGTCACGTTCTTCAAGATCCGCATCACATTCATCAATTGTC
>NZ_JBHIOU010000038.1:0-4005 GCF_042195705.1 Bartonella sp. AP72JLCBS | reverse complement strand
GCGTTATGGTTTGCCAGAGAGTTATTTGTACCGTGTTGCGCAAGTGGAAAGTGGAGGCAATCCGAATGCAAGGAATCCCCGTTCTTCTGCGGGTGGGTTGTATCAATTTATAGACAGCACCGCCAAACAATATGGTTTGCAGGATCGTTTTGATCCCATGCAAGCGGCAGATGCCATGGGGCGGTTGACGCTTGATAATCGCAATCATTTAAGCCGCCTTTTGGGAAGAGCGCCTACTGATGCAGAATTGTATTTAGCACATCAACAAGGGGCAGGAGGAGCCGCGCGGCTTCTTCAAAATCCCCATGCCAATGCGGCGCAAATTGTTGGGAGCAATGCGGTTGGCTTGAATGGTGGAAACAACGCTATGCGTGCAAGTGATTTTGTCAACCGTGTATTACAGATGTATGGGGGGCAGCCTCATAGAGCAAGTCCTACAGCGCATGGTGGCATTAGAAATAGAGACAACTTGTTAGAGGTTTTAAGGGCATTATTAGCATCACAAGAAGAGGCTTCGGAAGAAGAAGAGAGTGATGATGATAATCCTTTGATGACGCAATTCATGCGGGCGTTTTACGGACCATTTTACAGAAGCTAGGATTCACGAGAAATGTCAACGATTTATGATTGGTCGCTTAGAGCGTCGGATAATACGCGCGTGGATAATTTGATTGATTGGTCCGAAGGACAGCATCCTAGCAGTGTGAACACAAGCGCCCGTGTGATGATGCAGCGCGTAAAGGAATACTTGTCAGACACGGGTGGAGAGCTTGAAGGCATTGTTACAAATGATCCTGTCCAACAAACGAGTGTGATAAGACTTGCAAGCACTTCACAGTTTTTAGAGTATAAGAATGGTATCGTTTTGCGCTTTATGGCGACGGGTAAGAATGTTGGAGCGACCACGATTGTCTTAAATGCTTTAGATGGCAAGCCGGTTTATAAAGCAACGGAAACGGGTTTATCGCTTTTATCAGGGGGGGAAATCCAACAAGGGTGCATTTATACATTGTTTTATAATGGAGATCATTGGCATCTTGTTAATCCTACCCCACTCCCTTTAGAAGAAGAAGAAAGCAGTCTTTATCCCACGGGTTTTATAGGAACGTTTGGCATGCGCGGGATTCCAAAGGATTGGTTAATTTGCGATGGGAAGGCTTATTTGCGTCGTGATTATCGTGATTTATTTGAGACGATAGGAACGGTTTGGGGAGAGGGTGATGGCGCCACGACATTTAATGTTCCCGATTTTCGAGGGATGTTTTTACGGGGGCTTGATGGAGGGCGCAATATTGATGAGGGGCGTTCTTTTGCAAGTGTGCAAACAGATTTAATTGAGTCGCATCAACATCAAGGACAGAGCCTTTCGATGTCTCATTTTACCAGCAACGAAAATTTTTGGGATGGGAATACGACGGATGTGTTGGGCTATCGTCTAGGCTTGTTTGGGGGGAGCTCTCTAGCGAATTTTATGGGCATAGAGCGTGAGAATTTAGGGGGCTACATTGTAAGTTCTCATACTCTTGATGAGAACCAAGAGGTTGTTTTGGAGAGCACTGGTGAAGGCGAGACGCGTCCAGTTAATGTGAGTGTTCTGTTTGCGATTAAGACATGAGGTGTAAGATGTCGACGATCTATGATTGGTCTTTAAATGCCTCCTTGAATGCCTATTGTGATGATTTGATTGATTGGTCAAAAGGACAACGTCCTAGTAGTCTGAATAATAGTGCTCGTGTGATGATGCAACGTGTGCGTGAGTATTTATCGGATACGAGTGGTGTGATTGAAAGCACTTTTACGGTTGATGCTGAACACCAGACGACGTTGATAAGACTTCAAAGCCAATCGGCATTTTTAGAGTATAAGAATGGGATATCAATTTGTTTTAAAGCGAAGGGCAAGAATGTTGGGGAAACCGCAATTGCCTTGAATGATTTGGCGGCTAAACCTGTTTACAAGGCGACGGAATTAGGTCTCCGTGTTTTATCGGGAGGCGAGCTTCAAAGGGGGTGCATTTATAGCTTGGTTTATAGGGATCATGCTTGGCAAGTTTTAAATCCTACGCCTCTCTCTTTATCGCAAGAGCCGGTTATCCCTGTTTATCCACTAGGGACGATAGGGATTTTTGGGATGCAAGTTTTGCCAGATGGCTGGTTACCATGTGATGGGAAGGCTTATTTGCGTAGTGATTATCCTGCTCTTTATGAAGCGATAGGGATCAGGTGGGGAGGCGCTGATAGTTGGACGAAGTTTAATGTTCCCGATTTGCGTGGTGTTTTTTTACGAGGTGTTGATGATGACCGCGAGATAGACCGCTTTCGTTATCTTGGCACTTTACAAAATGACGCAATGAGAAAGCATGACCATGGGGGTCAATCCTTTACGATTTTGAATGATGAAAATCAGGAAGAGAGTTGGCATGGTGATATGACGATCATCTGGGGATATGTGTTGAATGACCAGCAAAGATTGAAGCTTGCTGAACGTTTGGGCGTGAGAGCAGAGGATATACGCGTGCACCATAAGCTCGCCTTTCCCCATTCCCACCTTCACATGCGTGATGTTGCATTGGCAAGTTCAGGTATAAGTGAGACGCGCCCGATTAATATGAGTGTTGTGTTTGGAATCAAGACGTGAGGTTTAGATGTCCACGATTTATGATTGGTCTTTAACGGCATCTGAGAATGGTGGTGCTGATGCTTTAATTAATTGGTCAGAGGGACAGCACCCTAACACGGTTAATAATAGCGCTCGTTTTATGATGCAACGGGTAAGTGAGTATTTATCGGATACGGGGGGCGTGCTTGAAGGGATTGTGACGGTTGATAATAACCAAAAGACGAGCGTGATAAGGCTTCAAAGCCAATCGGCATTTTTAGAGTATAAGAATGGCATATCGGTTTGTTTTAAAGCGAAGGGCAAGAATGTTGGGGCGACAACAATTGCTTTAAATAATTTAGCCGATAAGCCCGTTTATAAGGCAACAGAAACCGGTTTATTAGCCTTATCGGGAGGAGAGATACAAGATGGCTGTCTTTATACGCTTGTGTATGATGAAGAGCTTACGGGTTGGCAAGTTCTCAACCCGACAAGGGGCAAAGTTTCTTCCTTAAAACGTTTACCTTCCGGTCTGATAGGACCGTTTGCAATGGAGCGCTTGCCGGATGGTTGGTTGCCATGTGATGGAAGTGCTTATTCACGGTATGTTTATTGGGATTTATTTTGTGTCATAGGAACGACGTGGGGAGAAGGAGATGGCGCCACGACGTTTAATGTTCCCGATTTTCGGGGGCTATTTTTACGGGGACTTGATAATGAACGCAATTTAGACCCTTGGCGTTCTTTTGCAAGTATACAACCCTGTTCTTTAAAAGCGCATGAGCATTTTATAGGTCCAGCGTCATCAGAAGGTCTTTCTTCTCGAAAGAAACGGAATGTTTCTTCTACTGAAGCGCCCGTGACAAGGCACAAGAGATCTGTAGACGAAGAGTGTGTAGGTTTGAGTGGGGATGCTTTGGACAAGTGTAATCAAGAATTTGACCAAATAGCAGGAAGTCCACAGGTAGAGACTCCCTTTTGGTTTACAGAAAAAGACAAGCCGCCGCGTTTACCTTGGTTTATCAGGAGCCCCTTTGCTAATTTTTTATATTATTCAACGCCTATAACGGCAGGTCTGAATGACAGAGAGCATCATGAACATCATCTCATGGCAGAGAGGGTTGGTGGTGTTGAAACGCGCCCCGTTAATGTGAGTGTAATTTATGGGATCAAGACATGAGGAGTTGAAATGTCATTAAAACCGTTTGCGATATCAGAGATTAGCGACCCGTCTCAAGTACGGGTCGTTTTGTATTCTGGGGGAGGTTTTGTGCATGCGCCGCTTACTGGCGTTTTTGATTTACTGAAAGCCGCTTTGAAAACAGAGCTTGATGGTTCACTGAAAGATTTAGAGAAGCGCTTAGAGACCTTAAGAGAAGAGTTTGAAGATTTGAAAGAGTGTTCATT
>NZ_JBHIOU010000037.1:0-4041 GCF_042195705.1 Bartonella sp. AP72JLCBS | reverse complement strand
GATGGTTCACTGAAAGATTTAGAGAAGCGCTTAGAGACCTTAAGAGAAGAGTTTGAAGATTTGAAAGAGTGTTCATTAGACGAAGTGCTCTGAATGATGTGAGGACGAAAGCAGATGAAGATACCCGATCATGAACATGAATATTTGATACCTGTCGCGACGAGAGAAGAAATGATAGCAGGAACTTCTCAAGACAGTGTTGTTGTTCCGAAGCTTTTAGGGACGGCGTCTTTGTATTCGTATGAAACCTTTGCGCCGTTAGAGCAGGTTGTTAATGCAAGGAAAGAAGCAGAAAAAGCCATGGCGCGTGCGAATGGCGCGCAACAGGTTGCAGAAGAGGCGAAAAAAGTATCGGAAAGAGCGCTTAGCGAAGTTACCAAAACGGGTGAAGCGGTTACAGCAGTAACGACAACGGCTAATCTTGCAAAAGATACAGCGGATACAGCCAAGGGATTAGCCGAAGAAGCCAAGAGTGCCTCTGAAGCCGCCAAGCAAATGGCAGAAGAGGCGAAGGCAGGATTTGATAGAGCTACAGGGGAAATAAGTAGTACGAAAGGTTCATTGGCTACGGCATTGCAAAGTTTTGTAGAGGTCAAGCAGGCAAGTGAGAACGCCGTCCATGTCTCGACAGAAGCAAAGAGATTAGCCGATGAATCGAAATCCATTGCTGAACGTGCAGAACAAACAGCGAGAGATGCTTCCCAAACAGCAACAGAGACGACGCAAGTAGCCGCAACAGCGGTAGCAACGTGTCATGAAGTTAAGACAGTAGCGACACAAGCAAGTATGAAGGCAGATGGAGCCAAACAGACAGCCGCTGATGCGAAGGATATTGCCGAAGAAGCAAAAGGTTTATCGGAACGGGCGACATCTTCTGTTAGAGAACTTACAAAAACAGCGTCTCAAGTACAAACGGCAGTAGAGAAGGCATTAACGGAGTCAAGAGAATCCAAACAGATAGCAGAGTCATCTAAGACACTCTCAGAAGAAGCCAAACAACTTGCAACAGAAGCCCAAAATGCCTCTACCAATGCGCTTACAGAAGCGAATGCAGCGAAGGATAAAGCATCTACAGCGCTTACCTTAGTCAATGATGTCAAGAATATTTCTGAAGAAGTGAAAGGTATTGCAGAAACGGCATTATCGACCGCTACCACAGCTAAACAGGCTGGTGATGAGATCGGGCAAAAAGCTTTAGAAGCGTTAACGAAGTCGAGTGAAGCTAAGAGTTTAGCGGAAACAGCTCATAGCACAGCAGTAAGTTCACAGCAGACAGCCGCTGATGCAAAAGCTAAAGCCGAAAGTGTAGAGACAGTTGCGAATACAGCGAAGAGCACAGCAGAAGAAGCCAAGAATGTAGCGGATAGAGCAACGGAGAAAGTAGAGCAAGCTGTAAGAGAGGCTAGCGATGCGAAATCTAAAGCGGAAAGTTTAAAGACTGTTGCGACTGAAGCGAAATCCACGAGTGAACAAGCAAGTCAAACAGCCTCTAATGCTAAAAGTTTATCAGAAGAAGCAAAGGTTAAAGCAGAAAGTGTAGAGAGAGTTGCGAATGAAGCAAATCAAACAGCGACTTCTTCGAAGAGCGTATCAGAAGAAGCAAAAGAAGAGGCAAGTAATGCCAAAGCGATAGCCTTAGAAGCGAAAAGTGCAGCGGATACAGCAACAGCGACGGCTCATCAAGCCCAACAGAGTGCAGAGGAGGCTACAAAATTAGCTTCTGAAGCGAAAGCGGTAGCAGAGTCTGCGGCGCGTTCAGGAGAGACGGCAGGGCAGGTTGATGCAGAAGCGTTGAAGGGTATAGCTACAGCAGCAAAGAGTAAAGCGGAAGCAGCAGAGAAGGTAGCAGAAGAAACGAAAGGTGCTTTGGATGGTCTAAAACAATTAGCCAATAGTGCGAAGTCGACAGCGGACGAGGCAAAGAAGGTAGCTGATGGTGCACAAAAGAAGGCATCACAGGTAGAGACAGTAGCGGGTGAAGCTGAAAAGATAGCGAAAGAAGCCAAACAGACAGCAGGTTATGCCAACCATGATGCTGGGCAAGCTCGTAGTGAGGCGGAAAAGGCAAAAAGCACAGCAAATGAAGCGTGGAGTAAAGCTTACGACGCGAATGAAGCAGCCAATAACGCTAAGACTATAGCAAGATTAGCAGAAATGGCAGGTGAAGAAGCCAAGAAAATAGCAGAGAAAGCCGATGACCGAGCGTATGAAGCCAAGAATGAAGTAGAAAAAGCCAAGGAAATAGCGAGTAATGCAAAATATATAGCAGGAGAGGCGCAAAAGGCAGCTGAAACAGCGGGTAAGAAAGCCGCGTCTTTAGAAGAAGAAGCGGAAGAGGCACAAAAAATAGCCAAGGAAGCCAAGGAGTCTGCTGGTTATGCAAGACATGATGCGACGCAAGCGCGCAATCAGGCAGAAAATGCAGAGAAAATAGCCTCGTCTGCGAGGAGTAGGGTTATTGATATCAACCAAGTGGTTGAGAATTTTAAAGCCCCCGTAAGTTTAGCGCGGATGTACTCAGAAGAAGCCAAGAAAAAAGCCGAGTCGGCAGATTCACAAGCCTATCAAGCCAAGAGCGAAGCCGAAAAAGCCAAAGAAGTAGCCGATAGAGCGAAAAGGACAGCAGAAGAAGCCAAAACAACAGCCGATACGACGAAACAAGAGCTTGGAGGTATCAAGAGTTCCCTAGCAACGGCAACAACAGCCCATACAGTAGCTTCACAGGCAAAAGCGCTAGCGGAAGAGGTAAACAATTTACTGAAACAGTCCAATTTAACGGTTCTTTCAATTTCCACCCCGTTTCTTGTAGCGACAGGCAAAGCGCAATTAACCTTGAAAAAAGGAACACGCATAACTTTGGCATTAGGCAATGATATTTTAGTTGCAAGTTATACGGTAGATACAAGAATAAGCGTTCCTTCTCTTTCGGCGGGTAAGGATTATTATGTTTATTTGGTTTCTGATGGAGGACAGTCTCATAAATTTGTTTTATCAGAAAACTCTACGTATCCAAGGGATTACACAGTGAGTAATTCGCGAAAGATAGGAGGGTTTCATACGCTCTGTGCGGATGTTGGTACGATTTCCGGTCATCCATTGTCTGGTTATAGAGCAGGGGATATTTTACCCAATTCAGTTTGGTGTCTCAATCACCATCCGCATAGTTCACCAGAAGGTATGGTTTATGACCCCTCTACAGATCTTTGGGTTGATATTTATCTTCAGTCAGGCACCGGTGAAAATACGCGCTCGGCATATGGTGTTCCGATCACAACAGGTCGTACCTATACAGATCATGTAACGGATATGATGCGTGTCAAGAAATCCTTACTGAGTGATGTGGAATTTGCTTCAACCATGTATGGAAGTAATGACAAAACAAGTATTAAAGGTAAGACTCCCCCCTCTCCTAAGACTTCAGGAGGTCACGTTGATACAGCAAATCGTCGTATGATCTCGCATATCGGTTGTGAGGAAGGTTGCGGTTATGTTTGGCAGTTTTTAGCAGGAACGTTTCCTATGCAAATAACGAATAGGGGGCAGGCTAGGTTAGAAATGAGATGGTTATCAGGAGGAGGAGGGTGGAGTCATGGTGTAGATAGCGGATGTTTTGCACGCTCCACGGTATCTTATTCTAGAGGTAATGAACAATTATGTGCGCGTGGTTGTAGCCATTCCCGTGATTTGTGAGGAGGGGTAGATGATAGATTATCCAGAACATTTAAATAGCAAGCAAGATTATCTGAACATGCTTTCTTTTGACAAAGTTGAAACGGTAAGAAGGCTAGAGATGCTTTTAGCAACACGTTTTTATTGGGTCTTTGTTAAAGAGCTTGGAGAGGGAGAAGAGGGGATTGAAGATGACACGCATAAGGTTTGTCTAACAACAACCATGCCGTTTGATTTAAATGGTGATTTTGTCGAAAAGCGTTGTCAGTATGAATTACAGGAAAGCGAATATGCGCCGCTCTTTCAACTTGGCTTTCGTGTTGAAGAAGTCGAGCAGCTGATCAAAGAGCATAGCCAATAGAGATCATAAGA
>NZ_JBHIOU010000036.1:0-4492 GCF_042195705.1 Bartonella sp. AP72JLCBS | reverse complement strand
ATGTTCGGTGTCTGTCTGAAGGGATTGATGTCCCTGCTCTTGATGCCATCATGTTTTTACACCCGCGTAATAGCCAAGTCGATGTGATACAGGCGGTAGGGCGTGTGATGCGTCGTGCTCCAAATAAGAAAACGGGCTATATCATTTTACCCATTATCATTCCTTCACACTTAGAAGCCAAAAAGGCTTTAAAAAACAATAAGAGATACCGTGTTGTTTGGCAAGTTTTGCATGCTTTACATTCTCATGATGAGAGACTTGCTCGGACGATTAATCAAATGTCTTTAGGACAAGATAGCAGCCATACGATTGAGATTATAGAGATTAAGCGTGCCAATGAATTACAAGAACTCACCACAACGGTTGATGAGATCTCGATACCATCAAAAGCAGAAAGTTCTGGACGTGTCATTGGAACAGCAGAAAGCAAATCTCAATCGGTATCTGGAGGACAAGGAGACCTATTCCGCCGTTCTGAATTTTTTGATTTTGTCAAAGCCATTTTTCTGGATAGTTTTAAAATCACCGATTACTGGGGCCTATGGGCGAACAATGTTGCTGAGATTGCTCAAAACCATATCAATCATCTTAAAGATATGATTTCCGATGAAAAGAGTGAAGCCTTTCATGCCTTTCATAAGGAATTAAAGAACAACGTCAACAGTGAAATCAAGCAAGAGGAAGCGATTGAGATGTTAGCACAACATCTTGTCACGCGTCCCGTATTTGAAGCTTTATTTGACGGTAATGAATTTGTACAGAACAATGCCATTTCACAAGCAATGGATAAGATCTTAACGGAACTGGATAAAACCAATATTGAAGAGAAAACGAAAGATCTTGATAAATTCTACAAAAGTGTCACGTTTTATACAGCAGGCATTACTGAAACTCATGCAAAACAGAATCTTATTATCAAGCTTTATGAAAGTTTTTTTGCCAAGGCATTTAAGAAAACCACGGATAAGCTTGGGATTGTTTATACGCCCGTTGAGGTTGTGGATTTTATCATTCATTCTGTTGATGATGTGTTGCGTAATGAATTTGGAAAAAGCTTGGGGTCACGTGGTGTTTCTATTCTAGACCCTTTCACTGGAACTGGAACCTTTATTACAAGGCTTTTACAATCTAAACTGATCAAACCAGAGGATATGGAATATAAGTTCGGAAATGATATCCATGCCAATGAGATTGTCTTACTCGCTTATTACATAGCAGCGATTAACATTGAATCGACTTATCATAGTCTTATGAAAGGAGAGTATATTCCCTTTAAGCATATTGGTTTGACCGATACTTTCCGCATGCTTGAAGAGAAGAACCTGCTGCAAAAATTATTCAAAGAAAACAGTGAATATTTAGAACATCAAAAGAAACTGGATATCGAAGTTATTTTTGGTAACCCTCCTTATTCTTCTGGTCAAAGAAGTGAGAATGATAATAATGCAAATGTAGAATATGAAATACTTGATAGAAGTATCCAAAATACGTATGCACTTAAATCTCAAGCAACATTAAAAAGAAATCTCTATGATAGCTATATTCGAGCGATTAGGTGGGCAAGTAATCGCTTAAGTTCTCAAGGTGGTATTGTAGCTTATATTTCTGGAAATGGATGGATAGATAAAGCATTTGCTGATGGCATGCGAAAATGCTTACGAAATGAATATTCTTCTATTTATATCATTAATCTTCGTGGTGATATTCGAAAAAATATAAAATCAAAAGAGCTATCAAAGGAAGGAGGCAATGTTTTTGGTTCTGGAAGTCAAAACGGAATAGCTGTAACGATTTTTGTGCGCAATCCAAATAAAAAACAACCGTGTAAGATTTACTATCATGATATTGGAGATAATCTTTCCACCGCAAAAAAACTTGAGATGCTTCAATACTTTGGTAGTGTTGATGGCATCACAAATAAATCGAGTTGGAAAATAATTACACCGGATGAACATGGTGACTGGATTCATCAACGTGATAACAATTTCAAAACATTTTTAGCTATAGGCGATAAGAAGGGATGTAATTTCAAACTATTTGAAACATTTTCTCTTGGGGTTGTAACTAATCGTGATGCTTGGACGTATAACTCAAGCCATGAAACTTTAAAGAAAAACATGAGTAATATGATTGCCTTCTATAACAGTGAAGTGGAACGTTTTAATGATATCTATCCGCATACTAGTCGCAAGATACGTACAAAGGCTGTAAATAATTTCGTTGATACAGATGAGAGGAAGATAAGTTGGAGCTATAATGTTAAACAAGAGTTAGTAAGAGGAAAAATCTTTGAATTTGAAAATAGATGCATCACGCAAAGTCTTTATCGTCCTTTTACGAAACAATGGCTATACTACAACCGTACTTTTAATGAGAGAGTCTATCAAATGCCGCGGATATTCCCTATGGGGAAGGTGGTTGAAAATATGGTAATACAAATTACAGGTACGGGAACTCAATCGGGTTTTTCTGTACTTATGTCTAAAAATTTACCTAATCTTGATGTAGTGGATAAAGGTCAATGCTTTCCACGCTATATTTACGAAGACACTCCAGTTTCAAAAAATAAAAGTGAAAAACAATCCCATTTATTTACAAATTCTACAGAGAAAAACACAACATCTGGTTTACAGAGACGTGATGCCATTACGGATAAAGGACTAGCATATTTTAAAATGGCTTATCCTAATGAAACCATAACAAAAGATGATCTATTCTATTATGTTTACGGTTTGCTTCATTCAGAAGATTATCGCTCTCGTTATGCTGATAATTTATGCAAAGAATTACCTCGTATCCCTTGTGTAAAGAGTGCTGATGATTTTTGGAAGTTTGTAACAGCAGGGCGTGAATTGGGTCATTTGCACGTAAACTATGAAACTGTAGAGCCGTATCCAGTGACCTTTAAAAAGGGTAATCCAAAACAGACAGAGATCTCTAATCCCGAAAAGTTTTATTATGTAACTGAAATGAAATTCGCAAAAGCAGCTAAAGAGAAAGGAAAATCCGAAAAGGATAAATCAACAGTTATTTACAATAGCAATATCACAATAACAGATATCCCTCTTGAAGCTTATGAGTATATCGTCAATGGTAAACCCGCTCTTGAATGGGTTATGGGGCGTCAATGTGTAAAGACTGATAAAAAGAGTGGCATTGTTAATGATGCCAATCGCTATGCTGTTGAAACCGTTGGCAACCCTGCCTACCCTCTAGAGTTATTTCAGAGGGTTATTACCGTAAGTTTAGAGACAATGAAAATCGTAAAAAACTTACCAAATTTGGTATTAAGAGAAACTGAATAACTTATAAAGCATGCTCACATAATGGGTATGATAAACGCATAAGTGGTATAAGGTCTTATAGCTATAGGTTCCTATACCCCCTTTATACATTGCTTACATACAATCTCTAAAAGGAGTGTTTATATGCGTTATTCTAAAAAGAAATCCCATCTTAAAGTGAATAGGCTTCTTTTACATTGCCTTTAAAAGATTATACCGTAATCTAAAATGATAGCTTTATTTAAAGAGAGCTATGTATATTCATTTTCTTATATTACTTATAGGTTTTGAATGTTTCTAAAACCCCCAAAACCCTTACAAAACATACACCATTAGTTGAATTTATAGGTTGTATTATTGATATAGGTTGTTTTTTGAAAAATTGATAAAAAATAATATATTGAAATATAATGACTTTTATTTTTTATTGAAAAAAATATATAAAAGGGGCGTAAAAAGCACCTCCAAAACCCCCACCCCCCCTAAACCTCAAAACTCATAACCATAATGGTCTTGATAGCATTTCATATGAGTTACAAACTATCTTTTGAAAGGCTTTAAAGGAGCATATGCTTTTCATAAGACATGTTTTAATCATTCACTAAAATCATAAGATTCGTCTGTTAAATAAACAGACATAACCGATAAAATAGACAAAAGCCCATAAAAAGGAATTTTGATAATCTATGGAATAATTTTATGGGTCTTTTTTATAGGTTGTTTCCTTAAAATCTTGCACCAAAACCATGATCAGAGCCATACCACTGTTGAGTTTCTCAACAAGTGTTCAAGGCATTGATTTATAATCATAATCTAGCGTTATTCATATTGAATGAGAACCCTGAATAACGTAAGATTCTCTCATCTTAAATCTGTGTATCTTGAATCAATTCATATCACTTGCTTGCACGTCACAAGCGGGGCTGACGTGTGGGTAAAAACTATAGCAGAAAGGAGTAAAAATGGTTCTTATGAATCGTCTTAATGCAAGGGCTGTCTCAACATTGGGAGCTGGCAAATATAATGATGGTGCCGGCTTGCTTCTCCATAAGCGTAAAGATGGTGGTGCTCAATGGCTTTATCGTTATACCATTCATGGTCGGCGCCGTGAAATGGGCTTGGGTGCCTTGCGAGATGTTTCTTTAAAACAAGCCCGTGAATTGGCAACAGGATGGCGGGCTGTTTTACGTGAAGGGCGTGACCCTATT
>NZ_JBHIOU010000035.1:0-4528 GCF_042195705.1 Bartonella sp. AP72JLCBS | reverse complement strand
TTGATTAAAATGAATCATCCACAATGGAGTAATCAGTGCATATATACAAAACGTATCATATTGCAAGCGCTCTATTATCTTTATGAAAACTTATCAAAAGGAATGTAAATGATGCGTTTGATTTTTACTCACTCATTTGAATGAGAAAACCTATAAACGCTTTTTGTTGCTCTCAAACGTATCAAAACGCTCGGTAGCTTTAATAATTCAATCAAAAGCAAATGCATATTCAATAAATATCTGCAAAAAACGTTCTTTTTAGCTTGCAAGCATTGGTTTTTAAAAGCAGCTTTTCATAAGATAAATAAACAAACGCTTTTATAAAGTGTAAGGTTTTTAAGATTTTGCTCTGCTGTGAAATCTAGATCTTCGTTTTTCATAAATGAAACGTTCTTAAGAGCAAATGATAACTAAGTTATAACTGTAATAAAAAAAAGTTTTAACGTTTCTTATAAAGATCTCATTTTATGTTTCAAACGTTTAAACGTGCATTTAAAGAGGTTCTCATAAGCGTATTTGTACTTTTCATTAAAACCTAATTTCTTTAAATATTAGCCGGTCCATTTTGGGGATGTTATCTTAGAATAGAGCATTCTTAAATATTACAGCTTTTGACTCAAAATTGAGTAAAAACCCATACCTTATGATGTTACAATGGTTTTGAAGTTTGTTTGCTTATCTTTGTCTTAATAGCTGCCCCCAAATTTGGAAAGAGCTCATTTGGTTTCGTATTTTTAAACTATAACTTTTAAAACGTTTTTAGTACCAAATCTAAAGTAGATAGTTATTCTACTGCCATGGCATTATTTGCCTCCATTTTTTTGTGGAAGCGAATAGTTCCATTCTTAAAGACTAGCCTGCAATCTATTCATTAAAAGGCTTTTCATTTCATAAGATATAGCATTTGAATTTCATGACCTTTATTTCCTACCTCGGTAAAAAAATACCGTGGTTATAAAATCGATCTTGTCTTTAAATCCTTTTATGCAATCTTTAAAATGTTCGGTGTTATGATGATGCTGTTATGACAGCTCTCTATTTTGCGCTCGCCAATTTTGGCGAATGTTAATTTGCTCTTTTATGTGATTAACAATCCAATCTTTAAAACAAGATGTGATCTTTAAACGTATGTTATCGATATTTTTAAACGACTAAATTTAAAACAATGTGATTTGTGCTGTGATAAAAACGTATCATAAAATTTATGAACTGTTATGAATGATATCGGCTTTTCATTTTATTTGAATACACACATGCGTTATAATATTTACATCATGATTTGCTTTTTATGGTCTATTCATACATGCCAATCTTATATAAAAAATGGTCAAATGAATCACGTATAAAAATGTGGATTCTTAAGTGGATTCATATAAAATAACTTCACACAACCTATTGACTTTATTGTGTTTTTTGATATTATACTGAGTACTATCTCTGATAAACGCAATGGAGAGAGAATGAGTTGAATCTGATAGGCTTTATCCGGTGTGGGATAAAGATGTAATTTCCTATCAAAATAACTGTAACAAACCGGCGTTCCTTGCTGCTCTGATGATAACAAAGGCTCTAAAGAAACATGGTCCTTACATTCCAAGGCAAACTTATGATGTTGATCAGAACTCAGATAAACGTTTTTGATTTTAACAGCACTTTCGATATGGCTGGTAGTGCTTGCATCATAAACACCTTGTCCCGCCCGTGTCTCAAACACCACATCACGGCTTTCGTTAAAGTAAAAGGTCTCCCGTTCACAAAAACGAATGGCTGCAAAAATGCTTTCTTGGATTTGTTGAACATACTCATCGGCTATGTCATCAATCTCATCTTGAATGACCGACACTAAGTGCGAAAGTGTTCTCTTATGACGATAAACATCTCGCTTTACTGGTATCGGTCCTCCGGTTTTAATCCGAATATAATGACGTGTCATCAAAATACCTCTCAGTAAAAATTATTACTATTGATATTATATATATTGTGTAGTATAGTGCACTGATGGTAGCGATAATAAAAACAACAGATGAATTCGATAACTGGTTAGAAAAACTTAAAGACAGAAAAGCTGCTAATATAATTCTTGCAAGGCTTCATAGAATTCGTTCAGGGCTTTTGGGTGATGCAAAGTTTTTTAATGGTATAGGTGAATTACGTATCCACTATGGTGCTGGTTACCGAATTTATTTTACAAAAAAAGGCGATAAAATCATTATATTGCTTTGTGGTGGTGACAAATCCACACAATCCAGTGATATTCAAAAAGCCTTATCTCTTTTAGAGGATCTTAAAAATGAAATTGAAAACCTTTAACTTTGAAAAACACCTCACAACACCAGAATCTCAAGAAGTCTTTTTAAATGAAGCCTTTAAAACTGGTGATGCCTCTCATATAGCGGATGCCCTTGGTATTGTTGCTAGAGCACAAAATATGAGTGCCTTAGCAAAAGAAACCAATCGCGAACGCAGTGGATTATACCGCTCTTTAAGCAAAACAGGTGATCCTAAACTTTCTACCTTAGTCGCTGTCTTATCTGCCCTTAATTTACAACTCTCTGTACAATCTGCTCCATAAATCGTGAGGGGAATTAAGCCTTCCCCTATACCTCTCAACGATTGGTCACGAATTGCACGACCACAACACACTCACCAGCCGCGGTTGTTTTATCCCGTGTTGCATAAAGCGTAAGCTCTTGATCTTCTGGAACAAACTCTTTTTGGTTGGTTGATGTAAAATCTTGAGTGCTTTGGGTTTTGATATCCTTTTCACTAAACTCATTACCACCATAGGTGCTGCCTATCTTTAATTTCGCATCCGAAAACGCTGTCTTCACAAACGCTTTAATCGAAAGGATCATTGCACCACGCGGTAAAGTCCCGATTTTGCGCGTCAAATGCTTATCTTTATGCGAGATATTCAAACGCAAAAAACTGACCTGATGTGTATGAAGATCTCTGCCGTGTAAGTGTCCTGTTACGCCATCTACCATGTCCTATTTCCTTTCCTCATCACTCAACTTCACCGCTGTAGGTGGGGATAACTATCGTTCCAAAATCTTGGGCTCCTTGTGCTCTTCCGGGCATTTGGAAACGCGTTTTCTTCATGCCCATAATTGTATGCACTCCAAAACCGTATTCGCGTTTGTAGTCGAAGGTTTCTTCTTCGATTTTATAGCGGGTCTTACCGTAACTCTTACCAAATGCCATAACGACACTTTGCGCTCCAAGCAAAACAGCACGGCGCACACCTGCAAGACGTGTACTATCCGTGGATTTAACACCATTGGTGACATGCTCTGATTCACGTAAAATCACACCGTTGTACATGCCTAGAGAACCATCAAAGATTGGGTTTTTGGAACGCGAACCGGTATAAGCAGCTTTCTGAATATCAAGCCATTGACCCGTCTCTGTATTAGTGCGCAATTGTGTCACCTGAATGGGATGCAAATACAACACATAAACACTCTCGCCATTCACGCGAACCGGTCTAATTTTAGGATTCGCTAGCTTAGCGCACTGAACCGCTTCATCTATCAATTTAAGATTAAAGCTGTGTTTGGCTTTTTCTGTAAGCTCTTCATCCTTGGTTTTTGCTTCTGGTCGCACAATGCGCTTACTGCTTGGAGCTAATGGTGCATTAAAGCCCCAAAAAAGAGGATCAAGATCAACCAGTTCTCCCTCAAAATTAAGCCTGTTGGCTGTATAACCGCAAGCGTGAACGAAAAACATCAAACTCAAACGGTCCGCATACCAATCTGATAAACTGTTTTTGGCTTCTTCGCGCAAATTAAACAATGTGCGCTGATTATCAATAGTGCCTTCATTGGCAATTCTTGTTCCATGATAAAGTTCATTGATATACAGTTTATCATGAAGGAATTGTAGTGCCTCTTCATTGCCTTCAAGGGTTTCACCCTCACTCACACCACGTCCTGATAACTGAGCTCGCAGACTAAATGTTACACAATCCCCTTTGCCTTTTTGCGTCTCTGTTTTCACCTGAATAATGCTATTGGAATCCTGCCCCATCAAAGGAGCAATAGGAGTTGCTTTGGAGACCTCCGCATCAAGAATTCTCGCCCATGTTTTTAACGCATGGGGATCATTAATCCCTATATGTGTTGTTGCCATTTATTTCACCTTTCTTTGCTATAAAAAAACCGGCTTAAAGCCGGACCACCAACCCGCACCAAAGGCGGCTTATTCTCTAAAAGTCTTTCACTTAATCTTCATCATCTGCACCACTCAATTTGCGTATAAGCACTCGGTTCTTTGGATTACTGTACCACGCTTGAAACTCTTTATCCGTCATAGCGTCCATCGTTTCCCATGAAAGTGGACCCGTCACGCCCCCTCCACCAGATGCCGTTAAGGTTCTCGCAGAATTCTGCCGACTTTGAAGTTCTGCAACTTGATTATTCGCTTGCACTGCTTGGTTCTGATAGCCAAGGTTTTGTGCTATTCTATAAATTTCTTCTGCCGGATTGAGATCTCTTTGTGCACAAGTCGCTACAAGCGCATGCAATTG
>NZ_JBHIOU010000034.1:0-4908 GCF_042195705.1 Bartonella sp. AP72JLCBS | reverse complement strand
AGCCAAACATCCCAAAGAGACTTTGAAAGCGCTCAAAGATTTTTTCAGCAGTGGTGAGATTTTGGCGACAATTGGTCAGACCCTTGGACAGTCCTATGTAGATCGCATTAATAAAATGGAGGAGGAATATGAGCGAGCCGGTGCTGGTGGATCCTTTAAAGCTGGACTTGAATTTGGAAAATTATTGACTGAAACAGCATCCCTAATGACAGGAGTTGCTGGAGCAGCCAAGGGAGCCATAAAGCTTGGCGAAAAGGCTGTGATCAAGTTCATTGCTAGGAAAGATTTTGCCCAATTCGCTTCCAAGAAAAATCTTGCAGAACTTGCAGCTCAAGGAGATCCTGACAAACTAGCTGCTAGGAAAGAACTAACTAAACTCGCTGCTAAAGAAAAAAAGCTTTGGTTAAAAAAGAAACCCACTAAATTTACCGATAGCAAATTTGGACAGACCTACACAGTTTATCGGAGAGACGATTTGTTTGATCCTAACAGAATTTCTTACTGGATGGTAAAAGGGGAAAAAGTGTGGGGCACTAATATTGATAGAATGAAAGCAAGAAGAGCACCTATAGGATATGATGGTAAGTCTGTTGAGTTGCATCACCTAAATCAAACCCCTGATGGACCCTTAGCAGAAATGAGCCATGAATTTCGTAAAAAATATACTTCTGTTATTCATGCTAATCCAAAAACACATCAATCGCTCATAGATAGAAAAAAGTTTGATAAGCAGAGAGAGGAATATTGGTATAAACTTGCTAATGGGTATGGAGAACAAAAAAACAGTAATTTAGGAGGAATAATCGATATGAGATGGGGTATCATAGGTCTAGATTTTAACAGATGGGGACAGGAGCACCGGCAGTAATGCTCTACGATTGATGAAAAGAAAAAAAACAGAGACTTATAAAATAATTTATGGAGAATAATTGATGAAAACCTATACCTTAGATGATGTTGCAGTCTTAATTGATAAGGTTAATAAATATGATGATGATATTATCAATTTTGGTACTGAAAAAAATGCGGTTGATGATCTTGTGATTGAAAAGGCAGAGAAAGCTTTGGATTTAAAATTCACATCGTCTTACAAAGTTTTTTTAAAAAAATATGTAGGAGGGGAAATTGGTGGTGAAGAAATTTATAGCCTTTATGGAGATTGTGGGGAAGGTATTCCTGCTGGTGATATTGTTTACCAAAACTTACTCGATAGAAAACATGGTTTTGCGACACCAGAACAGCTCGTTGTGAGTTATGATCTTGATGAAACCTTTTATTTTGATTATACGCAGTTTCGGGATGGAGAATGCCCACTTTATGTCAGGCTTCCATCTGAAGATTGCGAATATTACGCCAGTAATTTTTATGAATTCCTTTGTAAAAGAATTAAAGTACACGCGGGAGAAGAGATACCTGAAGGTGATCAACCGATTGAAAAGATTGAGCACACTCCCACTCCGCAACCTATCCCTTTTTACAAGAGTTTTTAGAAAAAACTATGGAAGAGGTGAAATTGATAGAGGAAATATGGAGCGTTTATAACGCAAGTTTTGAGGATCATCTATGAAAACCTATACCTTAGATGATGTTTTAGAATTAGTTGATAAATATAATGGTGATATTATCAATTTTGGTACTGAAGATGATGCAGTTGGTGATTTCGTAATTGAATAGGCGGAGAAAGCTCTCGGTTTACAATTTACATCATCTTACAAAGTTTTCTTAAAAAAATATGGAGGAGGGGAAATTTGTGGTGAGGAAATATGTAGCGTTTATGATACAAACTTTGAGATTGTTCGTAGTGATGATATTGTTTATAAAAACTTAAATTATAGAAAAAATGGTTTTGCAACGCCACAGCAACTTATTGTTAGTAGAACCGATTTTGGAGAGACATTTTTCTTCGATTATTCTCAATTCCAGAATGGAGAATGTGCACTCTATTTTGATTTTCCACCCAAAGATCCACAATATTATGCAAGTAACTTCTATGAATTCCTCTGTAAAAGGATTACAGATAATTTGAAGTAAATTTCTTTGTATGGTGGTTTTACTTCCAAATTGCAATGTTAAACCACCATTATTTTTTTCTTTTCAAGAATGCAAGCGTCGTTAATATTTTTTAGGGGGGAAGGACTTATGAAAACCTATACCTTAGCTGATGTTGCACAATTAATTAATAAGTATCCGGATGTTATCGACTTTGGCACTGCAGAGGATGCAGCTAGTGATGTACGGATTAAAGAGGCAGAAAAAACTCTCGGTTTACAATTCACCTCGTCCTACAAAAGTTTTTTAAAAAATTATGGAGGAGGAGAAATTGGAGGTTATGAAATTTTTAGCATTTATAACGCAAGTTTTGATAAGTGTCCTGCTGGTGATATTGTTTTCTATCATTTGACGGATATAAAAAATGGTTTCGCAAAACCAAATCAGCTTGCCGTGAATAGAACTGATTTTGGTGAAACATTTTATTTTGATTATTCTCAGTTTTGGGATGGTGAATGCCCACTCTATGTTGAAATTGCATCTGGAGATTCAGAGCATTACGCAAGTAACTTCTATGAATTCCTCTGTAAAAGAATTATGGAACATGCTGGGGGGGGTAATGACGATGCAAACCAAAGACGCAACAGAGATTTTAAAAAAAGTTGGTTGGGAGCCCCATCGCGATGAAATGGGTGATATGTTTGCTTATTATCACCTCCCCGATCGCATAGTGCGTATTCATTATGGTGTCATAGATTATGGACGGGATAGCGGAAGATTGTGGGTTTCTGTCAGTCTTACTACTGCTGCTTATTGTCTTGGCTGTGAATATGCTAACGGTAAAGAATCTCAATCTCAATATGAGGCTATGCTGATTTCTTCAGAAGAGAATTTTGGAGTTACAGCACTGGAGTTTTTTGAAAACCACGTTAAGGTAGCTTTAGACAAGGTGTTAGCTTGGGCGCAAGCACAAGATATTAAGAAAAAATTACGTGAAAAAGCTGCTAATCATTCTCTCGTTGCAAAGGCTCTACTCGGCGATACCGAAGCTTTAAGGAATTACAAACCTACACCTCAATTATATACACCAGAGTTTTCTGATTATGAAAAGATGACACAGGTTGAGCGCGTCATCTTTTTTGCTGAAGCTTATAAAAATAATGAATTGGATGACATTTTAGCACGCAAAAAACCGAAACAGCGTTTGATGAGTCTTACAGCAGCAACGCGCATTCTTAAAACCCAAGGGTGGTTTGTTACGGAACCTGGAAAAATGTGGTTAGTTTTGCCCGACCGCTTCATTCAATTTGATTTTGGTTTTATACGTCTTCCAAATGATGATTACAATGTTCATCTTGAAGCAGGGATCTCCAACGAAGATATTTCTGTAGCTTGCCATTATATTCACGATAGTAGAAAATGTAGGCAGATATCAGCTACAAATATTTATCAGTCTTTTAATACGATTGAGGGAGGGGTTTTTAGTGGTGTTGATAAAGGGATTGATATTTGTGTAGAGACATTAGATGAGCAAGAGCTTATCAAAATCTCTGAGCGGATAATACAATGGGCACGTGCTCAGGATTTAGAAGCAGCGATAGAAAGCAAAGCGCTTGTTCAAAAATATAGCTCTTGTCCCGATATCCCATGGCATTTGGCTTGTTTAGCATTAACAGGTCAAATTGATGTCCTGAAATCCTATCAAAATGTCGTAAAAGCAGGTACGATTTCTGAATATTTAGATGACGATGATGTGGAAAAATATGTTAATCACGCTGTTCAATTTGCTGAAGGACATCTGAGCGTTTTAAAGGAGCGAGAGGCGGCGGATGCACGTATTGATGTACAATCTTTAGCTCTCCTTAATACAGTTTCTGAAACATTAAAAATGATGAACTGGACAGTCTATCGCGACAAAAATTATAATCGTAATGCCTATTTTATAAGCAAAGACCGTATTATCAACATAATGTACAGTCTTGATAGAAAAGGAAAAACACCGATCGTTATATTCAAGGCTTCACTTTCAACACTTGCCTTTTCCACTGCTCATAGGGATGTTTTTCCCGAGAAGCCTCAATATATAGCTCTCAAAGAGGCAGAAGAAGTTTATACAGTTTCTAGTGTTGAAGTTGAAGAAGGCAAACTGAAGCAAATCTGTGTGGATATTCTTAAGTGGGCTGATAACCAAAACACCAACCAAATCATTTATGATTATGCGGCGTTGCCAACAAATAGTGAATTTTGCCTTGCAGAATTTCACCTTATTGCACTTATTTTGACTGGTAATGTCAAAAAACTTAAGTTTTATAAGGAGAGTTTTCAAAGAAAGAACCGTCTAGGCTTTGTAGATACTATCACAAAATATGATATTGACAACGCTCTTACTCTTGCACGGGGTTATCGAGCGGGTTTTCCAAAAAATGCTCCGATTTTGTCCCCTGATTCCCAAACAGCATCTGTTGCTTCCAAAACTATTGCTGTTGAGGCGACAGAGGAAGCGGATGAAGCGAATGACACTGATGATCGTCTCACCATGGAAAGTGCTCATGCACTTTTGAAAAGCTTAGGCTGGTCAACCGAGAAAATCAATGAGAATGACCATATGGCAAGCTATCAATTGGCTGATCGTGAAGTAGATATTCTTTATAACGACGAAGTTGCCAAAGATTGTCCGCAATTTGATAGCGCCTTTATGATTAGTACCGGTATTCTTTCCGCTGCTTGTAAATTCATTGATCCTACCCACACGGAAGATATTCCAGATATACAGCTTAATTTTGAAGCCAAGGGATTAGAAATCTTTGAACCAGAAGTCACTACGGATCGTTTAACACAGGCGCTTGATGATGCGCTAGAATGGTCAGTCAAAGACATTGACCTTTCTAAAAGACTTCGCTCTGATTATGGCACTGCTCC
>NZ_JBHIOU010000033.1:0-5171 GCF_042195705.1 Bartonella sp. AP72JLCBS | reverse complement strand
CTTAAGGCTCTAATTCGAGTTAAGAAATGACCATCGATATATTCACAATCATCAATAAATTCGTATTTTTTTGCAGGATTTTGTTTATTAACAAGCACAGTTTCATTTGAAATAGAAGAGATAACGGGGGGGGTGTTTGAATTTGTCATTTTAAATTCTTTCTAATCATAAAAGGTTTCTATTGACCCCCTAATGGGCGTCGGGCGCTAGAAACACGGTGATTAGTCCGCTGTATGCTTTCCCCTTGAAAGGGTATTGTATGGCATAACCACACCCGACAAAATTCTCATATACTAACAAAAGCATAAAAGAAAGTCAGTATTTTAAAGGCATGGGAGAGGCTGTTTCGTAACCTATCCGCTAATCACTAAGTGTTTCTATCACTTGATTATTTATATAACAAAATACGTATTTATTGTCAAACAATATTTTATCTTTTTTGTATTTTTTTAAATACGTTGTGTATTGATAATATCTTATGCTTATTAATTGCTTCTTTTATATTTATGTGCTTTTAAAGCTATATTATAGGTTTTATGAAACGATTGCGTTATTTTCTGAATCTATACATTTATAATATTTAGAAACGCTCTCATAATGCGTATTTTAAACTTTATAACCTATCAATTTTGTCACTAAATGGCTTTTAAGATTTCTGTTAATTTCTTTAATAACACATTTTAGACTTAACAGCCTTTATAGGGACTGTCTTTATAACAAATGCTTTCATTTGCATTTTTGCTTTCTCTATAGCTGTTATGTTCTTTATAGCCATGGCATCATTTTTCAGTTTCATAAGAGAAATGATAAATAGGATATATGATAATTGTGATTTATAGACCATTATGAAAACACTTATGAAAACATCTCAATAGAAACTGATCATTATAGAGATGAGCAAAATCCCTTTTAATAAACTTTTGTCATTTTTGTCAGTTCTTTTTAGAACCTATATCATTTTTTTTAAATGAGAGAAAATTAAAATCATTATATTTCAATAAGTTAAGTTTTATGAATTTTTCAAAATACAACTTATTAAAACAGCCATAACAAATAAATACAACTGTAAATATATATTTGTCAGTTTATGTCAGTACATTGAATCGACAAAAGTGATCATTTAGTGAATGATTAAAACATGTCTTATGAGAGTATGTGATCTTTTAAAGCCTTTCAAAAGAAAGGGATTATAATCATAATAAATGCTATCAAGACCATTATGGTTATGAGTTTTGGAGGTGCTTTTTACGCCCCCCTTTACATATTTTTCAATAAAAAATAAAAGTCATTATATTTCAATATGTTATTTTTTATCAATTTTTCAAAAAACAACCTATATCAATAGTACAACCTATAAATTCAACTAATGCTCTATGTTTTGTAAGGGTTTTGGGGGGGTAGAAACATTCAAAACCTATAAGTAATATAAGAAAATGAATATACATAACCCTCTTTAAATAAAGCTTCTGATAACAATAAAGCACTCATTTTAGATTACGGTTTAATCTTTTAAAGGCAATGTAAATAAGAGTATCTAAAAGTGCAAGTTTCTTCTTTTTAAATAACGTATGATAAATTATCCTTTTAAAGATTGTATGTCAGCAATTTATAAAAGGGATATAAGAACCTATAGGTATAAAACCTTATACCCCTTATGAGTTTATCATACCCATTATGTGAGCATGCTTTTAAGTTATTCAGTTTCTCTTATTTCTAATTTTGGTAGGTTCTTAACAATTTTCATTGTCTCTAAACTTATGGTAATAACCCTCTGAAATAACTCTAGAGGGTAGGCAGGGTTGCCAATGGTTTCAACAGCATAACGATTGGCATCATTAACAATGCCACTCTTTTTATCAGTCTTAACACATTGACGCCCCATAACCCATTCAAGAGCGGATTTACCATTAACGATATACTCACAAGCGTCAAGAGGGATATCTGTTATTGTGATATTGTTATTATAAATAACAGTGGTTTTATCTTTCTCTTTACCTGCTTTTGCGAATTTCATTTCAGTCACGTAATAGAATTTTTCTGGATTAGAGATCTCTGTAACTTTTGGATTACCTTTTTTAAAGGTTACGGGATAAGGTTTTACAGTTTCATAATTCACGTGCAAATGATCCAGTTCACGCCCTGTTACAACAGAGCTCCGTTTTCGTATAAGGGGTTTAATTCTCTTCAAAAGAATTAAAACGAAGCTTATTAAATCCATTTTGAACGAATTGAGAAAAAATGCAGAAAAATGCTAAAAAAGCCGATAATTTTTTCAAAAGAGTTTTTAAATGCTGTTTATCCGCAGTCCATGAGAGAGATCAGATCAGCAAAATAGTGAAATTTGCTGTTTATTTTATGGAAAAAGACAAATGAAGCATGTGCTTTTAAAATATCATAATGATTATTTTGATAGGTTTTATGAGTCACTAAAATAATCTAGTTTGTTAGTTCAATTTACAGACACAAACTGACAAATATATATTATTGATTGTATTTAAGGTTGTATTGTCGATATAGGTTGTATCGTTAAAATACTAACCTATTGAAATATAATGTTTTTAATTTTCTCTCATTTAAAAAAAATAATATAGGAGCTAGAATGAACTGACAAGACTGACAAAACTCTTCTGATAAGGTCACTCAGATCATTTGCTTTTGGAAAAAAGTTCCTTGATGAGAATGCCATAAAAAGAGTTTTGCGTGGTTGTCTTAAAGACTTCAAAAGAGATTTCTTTATTGTTTTATGCTGTTGTTTTTAACCAAAGGATTCCATTCATACCGTCTATCAGGACGCCGACCTAATTCATTCCCCTCTATAGGAAATTCACGAATATAGTTACAACGACATAAAAGCTCTAAAGCTTGCTTAACGGCTCCATTGTCTTTTAAAGATCTCCAACACCGTCTATAGATATCTCTTGCCGTAAAAACATTGGGTAAAAGATCACAGCGCTCTACAATTAATTTTGCACGCTCTGCTGTTAATGTATCATTCGCCGCATAAAGACGTTTTGCATGACTTATCAGATATTCTTCCCAATATAAGGCTCTCTCAAGGGCATCTCTATTGATTTCAAAACGCCCCCCTTCACTCAATTCAAAAATCAATGCAAGGGTTGGTATGGTTTTATTCATTTTCAAAAGATGCGCTTGTAAACTTGATGAGAAATGACCTCCTTTGATTGTTCTTTGAAAATTTTCCCACCATACACGAAACATTTCTTGAGCTTCAGCAGAAAAGCGTATGGTAATAGGGTGTTTTGGTGATCCTAATGGTTTATCATAAAGAGAACGAAAAATTCCTTGATAACTTTCCCATGCCTTTTGATTGGGAGGTCTATCAACCCATAACCGCTCTTTTCGTTCATCGGGCCACACCAGCATTTGAAACCGTTGCAATAAGCCGTCATTATTTGTTCCATGGTGCATTGCTTGAATAATGGGAATAATCCGTGAAGGTTGAATGCCCCCAATAATGGAAATGGTTGCATTGGGAATAAAAATGGTTCCCCGTCCTATACGGTCATAGGTGTATGATTTTTTGCCATTAAAAGCTGTTAGATAAAAAGAACGGTCTGATTGATATTCCTTCCGTTCCAAATCGGATAAAAAACCAGATAATTCATCACGAACCAACAAGAGACCACGGGGGTTTTCTTTTAACAATTCCCCAAGCTTTTCGACGGTCACATCGTTGACAATAAGACGTCGTTTATTAAGCGTGTCATCTTCCTCACTTTCTTTATGTTCAAGAGATTGAGAAAGAAGAGCAAGGGCTTGTTCCTCGTCTTGATCTTTGAGTGCTTTGTAGGCTTGTTTTTTCTTTTCTCTTTTGTCTAATTCAATAAGAATATCTTTTGTTTCTTGCTGTTTTTTCTTCTTTAACCATTCTTGATGCCATTCCTCTTGAAAAACATCAAGAGGTGCTAAAGCAGCTTCCATGGTATCTGTTTTCATAGTTGAAGGTTCCCCCACAATGGCACCCCAGAGATTAGGAACAATTTTCCAATTGGCATGTTGTTTTGGAGAAACCCGCACGCCATTTCCAATGACAGCAGACAATCCACATAAAGCAGAAACAGCAACAAAATCGATAGAAGATTGTTGAATATCAGCAACGTCATAAACATAGTTTATTAATGGTGTTGGAAGCAGGAATATTTTAAAAGGCTCGACGGGTAAGAGAGCCGTAGCAATCGGTTGTAATTGCCCCCAACCATTTTGTTGCAAGGCTTGTTCATAAGAAATGGCTTTTAAACAAGTATTTTCGTTTAAAGAGACATTATCGTTATCATTGATGGGAGTATTTTCATTATTGTTTTGTAAATTACTATCTTTCATAGTTTCCCTCTTTTAAGAAAGTAATACGTTATTAAAATCGGTTCCTTTTGGAGCTTGCATCATAAAGACCTCAAAGCCTTGGCTATAAGCACGTGCAGCTAGGGTAAAACCTGCTTTACGACCCGCATCATCGCCGTCCATTGCAATGGTGAGACGTCCTTTTGTATGGGGTAAATTCACACGCATCATGCCACTGGTTGAAAGAGACGCCCATAAATCAACGGGCTCTGATAACAACCCAGACAAAAGAGCCAGACCGGTTTCAATGCCCTCACAAATGACCAGATGTTTGGGATTGCCTTGACTTAAATGCACAGCACCACCTGTTACAGATCCCAACATGGCTTTTGCTGGTTTCTGATCTGTTTTGCAGCCATTGTCTTTTAAAAAGGTTCTATGAATGGCAAAGGAACCAGCACCCTTAACAAGAGCCACTAACGCGGGCAGTGTACCCCCAGAGGGGTGTGGACATTTGTCGTAAAAGCGTAAATCAGTAGGCAAATCACATGTAATACCCCGCATACGTAAATAGGTTTCTGCTAAAGTATTTTTGATTGGTTGGCTTTGTTGCCAAATTGCTTTTGCTCTCTCTGCTTTCTGTTTTGCTCGTTTGAGATCAGCACAAAACTGTTTTGAGAAAGAGAGCGTATGAGCATAAGCTTGTTTTCCAAGCAACCCAATTCTAATAAGCGCTTGTATGATCTCTCTAAAAGAGCAACCAGCATAACAATAGAGTAAAAGACGCCCATCATGTCCATTAGAAATAGATAAACTAGGCAGCCTATCATCATGAGCAGGGCAACGGGCTGTTCCATAACGCCCATGCCAAA
>NZ_JBHIOU010000032.1:0-5910 GCF_042195705.1 Bartonella sp. AP72JLCBS | reverse complement strand
AAAAAGGTAATCCAAAAGTTACAGAGATCTCTAATCCAGAAAAATTCTATTACGTGACTGAAATGAAATTCGCAAAAATTAAGAATAGTAAGGAAAAGGATAAATCGACTGTTATTTATAATAACAATATCATCATGACAGATATCCCTCTTGACGCTTGTGAGTATATCGTTAATGGTAAACCCGCTCTTGAATGGGTTATGGGGCGTCAATGTGTTAAGACTGATAAAAAGAGTGGTATTATTAATGATGCCAATCGCTATGCTGTTGAAACCGTTGGCAACCCTGCTTATCCTCTAGAGTTGTTTCAAAGAGTTATTACCGTAAGTTTAGAAACAATGAAAATCGTGAAAAAACTACCAAAATTAGAAATAAGAGAAACTGAATAACTTATAAAGCATACTCACATGATGACCTCATAAGGGGTATAAGGTCTTATAACCTATAGGTTCTATACCCCTTTATAAATTGCTTACATACAATCTTTAAAATAATAGTTTATATGCGTTATTCTAAAAAGAAGAAACTTGCCTTTTAGATACTCTTATTTACATTGCCTTTAAAAGATTAAACCGTAATCTAAAATGATAGCTTTATTGTTATCAGAAGCTTTATTTAAAGAGGGTTATGTATATTCATTTTCTTATATTACTTATAGGTTTTGAATGTTTCTACCCCCCCAAAACCCTTACAAAACATAGAGCATTAGTTGAATTTATAGGTTGTACTATTGATATAGGTTGTTTTTTGAAAAATTGATAAAACTTAACTTATTGAAATATAATGATTTTAATTTTCTCTCATTTAAAAAAAATGATATAGGTTCTAAAAAGAACTGACAAAAATGACAAAAGTTTATTAAAAGGGATTTTGCTCATCTCTATAATGATCAGTTTCTATTGAGATGTTTTCATAAGTGTTTTCATAACAGACAATAAATCGCAATTATCCTATTTATCATTTCTCTTATGAACATGAAAAATGATGCCATGGCTATAAAGAACATAACAACTATAGAGAAAGCAAAAATGCAAATGAAAGCATTTGTTATAAGAGCGCGGTGCTATTAAGGTTGTTTAAATTAGAGCCCCTTATAAACAAAATTCACAAAAAATTTAAAATTCATTTAGTAAAAAAATGATAGGTTATAAAGCTAAAAATACGCATAATGAGAGCTTTTCTAAATATTATAAATGTATAGATTCATAAAATAACGCAATCGTTTCATAAAACCTATAATATAGCTTTAAAAGCATATAAATATAAAAGAAGCAATTAATAAGCATAAGATATTATCAATACATAACGTATTAAAAAAATACAAAAAAAATATCAAAAAAAGATAAAATATTATTTGACAATAAATACGTATTAAATACGTATTTTGTCATATGAAGACGATACGCTAATTTTTGTATTGTTATCCCCATTTCTTCTAAAAAAGCTACTTTTAAAACTTCACTAGAATGGGCGGGGTTATGCGTCATTTGTTTTCATTCCTTTCATCAATGGTAATCTTGATAATCAACAAGCTCCACATCTGTTCCGATAAAGCGAAAAATAACACGCCAATTTCCATTCATCTTAAAAAGTATATTACTCTTTATGCGCATTGGGAACGGCTTTTCTAGATCCTAGTAAGCTGAATATATAGCCTTGTCCGATTAGAACTCCAAAAATCGTAACAAAAACGCCTATGATTTGCATGATTTGAGGGATGAAGCCGAACAGGATTTGCACCAATAAGGCTGAAATAGGTACAAAATTGAAAAATATCGCCGTCTTACCCGGACCTCGGATCGCTATTCCAATATTCCAAAATAGGTAGGCTAAAACTGATCCTGCAACCCCCATCCAAAGGAGTGCGAATAAACTAGCGCCGGACATAGACATCGTTTCTTGAAGAGGGGATTCGAATAAAAAGGTTAGGACGCCAAGGGCGACGGTGCCAGAGAGCATCGTCCAGCTTGTTGTTTCAAGCGGGGTTGCGTTCTTGACAAATGACCGCGTGCCCACGGTATAGAACGCCCAACCAATGGAACCTAAAAGAATCATAATATCTCCTTTGGCAAAGGAAACATGGTTAGACAAAAATCTCCCATTTGTTATGACTAAATAGACCCCGAACATGCTAATGAGCATCCCTATAACCCTCTCACAGGTTGGGAAAGATTTATTCATGATAGCTTCAATAATATTAGCACTAATAGGGGTTGTCGCCATGATGAGGGAGGCTGTTATGGGATTTGACGTTTGCAAGCCAACAAATAAAGCGCCATTAAACCCTGCCACACCGATAATCCCTAGGAAAATATAAGAAATAAAATTTTGCGATAAAACATGCCACCGCAAGCCTTCTTTGAAAATCATAATTAAAAATATGGCGATTACGGCAATGAGAAACCGCTCAAAAGAAGCTGTCCATGGAGAAACAGTCGTTAAAGCTATCTTAGTGGCTTGGAAATTGGAACCCCAAAAAAAGGTTCCTACGAGGGTTAAGACAAGAGCTATTCTGGGCGTGATTTTCATTGGATAGATCCTTATACTTGATACCAAAGTGGAGCATCGAGACGTATAGAAGAAATTTGTGCGGTAGTATAGAAGAAATTTGTGCGGTATTAGATGAGGAAAGAATAAAGTTGACCGCGGAAGCAATGTCATCTGGGTGAAGCATTTTGGCAAGATTCTCTGGAGGTATCTCTGGGAATCCTTTAAAATTGCGACGAAAATCCGTATTAACTTTATCAACTTGGATTGAACAAACACGAATATTTTGTGGCATTCCCCATAAGCGCACCCCACCAGTATAGCCCTCTACAGCAAATTTAGAAGAAGAATATGAAATTAAAGAAGGATTGTATTCTACACCCCATATGGATGAAATATTTATAATATCGGTGCGAATTTCCTTTTTTAGATAGGGTAAAGTAGCAGCTGTTATATAGAACATTCCTTTAATATTCACATCAAATGTTTCAGCACATTCTTGAGCATCAATTGTTTCTGGATCGCCACTATAACAAATGCCAGCTACATTAACTAAGACATCAAGCCACCAAATTCTGAGATAACCTTATGGACAGAAGAGTCAATGGCTTCTTTATCGCGGATATCAACAATCAATTTACATAAGCTTGCCGTATCGATGGAGGTTGGTAGTTCTATGTCAATGATGTCTGCACTTGCTACCTTATGACCATTTTTCAATAAGTTTAGAACAATTGCTTTACCGATGCCGCGAGCGCCTCCTGTGACTAAAATACGTTTCTGTTGTTGTGAGTAAATTCCGGTCGTGTTTTTTATCATTTCGTTTAGCATTTTCTATACCTGAAGTTGTAATCATTAATATTCAGCTAGTTTATTTTTAGCCATGCATTATGTATTACTGTATTATGTTTAATGTATTGAGTATTATTAAATTGTTTAAATAATAAGATAGCCTTAAAGTTTATTGTGATTAGGTTGAATAACTAAAGAACTGATATTTCATGTAAAGACGTCTCATTAAAAGGAAATACCTTTTTAGAGGAGAATGCTAGAGTTTGTGATTCTTTAGGTAGATTTAAACAGCGCCAACCATGCTTGTGAGCATACGCCTCAAGCAAAGGATCGCCAATAACAGCGACAGGATGACCTACAAGCTTCAGCATATGCTCATCGGAAATATCATCACCGTAGGCCCAGCAGTTCTTAAGGTCACCACCATGTTTTTCAATAAAATCCTGAATCGCAAGCGCTTTTCCAACGGCGATCATTTGCGGAGGGACGAAACGGCCATTATATTTTTGCCCATCATGCAATAGTTTTGTGGCCAAGATGTAAGGTACACCTAGATGTTCTGCAATGGGGGCTAGAATTTCTATAAAAGAGCCGGATACTAAGACCGGCTCAATTTTTTGGCTATGATGGGATTTTAGTTCTGTTACTACTTCTTGGATTAAGAAAGTAGGATTAATCAACGCGCGCTTTGCCCAAGTTTCTGCACATCTTGTTACTTCTGCTACAGCACGTCCGGCAAAAAATTCATAAAAGCGACGGTTTATTACGCTGCGCGGACTCTGGTTATCATGGTGTGCACGTAAAATAGCAGTAGTATCTGCATATTCCTCTTGGTGAGCGTTGGTTGAAAAACCTAGCCAAGATTTATACCAGAAATCGTGGAAAGCGAGCATACTCTTGCTCCGAATAAGGGTGCCATCTACATCGAAGAATGCATACGCAAGGCTCATTATTAATTTCTCCCTTCAAAAAAAATTAAATACTTTATAATGTTGTTTGTTCTTTATAAGCATGGATATGATTTATTCGTAATATTAATCCTTTGTTGTGAATTCCCAGAAACCTGTTTTTTTGAGCTTTAGCTGCGCGTGGACATCCCCTCCTAAGCCATACCATCCGATCGCACCGCCTCGATTCATTTGATAACTCATCCAAAGCAAGACGATATTTACTATTCGATTAGCAGAGGGATCGTTCACAGATGGAAACGGATTGGTAATATTGCTTGATAAAAGGCATGCCCATCAGCATCTGCCAGTAGTATATTGGGAAGACCAAGTGGGCCGGGTCGTGTAGGTGCATGGGGATTCAGATCATGTTGCCGTAGTGCCATAATTGTGTAAAGACTGTTAGGAATTAACCCCAAAAATTCAAAACGAAAATGTCCTGTTCGTTGGTCGTTAGGGACGGAAACTTCCATGGATCCTTTCGCTTTACACCATTGTTCAAGGGTTATCGGCGCAGTAATCTTTCTACCATCTTGGTTTCGAGCGTCTGGTATTGGTACTTCATGGAAGCCATAGCTTGGCAGATAAATATTTTTCGCATTGGGGCATTGCGCTGGTGCAAATATTACTGGATAATTATTGCATGGTAATGGTAAGGGCAGAGTATGTAATACAAGAGAGGCATCACTACTAGAAAGAGGATCTGAAAGTTCTTTTATGATATCGTAGGGAGCATTCTTGCCGAATTTAGGAGTTACAGTAGAGGTTGATACCAAAGCTCTTCCCCACTCTGAGGTAAGTTCTCCATGGGAATTCATGCGATTGATTTGTCCAATAACAATAAAATTTCCCTTTTCATCCATTACTTCGCTCGGGGGATAAGTCGGTCCTTGTGTAGTCAAACTTAGTTCGTACATTATTGTTTTCATAGATAATGCCTCTACGCAAGATAAACATTTTCAAGGTTCTCAGCTTTCCGCGAGATAGAGTCCCTACCTGTTTGCTTGTTAAGAAATTTAATCGCTTGTTTGTGTTCATTCTTCTTTAGTTTTTCTGCATGATAAGCAGTAAACTGAAAGGAAAGAGTAGCGGCGCTCGTGTCGCCTTGGTTAACTGATATAGTTATATCGAAGTGAAGGCGAGATAATCTGGATATATCGCTAGAGTTAATTCGATAGTTAAAAACAACGTCAAGAGGGAATACAAACCCTGTAAAATTGGCAGCCAGGCTATTTAACACGAAGTAATACGGCTCCGTCCAGTTATCTCCGATAAAATATTCCTCAGTAACTGCTAAAAACATTTGACGAGCTGCTTCAATCAACACCATACCTTGTATATGTTGTCCAGTTTGATGATCATTCATTAGTTCTGACCGTTCATCCAATATTAAGTGAGATTCAAAATTATGCTCATCTAAACGTTTCGGGTGAGAGATAATCGCATTTCTGATGTAGTGCTTATGACTTTGCAGGCGGCTAACGCGAAGTGGACGCTGTAGTAGAGGAGAAATATCAATCCCGTGGGCTGCGAGTGGATATAGTCCTTGGTCATAAAGAGCTTGAGCTTGAACTTCTGTTAACCCTTGACCGCTAACAAGTTGACTATATTGTTATCAGAAGCTTTATTTAAAGAGGGTTATGTATATTCATTTTCTTATATTACTTATAGGTTTTGAATGTTT
>NZ_JBHIOU010000031.1:0-6034 GCF_042195705.1 Bartonella sp. AP72JLCBS | reverse complement strand
TTATAGAAGCCGTAAGGACACTTTCATGCTTTAAAACGTCTACCTTTAAAGCAAATACATAAAAAGCTGCACGCATAGTGCAGCTTTTTTGCAAAATTTTCTTGATTTTTCATGCTTTTCAACACAACAAGAATTTTCGAAATCCACGTGAAGCTTTTATAAGCGTGAGAAACAAGCTTCAAAATAAAAGATTTTTTTCAATAATTCTATTTTTTTATGTTTTTCTTTTAAAAAACTTCTTAAATGAAGTGTTGACTCCATCGATTATATATATGCCATTACAGCATAACAAATATGCGACTCTTGCTCTATTTTTTGCATTTAAGCCAAACAAATTTCGCAGAAAAATATTCCTCTACGATCAACAACTTTTCTCAATGTGGAAAACATATCAATCTTACATCTCATGTAAGAGGGAGCATTATGCGGTTAACATTTCATCCACACACAATATGAGAGAATAAGTTGAATTCTCTGATACAAAGGGAATACCAACCTACCCAATGATCTATTCTCAACAAAGCAACACTCTCACCACTTCAATACCAGTATTTTAGTTTGAGTATACGAACACAATTTACATTCTAGATTAAATGTATCAAATAAATAATGAACATAAAATCTATGAATAAACAATGGTTTAACTGTACATGCTTCAAACAAAGAACAAAATTCTATAATCATGCGTTATTAATTCTTTTGTAAATATTTTATACAGATATCAAAAATCGTACCATTGCTTTCAATACAAGAAACCGACATAAAAAGTTTCATATTGAATGACCAAAATAGTCTTTTACAAATTGCGATATTAGAGCAAAAACTTCATTGGCTAATTATACGAAAAAATAAAATAGAAAATGCATTTTAATAAATATAAAAGCAAATTGTTTTATAAAAGAATATGACAAAAACTGATAAATCAACTTATGATCATGTATTTATGATTCAGATATTGAGTTCAATTTTGCACAATCATTTGAAAAAAACGATAAGATTAAAGTTTATGCGAAACTGCCTAAATGGTTTAAAATTGATACATCTCTTGGATCATATACTCCCGATTGGACTGTATTATTCGAGCAAAATGGGCAAGAAAAACTGTATTTTGTTGTGGAAAGCAAAAGAAGTATTTTCGAAGACATGTTGCGCGTTCTGGAAAAAGCAAAAATCCATTGCGATCGTGAACATTTCAAAGCTTTAGGAGAAAATACCCAATATATTGTTTCTGATAATTATAAAACTTTTATCGATCAAGCAATTCAAAAAGATACCACAACAACTTGAAAAAATGTTTGGGTTATGGAAACAACCCTCCCCTGTTTTTTATAAAATGCACCTTTTTCCTACTCTATAATTTACAAGCTCTTCCTTATAACCAATTTTAATTTTTATTAAACAATCAAGAAATTATCGAACATTTTTCAGAAAGAGCTGCACATTTAAGAAAAGAAAATTATAAACTATTGAGAATACATTTGATACCCAAACAATCATTTAAGCATAAAAAATGATATATAAACAAACATTGGATTTTTAAGTCAATAATTTGATTTATAAAGATTTTCACATTTTCCATGTTAAATAATAAATGCAAATGGAGCAGGCGTGCACGTTTGTGTAGGTTCTGCTTTTGCTCTCATGCAGATTGAGTTGACAGCAAATAGACTCCTCGATAAACTCATTGACATCAGCTTAACTGATGGCTTAATTCTAGAGAAAAAGGCGGGTTGTACACAAGGGGACCATCAGCACTTCCAATCATATTCATCCCAATATCAAAACCGCAGATATCACAAATGCGTGTTAATTTTTAAAAGTCTGTGAATGGGGCGCAACCAATGTTTTAAAGAACATCTGTAGGGAGCATGATCATGCAAAAGGTAGATTCCTATACTCAATCAGAAAGGTATGTCATATATACCGTCATTATTTCCAGCATACTTCCTCTGCTGGACGGGAGCATTGTCAATGTCATCCTTCCTAACCTTGCGCATTATTTTTCAGTCGGAGAAAATAATATACAATGGGTTGTAACATCCTATTTTCTCGCCACCGTTCCAGGGCTGCTAATGGCCGCTTTTGTGCAAGGAAGAATAGGTATCAAAAGCACTTGGTTTCTTGCAAGCTTCATTTTTATGCTTGGATCACTGGGGGTAGGATTAAGCTATAGTTTTCCAACTATTATATCTGCTCGTATCGTTCAAGGTTTCGGGACAGGTCTTTTGCTGCCCCTTAGCCAAACCATCATTGCCTTACAATTTGGACAGACACGAGTGCGCCAAGCCATGGGCACCATAGCCGTACCAACAGTTTTCGCTCCTGCCTTTGGTCCGCTGGTAGGCGCCTCGCTTGCTCAGTATGTGTCTTGGCGTTTGTTATTTTTTATCAATATTCCGCTTATTTTATTGGCACTCACCCTTGGAGCAAAACATTTAAAGAGCAACGAAACAACAAAAACAAAATTTAACTTATTTGCATTTTTAGCGTTTTCCATCTCCCTTCTTTCGTTTTTTTATCTCACAGAAGCCAGAAATATCAATAACCACAACGCCCTCTTTATCCTAGCGCTTATAGCCGTGATATCTCTCATATTATTCATTGTTTCTAATCAGAAAGCAAAAAACAAATTAATCGTCTTTAGCGGATTTCAAAATGCGCGCTATACATTGCTCATGATCATGGGGCTCGTTGCTTCATTTCTTTTTTATAGCTTCCTCGTTTATTTCCCACTAGCCGTTGCCATGGGAGGAAACTATGAAAAGAGCCTTCTCATCATCGGTGCCCTCCTTGCTCTGCAAGGAGTGGGTGCGTGGATTGGCAGGAAATTTATTTACCAAAAATGGAAAGAAAAATCTCCCTTTTTCATGATAGGAATTGGTTTAGTGATATCAAGCTTTGGGTTATTATGCTTCGGCTATAATATAAGCATGGATGGACTTGGATTCTTGCTAAGAGGTGTAGGACTTGGCATCGCCACCATTGTCTGCCTTTCCGCCCCCATCCAATATGTCAACAGTTTATACGTCAAAGATACAGCCGTTATCACACGCATATTACAGCAAATAGGTGGTGCCTTAGGGGGTATATTCGCTGGCTTTTTGATCCATTCGCTGACAGAAAAATCCCTGTCCTTAAACCAAACATATATCGTATTCTTCATATTCTCTATCACTGCATTTTTACTGTTTTTCCTAGCCCTCTTCTTATCGCGTAAAGAGAAGAATTCCGATTTATGATATGCTTTATTTGAACTCCCTATCCATAACATTGGCAATAGCTTATAAAATCATACAGCATTTACCACTTTTCGAGAAACCAACACACTGAGACCTTGAGCACAGCCTTCATCATTTTTATGAAAGAACACTAAACCGATAAGCTCCTTAAGCTCTAAAATTGATCACCTCCAGTAACGTACGGTGTTTGTAATTTTATGATACCTCTGTGCTTTTAGATTCCTCTAAAAACCTCTTGAAATATGGGATTTTCTGATCAGACCTTTGCAAGATCCACGAAATTAAGCACGCATTTCAATGCGGAATAGTCCCATAAATGCGCTAACAGACGCCCTACCGAACCAGCATAGAATATAGAACCCGCCCCCGCGCACGCCCCTATAAATGCTAATCATCTTCTATAACGCACCGCGATGTGGAAAATCGCACTGTATTGCAAACTTGATAATGTTATTCGCCCCTTTTCAAAGTCATTGAATCACTATGCTTTCATAACAGCAATAGGTCCAAATGAAACTGAAGCGACAAAAACAGCTGGTAAAGCAGCATCTTCTCTCCATTTCATTGTTAACTGTTATAAGAAATCTCCCCCGCTTTAATAAAAAAGCCCTCTCTCATTGAGAAAGAAATTTTAAAAACATTGAAAATCATGAAGCACGATGACAGACAGCAAACCATCTCTAAAAAGGCTGTTTTTTACTTTTACAGCGTACTCTTAGATTTCTCTAATATCTTCCTGCCTTTAAATTTTCCTTATAAAATTTACGGACAAAAGAAGCTTTTCAGAACTCTTTTACACATAACTTCATTGCTTCAAGCTCCCTTACAGACACGATAAACGCATATATTTCCATCTACCAAGTATGCGAGCTTCACAGCGGATATAATGAAAACAGTCTTTTTATAGAAAACAGTAAACTTTAACGGAATAAACGAGATTTTAAACTAGCCTTCCGCATTACTCATTACTCTATACCGGTTATGCAAATAAAGAGCGCCATCTACTTTTTCTGACAAGCAAAGAACACACACAACATTTAGTAACATGCCATTATTAAAATTCTTGTCACAAAACCTTCCGTTCAGGGATTATGCGCATTGCCTGCTTCCTTCTCTCTAATAAACAATCTGCCAATAAAGAATGCTATTGCAGTTACGATAATACAAAATTATACTTCTGTTCTCATTCTATATTTTTCGAATTATCACACATTATTCCCCCCTTCACTGTTATAACAATGAAAGGAGAAAAATAAAACACAATATGGCATTTATCTTTCACAAATCTTATATAAGCCACAAAATTGTTGCGCGACCTTCTATAAAAGGTCAGGCAATAAAATCATACTCTAAAAACCACTCAACATACCACTTTTTGATATTATAAAGCCATAAAATGCAATTATTACCTCCGCAAAAAATCTCTCAGAAAAACGAAATTCCTCCTGCAACAATTAGGATACTCTCTCAAATATTACCAAAGTACTATTGGCCAGAGAATTTGGATGCCTTATTTTTTTATACACCATCTGCTCCTCATGAGGATCGAAGTGATGATGATGAAGTCAAGATTAAGAAATGACTAGATACAATCAATGTAGAATGCAATAAACCGCTTGAAGTCCTTGGTCCCCTGCTTGGTGATTTTTTGGACAGTGAGTTTCATAAGTTAGTCGGATTCATATTTCAAGACATACCAGAAGATCAAATGCTACAACAGCTTAAAGAAGATCAACGTAAAGTTTTAGAAACGTTAAAGAAAGATGGATTAGAATATCAGCGTGGAGGATATATTATCAAGAATGAGCTAACCTTCACACAAGAATTGCAAAAAGCTGGTCTCCTCTCGATGGAAGAGCTAAAAAAACTTATTGCAGAGAAAGAACTTTCAGCAGTAGAAATCGAAATAAATAGGGCATTAGAAAATATAGAAAAAGATCCAAGGGAGGCAGTTCTATTTGCAGCAAATCTATTGGAAGCCTCTTGCAAAGCTTATCTCGACCACCATTCTATCCCATATGCAGAAAACGCCCGTAATAATCTGCCCGCTTTATGGAAAGAAGTCGTTAAGAAAGCCAAGATCCATCCCGAAGATATGAAGCAAGAAAACTTAAAAAATCAAGATCTAGATGAAAATGGCTTAAAAATGATCGCATCCGGTCTGTATCAAATTGTGCATGGTACTATGAATTTAAGAAACAAGAAAAGTGCAGCGCACGGACGCTCAGAAAAGGATTTTGAACTAATCAATCTCAAGCCTCGCCATGCGCGTTTAACTTTTAATGCCGCCCATTCTCTCTCAATTTATATTTTAGAGCTCATGGATCAGCCATAATAAAAAACTTTAGAAAAAACATATCACGACTACCAGCATTTTCTCATGCCATTTTTAATGCCTAAAAAGCATTAAAGGGGGGCTTCTGCTACCCTACAAAACCAAATATTTCTATAGCATGACAACATGAGTAGTCACAGCACCCTATGGTTCTCCTCTTCCCCACGTTTCTAGGCTCTGCTTCTAAAGTCAGTGGCAATTTCTGTAAATGCAAAAGCCGCCCTTAAGGATGACGAATGAGGATGGTGCAAAAGTATTGCCTTGATTATTTTTTTAAGAACAAACTAGCTGGTGTACTATTTTTGGAAAGCTCTCGTGCAGAAATATTATGATGGAGAAGCTAGTCATTATGATAAAAACACAAGTCTTAACTCCGTAAAGAGAGAGAATCTGAGTTTAGATTTAATTTCTACAAAGCCTTTATGCGCGTAAATTAGATACCTATACGTTCTTCCCCTAC
>NZ_JBHIOU010000030.1:0-6785 GCF_042195705.1 Bartonella sp. AP72JLCBS | reverse complement strand
GGTTCTGCGATAACAGCTTTCAAAAATGATCCTTCTTACTATCGCACCACTTTAAAAAATCTTGGTGAGCGCCTGTCCGATCGTGTAGAAGATCTCACGACAAAATTTGATCGAAGTGATATCATTAAGGCCCTTGTGACCGATGGCATGTCCCGTTCGGATGCACAAACAGCAGCCAACCATGCTGTTCAACTCTATCAAAGCGCAGAGGAAAAGACCGAAAAAGCCATCAAAGCCCTTGAAGAACGGGCAGAAACACTCTCAGACAATCTTGAGGATACGATCAAGGGAGCAAAAAACACTGCAACTAAAGCCACAAAAACAGCCTCCAATATGGGGTGGTGGGGCTTTTTAGGAAGTCTGGTAGGCGCCATTATTTCCAGTGTTTTTGGCTATTATGGTTATAGAAGCCGTAAGGACACTTTCATGCTTTAAAACGTCTACCTTTAAAGCAAATACATAAAAAGCTGCACGCATACTGCAGCTTTTTTGCAAAATTTTCTGATTGTCTTTTTGTATCATTGTCTCTCATATCAGACAACTTCACCAGCCCATCATCCTTAATACTCCCCTTAAAAAAAACATAAGGAGTTGCTCATCGCTGCCAATAGGCATTGTGCTTGTTTTGGAAAAGAGCTCTGAAAACTTCCTTTCTCAACTGATCATCAAGAAAAACTATACAAAGCATGGGATATACCATAAACACGTAGAAGAAAATTGTACCTTATAACCTCTTGGGGAGGAGCATTGTGACAAAGAAAAAATCCATGATTTTTACCCAAATGGGGCTTTTCCTTGTTTTGGGCTTTAGCAGCTTTGCCGATGAAACAGCACAAGTTACATTTGCTCTCCACTTAGCAGAAAGCACAGCATCTATTTCAATGCTGCTGTTTGCAGGGCTTGTCGGGGCAATTTGTGCCGGACCAATTGCACCACGCCTCTTGCATCACTTCCAACCAGCGCGAACAGTACCCATTGTTTTATTGTTTGAAGCACTCTTTATAGCCACAGCTGCAATCGCCAACCAATTTTGGGTTTATATTGCCCTTTCTTTCGCACTAGGTTGTGCTGGTTCACTCTTTTGGTCTGCTATCCTCGTTTCCGTCCCAGAATTTGCAACCAATGATCAGCAATTAGACCGTATCAACCGCATTATCCAAACAGTTCGTAATCTTGGCTATATTGCAGGACCACTGTTAGGGGGCGTGTTGTATGGAATATCAAACGGGCAAAAAGGATTGTTTGTGTTGTCAATCATGGTTCTTTTTGCTACCTTTATCACTCTCTTCTGTTTTAAAAGTTTTAAAATTCATACACAAACGACAAACACAACGCAAAAAAGCAAAAAAGGGCTAGATTTAACGGGTCTCTTGCGTAAAAAAAATGTTGTCTATGCTCTTTCTCCCCTCATCATTACCATCATCCTCACCTCTGCTCTCAACGTCTTATCGATTGTCCGCATCCGCACTGAGCTGTACTTCAGTGCAGAAACCTATGGGGTAATCACAAGCATGTTAAGTCTTGGCCTCGTGGTTGGTCCACTCTGTTTCTCCAGCCTTTTTCATCGCTTTGGCAATGCCGCTGGTGCATCACTTGCCGCTACAATAATTGGTTTTGCAATTTTCTGCTTTTCCTTAACACATATTGTATGGTTAATGATGCTGTCATTTTTCATCCTTGGGGGTGCTAACGGCGTGCAAAATGCTCTGATGGCAAGTTTTATGATGAAAGCCATTCAGAAAGAACACCGAAACAACCAAATGCCTGCCTATATCTTTATCATACAAACAGCGGTGTGCCTTGGCTTTCTAGGAGCCGGTTTTGTAAAAGTGCATCACACCCAAAGCACACTGTTTATCATTGGCATCGCCACAATGATCACAGGCATCTTAGGTTTTATTGTGAACAGTGCCGTACAAAAAAAACAGAGAGAATTTGATAATGGTTAGTGGACGAGGCGTTTTTCTCAAGCAAACCATACACCCCAAAAGGACATGACAATCACCACCCAATCAAATTTCAATAAAATCCCTATCAAATCGTTGTATCCCATGCAACCCCATACCAACCCAATAGGACTTTGATAAACCACTCTTTAATGTAGAGCAACTAACAACCCTCCCCAAAACTTGATATTTTAAAGTAAAAAAAACGATAACATCATGCAACAAGACCCTATAGGCTTAAACTTTTACAATGGAACAGGCGGTTATGTATGGCAACTTGCAAACACCATGCAACATGACTTGAATGAAAACATCCACACGCTTGAATTGCAAAAACCAACGCCGCCCATAGCCATCAATTCTTTCGCTGTCTACCCAAGTGAACTCAATCCTTTATCACGCGTTCAATGGGCAAAAGATGTACAAATAATAAAAAACAAACCAGCACTCATTGGCAAACGGCAAATACAACCCATCACCATTGTTTCTACAAAAGGAGCGGCATTTGGCGGATTCGATTTTCCCACATTTGAAGCACTTCGTGAAGGCTGCCTTGTCCAATCACTGAGGGAAATACAATTCAATGGTACTCTTCTTGCCTCTGGAAGTCTTTTGATATCACTTTTACAACACGGTCTCATCGAAACAGATCAAAAAGCATTTTCAGAAAATGATGCAACCGCTCTTTTACGAGAGCCAACATGTATTATCATAGATTCTTCTCTTGGCAGTCTTGCCATTAATCAACTCAATGGGCGTACAATCCGGCTTCATGAAAAAACAAAACATCTCTTGAAGCAAGCCACCACACCAATACGTATTCAATATCCGCTAGAGGATTCAATAAAGTTTTTTATAAAAGCAGGAATGCTACGATTGGTAAAATTATAAGGATAAAAAGATGCAGCTGATAAGACCTGGCATGGGAACAGAAAATAGTGCACAGCTCATTTATGCGCTTATTCAAATGGCAAGACCGCGCACAGTCATTGAAATCGGTGCTGGTGATAGTACGCGCTTGATTGCTAAAGCACTGCAAAAAGCAAAACAAGCATGGCAACAAGATAAAAAACTTTTAGAATCTTCCACCTGGGAAGAGCGCACAGCTTTGCTTGATCCTTCAGGAATCCTTGAGAATTACGAACCTCGGCTTATCACCATTGATGATTTTACAGTCGAAGGTCAATCAGCCGAAGAAGCATGGCAAGAACTGCTTCAAGGCGGTATTGAAAAAGATACTGTAACATTTATCCATGAGAATTTTTTCTCTCTTGATGATGAAACGCTCAAATCTTGGGGACCAATAGATTTTGCTTGGCTTGATGCTGGAACGCCCGCAGATGACGTGCGATTTGTTATAACCCTTTGGGAACACATCACCGCGGGTGGTTATCTTTTTCTGCATGAACCAACCATAACAACAACAATTGCTCTCAATGGCGAACAACGGGTTCGACGTGTTAGAACTCCCATCTGGGAAGAAATTCTCTACCGGCTTGATGGCTCCTATGAAGCTTTAACACTCCCCGAAAACCACAAATATCGCCAAGGTGGTCTGGGGATTATTCGCAAACGCACCTCTGCCGAACAAATTGTACGCGCACAATCGCTACAAGCAGAACTCATAGAAATCAATGAACTGCCCATTCGCAATGATCTTTTGCCCATGGGGAAAGAAACCCTTCACAAACGCAATACCCGCAATTCACTGATCTCTGCCATGACGTCACCGACACTGCGTACTGTTTATGCCGCCATTATCCTTGGTGCAAAAAATCTTACTGATATCCTCAAACATGTCGATTCAGATGCCAAAAACATTCACAAATCCATCAATCGCCTTTTGAATCTCGGACTTATTCACAACACAACAGAAGGATTTCAAGCCGAAGAGACAGTGTGGAAAATGCTAGAAAATAAACATGAGCGGAATAGGGAAAATTTAAGCGACCGCCATTTAGAAACAGAAGAGATGCTATCAAAAATTGGTGAAGCCTTTCAGAAGGAAAAAATCTATAGCGAAACGGAAGTTTCCAAGATATGCAACCTCTTTACGATAGACTTTGCCCGATTACGACGCACTCTTGTTGAGAGAGGTTTTTTACAACGCCATGGAGGAAAATATCAACGCATGCGCTAAAAGAGAATTGAAAAATGATTAGCGAACGCTATCGTTTTTCTTCTCTATTTCAAGAGAATGAATAACCTTCCACTAAAAAAATATAATTTCATTAAAAGGTTACAAAATCATTCATCCCATTCATATGTTGACAATCTATGGAGATGAGATTAGCGTGCCCTCTTCGCAAGAGATGCAATGGGGAGGAACAAGAGTGCGGGATGCCAATTGGTTATCAAAAAGGATTGGGTGGTTATCAAAAAGAATTAGAAATAGTCAAAACCATCAGGAGAAGATATAGGATCAAGGTCTCAATGATCTTACGATTGTTGCGCGAACATCTGGGCACAGTGTTGTTGCTCAATCCAAATCATGCTCGATATTTCTAAAAACATCGTAGAAAAAACAATATTCTTGCATTGGACTGGCTAGTGAATCAAGAAAGATACTATTTCAACGAAATGTGCACAGCAGAAATAGGGCTGGCAAAACTTCCTCAAAAGATACAACAAAATGTCTTTGATCATTTAACAACACTTCTATGGAAATTCCATGGGCAAAAATAAAATTCCTTTTTTCATCTATAGCACAGTTTTTCTTTCTGAATTTTCCTTTTTCTTTGTACTCCCTCTGCTTGGAAACTCTTCTCTCATAACTGCTGCCAATGTTGCTTTTTATCTCGCTGGATCGGTAATCCTTGAAAGCATTCTCATGGTAACCACAACAGGTTTATTAGAAAGATTTTCGCGTAAACTCTTAATGGCTACCGCCTTTATTTTAAGGAGTAGCGCTTTTGTGTGCATTATCCTATCGCTCACACCTTCTGCATGGTTGATCTTTTTTACCTTAATGGCTTTTTCGAAAGCAATTTCAAAGCCATTTTTGAGAGAAATTTTATCAGAACATCTCAATGAAAATGCTCTTAAACGCGCATTAACTCTCTATTCTTTTTTTCAAAATGCTGCTGTCGTTATCGCCCCTCTTGTTGCAACGAGTGCCATAAAATACAACGCATCAACCTTCTTAATGGCTTTTTTTGCACTCATTGGTTTGTATCTTTGTGTTCTATCCATTCAAATTGTTTATCATTACCCGCATAAAACATTATCTCTTGAAAAGAATAAAAAAACAAAAAAAGCTCTTCTTTCTTCTTTAAAAACAATAATACATAATCGTTCTATTGCTTATTTGCTGGTCACGGCTTTGTTTTGTGCATTCCTCATGGGAATTTTCATCACCACCACAACACTTCTCAGTAAATTTGACAGCAATCTCGCCCCTTATAGTGGAATTTTCTTTTCAATTGTTGGCATCAGTATTTGTATCTGGCAAGGAATAATTAATAAACATCTCAGCCTTTCCGATAAATCAACTTTTTATCTGCTCTGCTTTATGGGAAGTTTCTCCTCATTTTTCCTCATAGGTGGGGTCTTTACCGCTGTGACTGCGTTAATTGCCTACAGTGTCTATGAATCTGTCATGATTCCAGAAATATACTATCAAGCAGGGAAAACAACCTCATCCCTCTCTGCCAGTGTTCTTTTCAGTTATATTCTTGTTATTTCAAATATTGGCCAAGCCGCCGGCTCATGGACAAGTGGATGGATTATCAGCCATTTCAACAATCATATCGCTTTCACCTTTTGCATGATTGTTGGTGCCTCCGCATTTGCTTCTTGCCTTTGCCTCATGCAAACGAAAAAATAAGCAGCTTCCATGTCACATATAGTTTTTACAACCGGTGGCACAACAAGAGCACTCAAAACACTTCGCCATAAATCACTCAATTATGATTTTGAACACACTCTGCGGCAAAAAAGCTCAAAACGGTCTCTAAAGATTGCTCTGTAAACGCCGTTGCAAATTGTCTCATAGCTTAAAGGATTATGGGGTAGACAAGCGTAAGGTAGCTACATTCTGCACGAATAATATTCTATTGATATCCATGTGCAATACAGCCAAATCATTTTTCTTATAATTCGCTCATTTCTGCCATGACCTCACCGACACTACGCGCTGTCTATACTGTTATTATACTTGGTGCTAAAATTCTTTCTGATATCCTCAAACTTGTCAATTCAGAGACCAAAAACATTCACAAATCTATTAATCGCCTTTTAAACCTTGGTCTTATTCAAAACACAACAAAGGGATTTCAAGCAATCGATAAATTATGGCAAGCGCTAGAAGATAAAAATGTACGAAATATGGAAATTTTTAGCGATCGCCATTTAGATAACAGAAGATATACTTACAAAAATTGCAGAAGCATTTAAAATAGGAAAAACTATCGCGAAACGGAAACATCAAAAATATGTAGCCTTTTTACTTTAGATTTTGCGAGATTAAGACGAATCTTGGTGGAAAATGGATTTTTAAGACGATATGCAAGCAAATATCAGCGCATACGTTGAAAGAAAAAATTCAAGCATTTGAGTTTTTCTTATGCAGCGTTTTGTTTTTTTGTTTTCTGTAAAGAAAGTTTAGGCCAGCTATACGCCCCCCTTAGTATTTAGTGGTATAGATAGTTTGGAGTTCAAGGAATTGTTTGCAGTTTTTTGTTACAAAAAGTTAGCAGATTGTTTTGAGGATGACGATATACAGGCTACACATAGGACAAAGGGAGAGATGACATAAGAACCAAGAGAATCTGAGTTTAGATTTAATTTCTACAAAGCCTTTATGCGCGTAAATTAGATACCTATACGTTCTTCCCCTAC
>NZ_JBHIOU010000029.1:0-7612 GCF_042195705.1 Bartonella sp. AP72JLCBS | reverse complement strand
ACCACCTAAAGATTTTGCAACACTACTCCCTAGGGCATATAGCTGGTTACCCGCTACAGCATCCGTTGACGTTCTACTAATGTCTCCATTTTTAAGAGACGTTATCTTGCTACTTGTATTCTCTTCACCATGCGTCGCTACAAAGGCATTCGCGGTTTGGCTCCAGATTAAAGAATCACTCTTTTCACCAGCAATTTCTTTGCTAATCTCATTTTTAATATTCGTGATAGAATCACCAACACCGGCAAAGGCAGACGCGACACTGTCATAAGTCGAATCAGTAACATCACCATCAGAATTAAATCGCTTAACCTTGAATGTAGGAGCATTCCACGTGCCATTCTCATACTTAGCATTACCACCTAAAGATTTTGCAACACTGCTACCTAGAGCATGAAGCTGATTACCCGTTACGGCATCCGTGGAACCAGCATTAATCGAACCATCTAAAAGAGATGTAAGCTTGCTATTACTTTTGCTATCTTTCTCTCCATGCGTCGCTACAAAAGCATGTGCAGTATCGCTCCAATGCAAGGAATCACTCTTTGCTTCAGCAATATCTTTGCTAAGTTCATTCTTAATATTCGTGATAGAATTATTCATATTTACGAAAGAAGTTCCTACACCAGCAAACGCTGTTGCTACATCATGATACTCTTTATCTTCTGTTTTGCCATCTTCTTTCACGCTCTTAACCGTGAATGTAGGTACACTCCAAGTTCCATCCGCATAACTAGCATTACCACCTAAAGATTTTGCAACCCCAGTGCCTAACGTATAAAGCTGGGAACCATTAACGGCATCGGTTGACGTTTTTGAGAGCTCACCAGGAGAAACATCCAAAAGACGCCGTGTCTCACCTTTACTATTCCGAATAGTTATTTGAGTTAATGGTGAGGTAGGAGCAACAGTTACCATACTTGCATCATCCGCTCGGGCTAGTTCACGAGATAAGCTTCTTAAAAGAGAAAAGCTGCCTGTGTTTTCATGCCTATCATCACTTTGATATGGATTATCTTGTTTTCCCCCAATAGCATGGGGTTCCTTTATCTCAACAATCTGATGATTTAAACTTGTGGAAACACTCTTCACGCCAGAAAATGCATCCGCAACACTTTTATAACCTTCTACATTCTTATAACCTTCCGTACCTGCAAATGCAGTATCAAAAGCAGCTTTAGTCTGAAACTTAATATTAAGACTTAAGTTCTTGGGGGCATCCTCCCCCTCCACAAATGCAGAGCCACTATCTCTATACAATTTACTGCCAACTACATAGGCTGGCGGTATACCTTTAAGCGCATTTGTACCACCACTAAAGTCGTTTGATATGTTATTTAAAATCTGAGTAGCAGCAGCAACAGGAGAAACATTTGATAAAAATATAATCACTGAAGCCAATGAAAGCGCTTTAATAAAAAGCCGTCGATAAAACGAGCAAGAATCTTTACAATCATTCACCACTAGCGCTTTTGGTGTGGTATATAATTTTTTCATAACAAATTCTCCAAATAGGAAAGACATATTTAGAACATTAAAAAGTCATATTTCAGTGTTAGGAGTGATTAACGACGTGATTTTTTTTGTTCTTTATAAAGTTTGAGTTTGCCGCAGAGGCGAACAGAAGTAATTAGAAGTCTAGCAAGGTTGCAATCAATCTTGATAAACGATGTGGTTAATGGGTTTTTTATTTTTTCCGCCTTTAAGAAGGGTGCTTTTTTTGCAACAAAACTCCTGGATGAGGGTGAAAAACAGGTATGAAGAAGACATACTTGCACCCTATTGTTAGGTCTGCGGTTTATAGTTTTAAAAGTAAAAGAGTTCATTTTATATGATTAAGAAGCTGTAAGGTATTATTAGGGGAAAAGTTTAAGTTGTTGGCTGAATGATTTAGAGTACTTGTTGTGAAATCATTACGCTTTTATCGCGGGGATAAGCGGCATACTCTTAAGCTTTAGAGTAAAATGAGGATGATTGTGTGTGTTGTTCATAATCAACTGCCCCCCCTTACGAGCATTTTTCTGTTTTTGCCAAAATGAGTCTTACTAAAGAATATTCTGTGATGTTATAGACTATTGAGTGAAATAGCAAGAAGAAAATGAATTTAATTATTTTTACAGAATGAGTCTTTCCGATTTATATAACCGTGAAATATCCTTATAACTTTAAAACTCATAGATTCCATGCACTATAGACTTGTCTAGAGATTCTGTTTCATAGTTTTATTTAAGTGTCCCATTTTGATCAAAATGAGTCTTACTAATAATTGCTGCTGTTGCGTGCCTCATGATTGCTACTGCTATGTACAGAGCAAATAAATAAAATAATAAAATAGGATTTTTAAACGTATCCCCCAATGGATATTTTCCATCAATGAAATTATAGAACGTACAGTTTTAAAATACTGCGCAATTACGCACTGAGAGTACTACTCTGTATTTGTAAAATTTTTGTTAAAGTGCTTTACTTCTTACTAAAATCAATCTCACTAAGATTATTACTATAGAATACATTGGTATAAGACTTTAATTATTATAAGACTTTATAAATATACTACTCTATGGCCTTCTCTGTAAAATATTACTTCTCTATAATATAAAATTTCGCCCCTGTCTAAGAAGACAAGGGCGAAACTTCGCTTAAATTGTAGTTTTTCATATTCTCTGGTGTTATTTTAATTTCAGAGTTATTCCACCACCTACACCCCACTGACCGCCAGCACTGGTTGCTGATAGATTAGAACGAATCTTGCCATCTTCAGATGTATAACCTGCACCAATCGCAAAGGCAGATTGTCCACGCCAAAAACCGCCACCAAATGAAACACTCACAGATCCTGGGTCATCGAAGTAACGTAAGTTAGAGACTGCCAAACCAATCGCTGCTGCTTGCCTTGCCTCTTTGCGCACATTCGTAATATCATAACTTAGTGCGTCAAACTTCATATCGGTATAGGATTTTGCCTCGTTAACACCATTATTGACTTGATCGTCCGTATACTTTTTCGCACTTTTAAGAGTAATCTTCATCTGCTCCGCGGTATGATCGTATAACTGACCACCATTCACTGCGTCCTTAGAGCCATGTTCAATTTTTCCATCTTTAACATTAGTAATCAAAACAGGCTCACTGTCATCGACACCTTTTAGAGTGATGCTACTGATTTTCTTTCCGCTATCATCGGTATCATAGCTAACCGCAACATTCACCTTGTTTTCAACTTCTGTTACCCTGTCTGTAACGCTGTCTACCTTTTTTTCAACGCCTGTTACCCTGTCTGTAACGTTGTCTACCTTTTTTTCAACGCCTGTTACCCTGTTACTCATCTGTGAAAACTGATTGTCAGTCACCTCATAAGTTGACTTTTCTAAAATTTCACTAGGAGCAACAGTTACCGTGGTTGAATTATCCGCCTCATCTATGGCGCTTTCTTCCTCATCTATGGCAAGAGGTAAGCTTCTTAGAAAACGTGCGCTTCTCATAAAAGGAAAGCCTTTTGAAATAACATCCGAAGGATCACCATTTTGTGGTTTACCCTCTGTTTCACCAATACCGTTCATAACCCGCTCATTTAAACCTGCCAAAGCACTATTAACGCCAGCAAATGCATCTGCAACATTAGTATATTTTTTCTCAGTTTCCTTACCATTCTTATCAAAGGCTTTAACTGTGAAAGTCGGAGCACTCCAATTTCCACCTTTATATCCAGAACCACCACCGAAATAAGTAGCAATCTGGTTGTTTATCGAATAGAGCTGAGAACCAGTTATAGCATCAGTCGACGTTTCTGAAATCTCACCAGCAGCAATATCAAAAAGACGCCGGCTTTCACCTTCACTACTCATAAAACTTACTTGTTTTAATGGTGATTTAGGAGCAACAGTTATCGTAGTTGGAACCTTCACATTACCTAAAGCACTAGGTAAGCTTCTCATAAAAGGAAAGCCTTCTGAAATAATATCATTCAAATCACCGTCTTGATGGGTGTGTTCCTTTTCTTCAATACCAGGCTTATTCTTTATCTTAACAATTTCCTCATTCAAACTTGTGAAAGCACTATTAACGCCAGAAAACGCATCTGCAACATTAGTATAGTTTTTCTCAGTTGCATTACCATCCTTATCAAAGGCTTTAACTGTAAATGTAGGAGGTGACCATTTTCCATCTTTATAGCCAGCACCACCGCCAAAATAACTTGCAAATGTCTGAGCCATCAAATAAATTTGACCACCATTTACTGCTTCGGTCGATGTTGCCGTAAATGCACCCCCTTTAACACCAGAGATAACTCGTGGCGCATTAATACTGTTTGCAATATCTATTCTATCACCACCCTTGTCTCCACCAATCGTAATAAGCCCAGCGCTATTTTGCTTAACAAAACTATCACCTGTTACACTTTCGATCTTTTGATTAAGATTCGTAAAAGAACTACTTACACCAGAAAGCGCATCCCCAACATTCTTATAGTTCTTTTCAGTCCCACTACCATTTTTATCAAAAACCTTAACTGTAAAAGTAGGAGCATTCCAGTTTCCATCTTTATCATATCCAGCATTATCACTAAAATAGCTAGCAACTACATTGCTCATGGCATAAAATTGAGAGCCATTTATCGCATCAGTCGATGTTGCTGTAATCGAACCAGCCTTCACACCCGCAAGAGTCCGTGCCACATTATCAACATTTGCTATATTTACCTGGACCCCTCTTACTTTTCCACCAATGGTAATAAGTCCGGTATCATCTTGCTTAACAAGATCATCACCTGTCCCATTAATGACTATATTCTCAATCTTTTTATCAAGATTTGTGAAAGAACCACTTACGCCAGTAAAGGCATCCGCAACATTAGTATACTTCTTTTCAGCTCCATTACCATCCTTATCAAAGACCTTAACTGTAAAAGTAGGAGCACTCCAGTTTCCATCTTTATAGCCAGCACCACCGCCAAAATATTCAGCAAATGCCTGATTTATTGAATAAAGTTGAGAACCATTTACTGCTTCGATCGACGTTGCTGTAATCGAACCAGCCCTAACACCCGAAAGAGTCCGAACTGCATTATCAACGTTTGCAATGCTTACCTTAGTTCCACTTACTTCTCCACCAATGCTAATAAGTCCTGTATCATCTTGCTTAACAAGACTATTACTTGCTACCTTAATATTTTCAATCTTTGCATCAAGATTCGTGAAAGAACTACTTACGCCAGTAAAGGCATCCGCAACATTCTTATAATCCTTTTCAGCTCCATTACCATTTTTATCAAAGACCTTAACTGTAAAAGTAGGAGCTATCCAGTTTCCTTTTCTATCGTATCCAGCACCACCGCCAAAAGAGATCGCAGTACTGATGCCTTGGGAAAAAAGCTGAGAACCATTGACTGCATCATACGAGATTGGCGAAACCCAACCATCAGCAACACCAGTAAGAGTCCTCAATCCATGAGAGCTATTTGCGATAGTTATTCTATTACCACCTACGTCCGCACCAATTGTAATAAGTCCTGATGCATCTTGCTTAACAAGCTTATCATACCTGGTTTCAGCGACATAATTCTCCAAACCATACAGCGCAGAACCAACATCTCTATATATTTTACCGTTAATTATATAGGTTGGCGCAATACTTTTACGTATATTTGTACCTCCGCCAAAATACTGTGCTACATTACCCCAAAGATCACAAGCAAAAACAGGAGAAGCATTTGATAAAAAGACAGCTACTGACACTAATGAAAGCGTTTTAATAAAAGGTAATCGATAAGACGAGCAAGAATTTTTTAAATTACTCACTGCTAGCGTGTGTGGTGTGGTATATATTTTTTTCATAATAAATCCTCTAAGTAAAGAAAGATATTTAAAACATCAAAAAGACATATTCCGGTGCTACTAAGCTCCAGAGATTGTTTTTTCTTGTTTTATAAAAGATTAGGGTTGTCATAATGCGGAAGAGGACTATCTAAGATATCAATGAGATAGAAGTCGACGTTGATCGATAGTCCAATTAATGTGGTTTTTATTTATCCCCTTTAAGGAGGGGTGTTTTTCTTTAGCAGAGCCTTTAAATTTAAAGGTGAAGAAAGGTGAACGAAGTGTGGAAAAAACATGTTTGCGTACTTATTATTAAGTGTTGTGTGCTTAAGAGGCAATAAAGGATGTTTATTGCGGAAGGGGGTTAAGTTGTTTGTTGAGTAATTTAGAGCGTTTTTTGTAGGGTTATTGCGCTTTTGTCGTGAAAATAAGCGAGATATCCCTGAGTTTTATATTTGTATCTCTTAAAGCTCTTTGAGATCAGATGATTGTGATTTTGTGATTTTTTCATGATTTACCGCACCCCGCTTTGCGAAAAGATTTCTAGTTTCTTTTAATTAATTTTCCACACTCTATACAATTATTAAAAAATAGCAAGGAAAAAATAATTTAATTATTTTTTTATATAATGCGTTTTTTATTATTAATTCAGTGTTAAGTTTACTCCTGCACTTAACCCCCTGTAACCTCTTGCACTCGTGACAGATATAATTAGAGCGAATTTTTCCATCTTCTGACATATAAACGGTTCCAATAGCTCAAGCCAATCGATTACGCCATAAACCACCACCAAAACAAAGACTTAAAGACCAAAGGATATTAAAATCACTTAAATTCGATACTTCTAAACCAACAGAGGACGCCTGTCTTGCTTCTTTCTGAGCTGTCTTAATATCACATCTTAATGCTTCAAATTTTGTATCCGTGTAAGATTTTGCATCATTAACAACATTACTCATTGCATTATACTATGGATTCAGAAAAACATTTATCTATATATTTTTTTGCATCATTAAAAACTGTCTTAATCTGCTGCTCACTGTCATGTAATTGATCACCTTTTATGGCATTATACAATCCAATAATAATCTTATCAGCAGTAGAATTATGCAAAATACCCCCTATCTTGTCATAAAAAACAATGCTCATTCATTAATAATATTATTACAATATATATTTCTCTTATAAGGAAAAAACTCTCTTAAAAATAAATATCGATTACTCAAATAATTCCTTTTGGAGATGATAAATGATTTTTCATATAAAATTTCATAATAAAAAATATATTTTTACTCGAAATACGTCCTTATCTTCTATTGCTATTCATTTGTGATAAAATAACTTTCCTTCTCTTTAAATGGCACATGTAACGCATTTGATAAGAGAAGGAAAATTTATTTCGAATTTTCTATTGTTAATTCAGTGTTACCCTAAATCCAGCACCTACCCCCCAATGTCCCCCAGAACTCGTTGCAGATACGTTAGAGCGAAATCTTCCATTTTCAGACATATAACCAGCTCCAATAGCAAGTGCAGATTGACTGCGCCATACACCTGTACCAAGTGAAAAACTTAATTTTCCCGGTGTATCGTCATAGCTTAAATTAGATACTGCTAGACCAATAGCAGCAGCTTGTCTTGCTTCTTTCCGAACATCCTGAATAGCATAATTCAATGTCTCAAACTTTATATCCGTATAGGATTTCGACTCGTTAACAGCATCATTGACAAGACCACTAACTTTCTCATCCGTATACTTATTGGCATCTTCAAGAACTATCTTCATCTGCTCTTCA
>NZ_JBHIOU010000027.1:0-7662 GCF_042195705.1 Bartonella sp. AP72JLCBS | reverse complement strand
TGTAAACATTAGATGCGGTGACTTTACCCAAGCGCGCTTGAAACCATTCTGCTGTTCTTTGTTCCATCTCACACCGCTGTTCTTTGTTCTTGTGGTGCATATTCTATATCTTGGACGTGAATATATTCGGCATCTTGTATAGGCGCCTCTATTTGCTTTTGTTGTAGGAAAGATTGTTCTTTTTCATGCTGTCTCTTTTGCAAAACATCCAAAATCCTTTGTGCTACTTCATCAGGAAGATCTTCAAGCTTTTGGACTCGTCCATACTCAAGGACTTTTTCCTCTTCTGTTTGAGTGATGTTTATTAATTGTTTGATTTGCGTAAGCACATCATAAGAAACTAACTTCGTTTGTACGTTATGGTTTGTTTCATTGATACGTTTTGCTTCATCTTCTTCATAAATACCGGAAAGCCCGAAAGCATAGCGAGCACATTGTATAGTGGCTTTATGGCGCAACATACGTGCGGGGTATTTTTTCCAAGGGTCACTGTGGTCTTGTTCGCATTCTTTGCGATATTCGGTGACTTCGATAGGGTCTTTAATGCCTTTGAGACGAATAGCACATTTGATAGCAATGAGATTCCCGTCTTTATCGAGTTGATCTTGAAAGGTCATGCCATCAAAGTCAGGATTTGATTTGATGATCTTTATCCAACCGTCGATAGAAACAACGGGTATGATGCCGCCGCCTTTTTTAGGGAGAGCATAGATTTCTTTTGTTAAAGGGTTAAGTCCATAAGTATTGGCAACAAAAAGAAAAACGGCAAATTCTGCATCAGTGATGACATTAGCATTTTTATATCCAATACAAGTTTTTATGATTGTTTCTCGAAATTCTTCAGCAGAAAATCCATATTTTTCTGCCATTTCTTTTAAAAAAGTAGAATTTGTCATGTTGATTTCCTACATTGCGCGCAATTCCCCCGTGGCGTGAATCACGCTGGTGTTTAAAAATGGTTGGTTGTTAGAAAGTGCTTATACGCTCTGTCTTTTCCTAGGGATATGTTCGGCTTTTCTACTATAACTAATATGTGTGTTGCCTGAAATACATGTGTTACCACATACAACAGCTTCACCACCAATATGAGCTTTTTCACAAATTTTGGCATTGCCGTGAATTTCGGCTATTCCGTAAACTTGCGCATTATCGAAAATATGTGCATTGGATTCAACACAAGCGTTTCCAAAAACATTAGCATTTCCATAAATACGTGCATTACATGAGATACGTGCTCGTCCAAATACTTGTGCATTCTCATAAATTTGAGCATTACTGCAAACCTTTGCCCTATCCCCAACCCAACAATCGCCCTCATGAGAGAGGTTACCTTCATGCTCTATAAAACCACCAAGATCACCTTTCTTGACCTTTCCAAAGTCTCTCAGTGCACGAATGCGACGAACTGGTCGACGATAGAGGATGTCTATTTCATCAGTAAGTTCATATTTCTTTTCCATGATTACTATTTCTCACGTCCTACGATTACGGTGGAGCCACTAATTTTACAATTTCCAGCAATGTCTACACGACAGCAAATATATGCTTGATTGTAAATTTTAGCATTTCCGTAAACGTGTACACTTTCCCCTATAACAGAATTCCCATAAATCCGCGCATAGTCAAAAACCTTGGCATTATCTCCAATAGAAGCACCACCAACTTCGGCATAATCAGAAACTTGTGCATTGCCAAAAATCCAACAGTCTCTCTTATGGCTTAAGTTGCTCTCTTTTTCTATAAAACCGCCTAGGTCACCTTTTTTGACATATCCAAAGTCTCTCAGTGCACGAATGCGGCGGAGCGTTCTGCGCCCAAACTCAATTGTTTCATCAGTCATTTCGTATTTTTTTTCCATGGTTTATTTCCTTGATTTGCGTACAATTCCCCCGTGGCGTGAATCACGCATGTGTTAAAAGTTGGTTTGGTTGTTAGAGTTTGGATTTTATAGGCTGCATTATGTCTTCAGAAATTATGGTATCTACATAAGGCTCGTCTTTATACCCAGAGATAGTGATACAAAGTTCACCTAGATTGTGAGTATTTCTCACAACTAACTGTGCACACAAGGTAGGTTTAATTCCATATTTATACATGATTTATTTTTTCTCGTTTGTTGTGATACGGCTTTCTCCGCAGATCTCTGAATCTCCGTAAATTTTTGCGTCGCCATAAACTCTTGCATTGGGATAAACAATTGCATTTCCGTAAATCTGTGCGTTTTCAAAAATGCGACCACCACCATATACTCGGGCGTTATTATAAATTTTTGCATTGTCATAAATTTTTGAACCCCAAGTAACACAAGCATTATCATAGACCCAGCAATTGCCATCATGAGAGAGATTGCTTTCATTTTCTATAAAGCCCCCAAGGTCCCCAGCCTTAACATCATCAAAATCTCTTAAAGCACGAATGCGGTACAATGTATGGCAACTTACAATATCGGTGGTTTCATTAGTCAATTCGTATTTTTTCACCATGCTTTTTCTCCAGTGGACATGACGTTATCGCCATCAATATCCGCATCACGATAAATTTTTGCGTCGCCATAAATACGTGCATTACCGGAAACTGTTGCCATTCCATAAACTTCGGCAAAACCGTAAACATGTGCATTATGTTTAATTCGTGCACTACCATAAACTACAGCATCATCATAAACTTGAGCATTATCGTAAACGCAAGCACAAGATAAGACGAATGCATTACCACCTACCCAGCAATTACCATGATGCGATAGGTTGTTTTCATGTTCTATAAAGCCGCCTAAATTACCTTTTTTAATAACTCCAAAGTCTCTTAAAGCGCGGATACGGTGAAGGATTTTGCCATCAACCTCGATTGTTTCATCAGTCATTTCGTATTTTTTTTCCATGGTTTATTTCCCTTAATGCATGTTTTGTTTTTTAATCTCTTGAGACAACACACCAATTCCTTTTGCTGTGATTTTTGCGCAAGGAATGACTTTTTCTATTCCACTTGCGGTTTGAAGTGTAATGGTGGGACAATCCATTAGTCCTTTTTGGATTTTATCCTGATAAGGCAATAAGCGATCCCCGAAAGTGCGTCGATACACCCATCCTTTTTTCTGTAGGAAGAGAATGAATTGTTTTGGTTGCATTTCGAGCACTTTAGCGGCTTCAGTAAGACTGAAGAGCCCATCAGAGCGTTGTAAGCTTTCAAGAGCCATTGCTTTTGGTTTTAAATCTTCAATGATGATGTCTTTACGCTCATTTTCATTTTTTAGATGAGTTAATACACCTAACATTACTTGTGGACTTGAGTAATCGATTTGTGGTGTAACAACTTGCTTTGCACGCCGCTCGCATTCAATAAAATATTGACGGGCTTGTTTTCCTTTTTCATTACGCTCTACCATGGAAAGTTCTTTTGCCATTTCCAAGGTGAGATGATAATTAATTGCAATAACAGATCTAGATTTTGCGCTCGCCAAATTTGGTGACCGCAAATCTTGTGTTTTTACAAAGTCTTGTCCTTCTATAAAATTGTATCTGCTAATACGGTCCTTAATCCAATTGGAAAAGTCTCGTTTTGCTTCTAAGAATGCGTGCAAGTCACGAGCATTGACTGTCTGAACGCTTTCTTCGTTAATGGTGTTATTTGTAATAGTGATAGGATTATTCATAAGTTTACTCCATCCGATAATTTAATAAGAGGAAAGAGGGGGGCGCTTTTAAATGCGCCCTTAAGAATTTTTAAAGCACATCACAAGGACGCAAACGGTGTTGTTTTTCGTAAGAACCATACATTGCATCATCATATTCGCGCTGTTTTATATCATCTAAAAAAAAACCGTATGCTGTGCTGTGTAGAATAAAATCGTGAGGAATGTTTCCGTTGAAACACTGCTCTTCACATTCTTTAAGATAGAATTCGGCAATATCTTCAGAGATATCTTCGCAACGATTAGTCGTTGGTTCAATACGCAAAATTTGGACAGCATTATCGGCTTGGTCGATAAATTTGATCATGTCACTTTCTTCTAAGAAAGGACCAGATTTAGCGAGATTTTGCTCTTCATTTTCGCACATCACTAAGAGAATTTCATCAGAATTTATAAACACTGGTTTATTCACAAATGCCTCCATACTGCCTATTGGCAAAAGTTATTTTCTAAGATATGGGAGATAAATATATGCAAAAAGTGCAAGTGTCAACATAAAAATGTAAAAAGTGCATATTTATGCTGGATATGTTTTTTTAAAAAGTGCACTATCCACAATTTATGGAGATACAAAATGCAAATAGCGGAACAAGATTCTAATCTTTTAAAAGGGTTTTCTCAGAAAGAAAAGGAAACTATAACTTATCTTTTGATTGCCTTAAAAACTCAATATATAAAATCACAGACTTCTTGTTTTCTTCAGAAAGATCACGATAAAAATTCATAAATTCTTGATCAACATCATTGAAGAAATTGGGGGGGGGCTCGTTAAAAAACTCAGCTATTTTAACTAATTCCCCAATACTTATGCTTCTTGATTTTCCATTTTTGTAAGGATTAATCATTCTGCTTATAGTGGATTGATGGATTCCCAAGTAGGCGGCTAGTTCTATTTGAGCACCGTGTCCGCGCTCGTCTAATTTTTTTTCTAGCCATTGTTGGATACTTTTTTCAATATTGCTACTCATAATTTAAATATTATCCCTAAAAATACGTAAAATGCAAAAATGTGAAAGGTGCATTTTTTGTTGATATATGTAAAAAGTGCAATTATTTATTGTGCTGTTATGGAGATTACATATGCCTTCGAGATTAATTATAAAATATTTAGGTGGTTTCAAAACTGTAGCAACCATAGTGCAAAGAGATGTGTCATCTGTTTATAGATGGCGTGACATGCCAGCAAAACACCAGCAAAAAATTTTAGATTACGCACGTGATCATGGGATAGATTTGCGTCCAGAAGATTTTTTTTATCCCGAGCGCTTGCAGAGATTAATGCAAGAGCAACACCCCCCAATGTCGAAAATTTGCAAGAGCTGCGGTGTTGATCACACCGGAGAAACTTTACAGCATTAAGGAGATAAAGATGAGTTCGAATGAAATTTTATGGATAGCAGTGGTTTCAGTTTTGCTCTTAAGCGGAGTGATGTTTCGTATTGCATTGCATTATCGCGACCAAGTTAAGGCTCTTTCAGAGGAGATTCAATATCTTAGGGCAAGAGTAAAAAAGGTAAATACTGATTTTATATTAGGGAATAGAAATATAACTTATGAATGTGATGCGGATATAGGAAAGTCTGAAGCAGAAATTAAAAAACTGAAGCAAGAGATTAAAGAACGTGACGAGGAAATTAAACAACTGAAACAAAAGACTGAAGAGCATGAAAAGGCGTTCAGAAATGTAAGTGAAGTTGTAATGACACTCGAAGCAGATGTTCAATCACGTGATACGGAAATTAAAGAATTGAAGCAAGAGATTGAAGAACGCGACGAGGAAATTGATGAACTGAAGCAAGAGATTAAAGAACGTGAGGAGGAAATTAAAGAACTGAAACAAAAGATAGATGCGTACCGAGAAGAGTTTAAACGGAAAAGTGAAAAGATACAGGCACTAAAAGCAGATGTTCAATCATGCGACGAGGAAATTCAAAGACTAACACAAGAGCTTAAGCCGCGTGATGAAGCAGTAAAAGCGCCGCTTCATAAGAATAAGAAGAGTAAGAAGAAGGGTAAGTGAGGAGAGAGGGATGGGCTTAATTGCACTTATTATATCTTGTATTGCTAATTTGTGTTCATGTTATGCGGTTTATACCAATTTTAAAAACATAAAAATGCTTAGACAAGCGATAAAAGAACGAGATGAGTTAATAGCGTCACAAAAAGCGTTGATGGAAGGACAGCTAGCAGAAAAAAATGAGTTAATAGCGTCACAAAAAGCATTGATGGAAGAACAGCTAGCAGAAAATGAAGAGAAAATACAACATTTACAAAAATTACAAAAAGAAGTGCAAGAACGTTTGTTGGAATCTGAACAGAAGAAATCTAAAGAGCAAGAATATTTGACTGAATATGAAAATATTTATGAAAATCTTCAAGAGTCTGAAGATGTTCGTGCGCTTGTAAGAGAGTTTGTAGAAAAAGCCCCAATTGTAAATGAAGAAGATGATAGAACGCAAAAGATACTAATACAATTGATGAAGGATGAGCAGAAAAAGAATGAAGCAATTGAAATTATTGAAGATTTCAATAGATGGTTTATGGCAAAACAATCGGTTACAGTTGCAGAAGCCAATAAATGGGATAGGGCACAATATTTATCATTTCTTCTTATGAAACCAAAGCCAATGACATGGGCCGAGTTGGCTGAAAAAAGCCCTGAGGAACAACAGCGTTATTCATCATGTTGGAAAACGGTTATTTATTGAATGGAAACAGCTTGGAATACAACAGATCGGATAGTTTATTACTTGGTTTAATATTAAAATATTCGGGGCAAAAAGTCACTTTTTCTGGTGGATTTAAAGGATTTACGGCAGTGTGCTCCATAGTCAATATTAAAGGAATTTCTGAGTTTCTGTCTATAGGAAAAACACCAATAATTAGTCCTAATAGACCAGAAGGTTTGAGGCTAAATGGATCAATATCGCTATGTATGGGTGGATCGACTCGAGGTTTCTTTAAGCATAAGTGTTTTTCCTGTTGAGGATGGATGTAATGTAGTGCTCCTAGTGATTGTGGCAAAAGTTCACGATAGCATGCGGACATAAAGATAAAAAGGCTATTATCCTGTATGCTGATAGAGTTGATTTTAATTGTTTGTTTTGTAGCATTTGTAATGATTAAAGATACATATATTACTGGAAAGATATCATTAGGATTATCACTTATCCATGAACTGTGTGTGGTAACACGGAGCTTTTTTTCTTCTAAAATCTCTAATTGTTTTTCCAGAACTGTGGCAAGCTTTTTCATTGATATCGCTTGTTGTCTAGTTGATTTAGCTATGTCCATGGCATTGGCTAATTCTGTTTTAAATTTTTCTCGATCTTCTTCTCTTAATTTTTCATCTTTTTCTCGATCTTCCTTTCTCAATTTTGCAGCTTCTATGCGATCTTCTTCTCTTAATTTTTCATCTTTTTCTCGATCTTCCTTTCTCAATTTTTCATCTTTTTCTCGATCTTCCTTTCTCAATTTTGCAGCTTCTATGCGATCTTCTTCTCTTGATTTTGCAGCTTCTATTCGATCTTCTTCTCTTAATTTAAATGTCTGTTTAATAGAAAGAAAAGCAAAAATTGCGGATAATAAAGCACCAACCGAAGAAAGTGCAGAAAATAAAACAGAAAACGCAGAAAATAATACAGGATGCTGTTCTATCCAATTTAAAATCGCTTGCATACTTCTTACACCCTTCTTTCCTTCATTTTCAGAAAAAAACAATCCTATAAAACACATTTTGTATGGAGCGGCGTGGTGATTAACACGATTCTTTGTTTTGATCTAGGTACGCGGACTGGGTGGGCGATACGTGGTGCAAGTGGTGACATGTTCAGTGGTACCGTGAATTTTCAATCACGCCGTTTTGAAGGCGGTGGAATGCGTTACTTGCGTTTTAAACAATGGCTATCAGAAATAAAGCAGACAGCAGGTCAAATTGACGTGGTGTATTTTGAAGAGGTGAGGCGTCATAAAGG
>NZ_JBHIOU010000026.1:0-8031 GCF_042195705.1 Bartonella sp. AP72JLCBS | reverse complement strand
ACCAGCCGCAGTGATACGGGACAAAGTTCCAGCAAGCAAAACTCTGTTTCCATTGGTTATAATAGCCGAGAAAAGGAAGGTACAGCCACAACCAATATTTCCTTGAACAAGGATAAATCCTCTAGTGATTATCATAGTGTTGTGGAGCAATCAGGCATCAAAGCGGGTGATGGTGGTTTTAAGATCAACGTTAAAGATAAAACAACGCTGACCGGAGGACTTATTTCCAGCACTGCGCCGGCAGATAAAAACAGCCTGACCACAGGAAGCATTAGTACCAGTGATATCAGCAACAGTGCGCATGCTCAAGCCAGCAGTCAAGGTTTAAGCATTTCAGCGGGTGGTCCGATGTATCAGGGCAAATATGGTGTCGGGAAAAACATTGCTAAAAATGTCTTAGATCATTCAAAAGCTAAAGATTCAGAGGAAGGATATACCAAATCTGCCATTAGCGATGGCACTATCGTCATTACTGATGAAGCAGGGCAGAAGGCATTAACAGGGCAAGACGTGGAACAAGCCATAGCCTCCCTTAATCGTGATACTGCCACCGCCCATAAGGGTGTACAACAGCTCGATGTAGGCAAGCTGGAACAAATCGTCCATGAAAACCGTGAAATGGCAACTCAACTCTTAGAAGAAGGGTTTAAATACAGCGATGACTCCTATAAAACCATGTTTATCAAAGAGCACCCCATCGCCGTGGTGGATCGTGATGAAAATGGCAATACAATCTATGAAATAGATGCGAATGGGGTACCTATAAGAGATGCTCGTGGACAAAAAATCCCCAAGTTCCATTATTTAACGGATGAAGAAAAGCAGCATTTGCAAGAAGGCTCTGATGGCAAAGTGCATGTGTCCTTTAATGGCATCTTTACTCCACCAGAGGAAGCCGCTGTTTATGCAGAGCAACATGCGAAGGATAAAAATAATCCGCTTTATTTTGTTGTGTTCCCTCAAGCCGATTCTGCTATCTCAGAACTTCTAGTCGCGGGCTATCAGAAGTTTATGGAAAATAACTTTTGGGGTTTGACCAATTCCACACAAGAAGCAAAAGATTTGATGTATAGCTATGGTCTTACAGGATTAGAACTTTATGGACATAGTCGCGGGACAATGACATTGGGGAATATGCTGAATTCTTTCAAACAAGAAGGTGTTCACGGTATAGCCAACGAAAACACGACTATCAATCTCTATGGACCAGCCTTTAATGTTTTAGTTGCAGCCGGTCTGTTAGATTATGTGAGTGATGGCAAACAAACCACTATTGGCTTTGATGGGAATAGATATGACTTTGTCAGCAGAATTATTGGCGGCAATGGCTATACCTACGGGACACTCCCTGCTGGTAGTAACGTTTGGACAGAATGGTTGAGAGTGATCATGAATCCCATAAGTTCCCATACTTGTCTTGGAGATGCAGGTTATAAATGTAGATATGATTATGGTTCATCTCATCGTGAACAATTTCCTTTAAGTAAATCATGGAGTAAAAAATGAAACACATCGTAAAATTATTAAGTGCTGTAACTTTGTTAAGTATAGCTGGATGTCAGTTTAATAAACCTCCTTCAGGATATTTGACTGCTTGGGAGAAACCGGGAGCAGATTTTACTGAGGTAGGAAAAGGCTTGTTAGAATGTGGTATGCCAACCCCTTATGATAAGGATCCAGAAAGCAGCAAGCTCAGTAATAATGCAATAGCAACAATTCATGCTTGTATGGTTCAATCAGGATTCCGCTATAAAGATGAAAGGGGGGGGGGGTGGTGTGTAAACCATAAAGCCGAAAACTTGCCCATTTGTCGTCCAGGCGCTGTTGTTCCACAGCGCAGTGTCAAGAAGCGCTTAAACAGCCCTTTTTGTAAAAAATATAAAAATGCACCTGAATGCAAACCTTAAGTCTTGCTAGTGATGATCAACAATCCGCTATCCTTGCCTTCACTTGGAATGGCGCGATTGTTTCCTCACGCACATTATTTAACGGATGAAGAAAAGCAGCATTTACAAGAGGGTGCTGATGGCAAGGTGCATGTGTCCTTTAATGGCATCTTTACTCCACCAGAGGAAGCCGCTGTTTATGCAGAGCAACATGCGAAGGATAAAAATAATCCGCTTTATTTTGTTGTGTTCCCTCAAGCCGATTCTGCTATCTCAGAACTTCTAGTCGCGGGCTATCAGAAGTTTATGGAAAATAACTTTTGGGGTTTGACCAATTCCACACAAGAAGCAAAAGATTTGATGTATAGCTATGGTAACACGGGATTGCATTTTGATGCCCATAGTCGTGGCAGTTTGACAGGCTTTAATATGATGAATTCTTTCAAACAAGAAGGTGTAAATGATGTAGCAGGCAATACAACGATCAGTTTCCATGGACCAGCGGCTAATGTTTTGGCGGCATCCGGTTTGTTAGGTTATGTGAGTGGTGGCAAACAAACCACTATTGGTTTTGATGGGCATAGATTTGACGTTGTAAGCAGATTGATTGGTGGCAATGGCTATGCTTATGAGACAATATCTGCTGGTAGTAACTGGTGGACAGAATGGTGGAGAGTGATCATGAATCCCATAAGCTCCCATACCTGTCTTGGAGATGTGGGTCCAAAATGCCAAAAGTTTTATGGCTCATCTCATCGTGAACAATTTCCTTTAAGTAAATCATGGAGTAAAAAATGAAACAAACTCTAAAATTATTAAGCACTGTAACTTTGTTAAGTATCACTGGATGTAATATCGATAAACCTCCTCCAGGAGAGGTGGCTACGTGGGAGAAAAATGGTGTTACTGATTTTACTGAGGTAGGAAAAGCCTTGTTAGAATGTGGAATGCCGAGCCTTATTGATGCCGATCCAGAAAACAGAAAACTCAGCTACAATGCATGGGCAACTATTGATGCCTGTATGGTTCAATCAGGTTTTCGTGATAAAGTGGGGGGAGGGACTTGGTGCGAGAATCATAAAGCCGAAAACCTTCCCATTTGTCGTCCAGGCGCTGTGATCCCCAGGCGCAGTGTCAAGAAGCGCTTGAACAGCCCTTTTTGTAAAAAGCATCCAGAACAATATGAATGCTATCCTTAAGTCTTGCTGTTTGTGATGACCAACAATCCGCCCTCCGTGCCTTTGCTTGGAATGGCGGGATTGTTTTCTCAATCCATCATCTCAATATTGTTCACCGTTGTTTTAAGCAGCGGTGACAGAAAATATCAACAGGTTTATGAGCTGTTTTATCGTAAAGAAACCCACTGAAGGAGGGGAAGAATGAAGAAAGTCTTGCAATTATTGAGCGGCATAGCTCTGTTAAGTATAGCTGGATGTGAGTATAAAGCTGAGGTTCCCTTATCAGCTTGGGAATTATGGGATAAGCCTGGTGCAAATACAATTGATATAGGGAAAGCGCTGTTAGAATGTGGCATGCCAACACCTTATAATCGTGATGAATACAACAGAAAGTTAGACGGAAATGCGAACGCATTAATTGAAGCTTGCATGGTTCAAGCAGGTTTTAGATATAAATCCGGATATTTGAGTTCGTGTGAGTTTTTTGATGCTCGTTTTCCGATTTGTCATTCAGGTGCTGTCATTCCTCAAAGAAGTGTTAAGAAACGCCTGAACAGCCCCCATTGTAAAAGAAATAGAAACAAGCCTGAATGTCTACCGTAGTTTTTTGATGATGGTATGATTAAGAGTAATCTTTAGTTTTTTTATCTTTTGCATAAGTGTGTGGGCCAATTGTATCGGCACTCAACATGTTTCAAATTGATATGGACAGAGGAATATAAAACATCGACAAGCTTATAAGCAATCTTATCATAAAAAATCATTGAAGGAGAGAAAAAATGAAAGCAACTTTAAAGTTATTGAGTGGATTGGCTTTGCTTATTATAGCTGGATGTTTTCCAGGTCCTTACCAGGCTGTGGATGTATTAGAGAAGCTAGGAGAAGATAAGATTGAGATTAAAAAAGCACTATTAGAATGTGGAATGCTGAATCCTCATGATGATTATATGATGGATTATAGAGAGTTAAGTATAAATGCGAATACATCTATTTATGCATGTCTAACCCAAGCAGGTTTTCATAGTAAATTAGGAGGGAAGTGGAGAGATCGGTGTAGAAATTATAATGCCGAAGATCTTCCGATTTGTGTGCCAGGTGCTGTCATTCCAAAACGAAGTGTCAAGAAGCGTTTAAATAGCGCTTATTGCCAAAAATATAAAAATAAACCAGAATGCCAACCTTAAGCACTGCTAGTGATGATCAACAATCTGCCATCCTTGCCTTCACTTGGAATGGCGCGATTGTTTCCTCAATCTGTCATCTCAATATTGTTCACCGTTGTTTTAAGCAGCGGTGACAGAAAATATAAACAAGCTTATGAGCTGTTTTATAGTAATAAATCCATTGAAAGAGGGGAAAAATGAAGAAAATCTTAAAACTGTTGAGTTGTATAGCTCTGTTAAGTATCACTGGATGTGTTAATTCAATTCCCTCACTTTCTCCAGCATTATGGAGAAATAAAATACTTTTAGAATGTGGAGTACCGGACCTTAATAAGGTTGTGGCGCTAGATTTGAATCAATTTGCCAGTATTGAAATGTGTATGGCGCAATCAGGTTTTCGCCCTAGCTTTACAATACAAGAATGGTGTGAAAATCATAAATCAGACAACCTTCCCATATGTCGTCCTGGTGCTGTCATGCCTCAGCGAAGTGTTGAGAGACGCTTAAATAGCCCTTATTGTAAAAAACATTCAGAACAACTTGAATGCCAGCCTTAAGTCTTGCTTCAGTAGAGAAAGCCTTGAATTTACACCAAATAAAGCACCAGGTTGATGAGTTTGAGAAAGCCTTGTCCGTCCTTACGTGACAAGGTTTTCTTTTTATGCCGCGTCGTTATAACGTTGCTGTTTTGCTTGCTCGATGACATTCAAAAGATCCGATTGTAACCAACGCGATAAAAAACCAAATTTTAAAGGTTTTGGGAGAGAGCCATTGGTAACATGACGGCGGAATGTTGAGACACTCATATGAAGCAGTTTTGCACTTTCACGGTCTGTTAAAAGAATATCATTTTCTGTCATACTAAAATCCTTTCAAAAGTAAAAAAATGAGAACAAATCATAACTATTTATTAACCACATTTTGGTTCATTTAGAAAGATGTTTTATTTATAGAAAACAATATTTTATTATACAATTTCTGATGTGATACTTTATGAGTCTTATTGAGAAAGAATGAGAGAGAAGAGAGCTAAAGTTATCCACAGATCATGGGGTTATTCACCCCATATCTTAAGATTGACCAGTGACATAAGCCGCCCATTTATCCATATAAACGCGGCGCTGTTCTAGATAATCAGTACGACGATAGGCACGCTCTACTTTACCGCCTACTGTATGACTTAGAATAGTTTCTGCGACTTCATAAGGGGCATCGGTTGTTTCAGCGAGCCAATCACGTAAACTAGAACGAAATCCATGGGGGCATGCCTCAATTTTATTGTCTCTCATATATTGAGCCATACAATTTGCAGCGAGGGGACCCCGACCGGTTGCAGAAAAGAAGAAATCATTGCGAGAAAGCAAGCGCGCTTGTTTTAAGATTTCTAATGCTTCTGATGATAGAGGCACGCGAAACTCTTCTGTAGTATCACGTCGACCTTTCATATTTTCAGCAGGGATTGTCCAGATATCGCCATCAATTTGATCTTTATGAATATGACACAAAGGGTTGGTACGAACGCCTGTCAAAATAAGCAAACGCAAAGCCAGTTGTGTTAAGGTTGATGCTTCGCAAAGTGTTTTATAAAAGGCAGGGACATCTCTCCAATCCATAGCTGGAAAATTTTGCGTTTTATGGCGTTGTTTACCTAAGAGAGCGCGTGCTTTTTCTGTTGCTTGTAAATCAACATCCAAACCCAAAGCAGCCGCATGTTTGAGACAAATATTAAGGCGGGTAAGAGCTTTATCAGCTGTTGCTGCTTTTGTATGCCAAATGGGAGCAAGTGTATTGCGTATCTCTGTTTGTGTAATCTCTGAAACGGGGAGGCAACCTAATTTGGGGAGAATATGGAGTTTTAAGGGTAAAAACCAACGCCCATCTTTACCATCTCCTTTTAGTTCAGCTTTACGGCTTTCAAAAGCATCCAACGCGATATCTTTTAAATAATGGAGATTACTTATTGCCTCACGCTTTTGTTTATTGCGTTCTTTAATGGGGTCACGACCTTCACGAAGAACAGAGCGCCACCCAGTTGCCAATTCACGGGCTTGTTTTAAAGAGACATCTCTCAAGGCACCCAAGCCCATTTCACGGCGCCGCCCATGAATGGTAAAACGGTAAATCCATTGAGCACCTCCATCTTTACGCTTATGAAGTAACAAGCCGGCACCATCATTATATTTGCCAGCTCCCAATGTTGCGACAGCCCTTGCATTAAGACGGTTCATAAGAGCCATTTTTAGTCCTTTCTTATACAAATTTTATCCATACACTCATCCCACTTGTTATGTACAAATGAGTGGTTTTAGTTGATTCAAGATAAACAGATTTGAAATGAGAGAATCTTACGTTATTCGGGATTCTAATTCAATATGAATAACGCTATATTATCATTATAAATCAATGTGTTATCTGAGTTCTGATCAACATCATAAGTTTGCCTTGGAATGTAAGGACCATGTTTCTTTAGAGCCTTTGTTATCATCAGAGCAGCAAGGAACGCCGGTTTGTTACAGTTATTTTGATAGGAAATTACATCTTTATCCCACACCGGATAAAGCCTATCAGATTCAACTCATTCTCTCTCCATTGCGTTTATCAGAGATAGAGAGTGTCGATGAGGAGCATCCATGGTTTGTGCACGCGTTTGATTTGATTAAGGCGCGTGCAAAATACGAACTTTACAAGAATATCTTGAAAGATCCCGATTGTGCAACGGCAGCTTACAATGACTTTAACGAACAGTTGCATGAATTGCGTGCAGAGACGTCTCAACGTCATAACGTGACCAGAATAATACCAACGGATTTTTAAGATGGTTTATTTTCCAGTAGCCGATTACAGACCAGATGTTTCGGTCGTCAACGGTAGCTTTACGGATACGCTTGTGAATGTTTTACCGGCTGATGGCTGTTACATTCCGATGCCTAGTGCAATGGTTGTGTCTCATGCTTTGGAAGAAAAGCCTTTGGGGTGCATAGCGTTTAGAAGTGGCAATGGTGTTAAGATAATCGTAGGAGGCAAGCAAAAGCTTTACAGTTATGATAGTCAAACGAAGGGGTGGAAGGACATAAGTCAAAGTGGTGTGACTTATCATGCGCATGAAGATAATCAATGGTCGTTCGCTTTGTTTGGTCAAAGAATTATTGCGGTGAATAAAAATGATAAACCACAAGTTTTTAATACCCATAGTTCTGAACGATTTGAAGATTTAGGAGGCAATCCCCCGAAAGCAGGCTTGGTGAAGGTTTGGGGACCTTTTGTTTGTTTGATGCAATTGACAGATCACCCTAATCGCATTCATTGGTCAGGTTTGGAAGATGCAACCCATTGGACAGTTAAGCAGAAAGATTGCGATTTTCAAGATTTTCCAGATGGAGAATATGTTCAAGGGTCTACGGAATCGACTAATCCCCTCATTTTTATGCGTTCTGCTATTTATGCAGGAACCTTTGTTGCGGGTTCTAAGATTGTGTTTACGTTTCAAAAGATACAAGACAAGCGCGGAGCCCGTAGTGCGTCCTCTATAGCATGTCGAGGGAGTGATGCTTTTTTTGCGAGTGATGGTGGTTTTTATCAGATGAGTTTGGATGGTCAACTTTTGCCGATAGGCTTTGAGAAAGTTGATAGAACAGTTTTTAAAACCTTTGATAAGTTTGCTCTTGATGAGATGCAAGGGGTTATAGATCCCATTGATAACCGGATTTACTGGTCCTTAAAAAGAGGTAATAACGAGCAAACGACCTTTGTCTATGATTGGGGATTGCAGAAATGGTCGACGCTACAGGGAAAACCTTTCACGTT
>NZ_JBHIOU010000025.1:0-8297 GCF_042195705.1 Bartonella sp. AP72JLCBS | reverse complement strand
ACCATGTTTGAAAACCTTGTCATGGCTTATTTGACAAACGACCCTTTACAAAAGCAAGAATACGAAAAGGTTCAAACTTATTTGGAATGGGCTAAAGAGCATGGAGAAGATGGAACGGATATTGGCATTGATCTGGTCGCTACAATCCGTGATGAAGGAGGCTATGCGGCTATTCAATGTAAATGCTATGATGCCTCTCACATAATTAAAAAAGAAGATATTGATAGTTTTATAGCAGCTTCTGGCAAAAAGATCTTCACGCGTCGTATTCTGGTTGATAGCACCGAAACAGATTGGAGTGATAATGTTGAACTAACTTGTGAGGGGCAAGAGGTTCGTATTCAACGCATAAACCTTTTTGATTTAGAGAACAGTCAAATCGATTGGGGGCTTATAAAGAACAAGGACAAGCTGTTCTCAAAGAGAAATCAAAGAAAAAGCTTTTAGATCATCAGAAAGAAGCGCTCAAAGCGGTTTGTGAAGGTTTAAAAGAAGCAGACCGTGGCAAGCTGATTATGGCATGTGGAACGGGCAAGACTTTCACCAGTTTGAAGATAGCAGAAACCATAGCAGGAAAAGGCAAGCGTGTATTGTTTCTGGTGCCCTCTCTCGCTCTTATCTCTCAAACAATTCGTGAATGGACAGAAGATACAGAAGTATCCTTGCGTTCCTTTGCCGTGTGTTCGGATACGCAAGTAGGTAAGCGTCGTAAGAATAAAAATGATGATGAAGCTGGTCTTGATGCATCAGACCTTGTTTTACCGGCTACGACCGATGCCAAAGAGCTTGCGCGTAAAGCCAATAAAACTTCTCTTGATGTAATGACTGCGGTCTTTTCGACTTACCATTCAATCCAAGTGATTTCGGATGCGCAAAAAAAGTATGATTTACCCGAATTTGATCTGATCATCTGTGATGAAGCACACCGTACCACTGGAGCTGTGTTAGGAACAGACAAGCGTGAATCTGAATTTATCAAGGTTCATGATAACGGCATCATTCGGGGCAAAAAACGTCTGTACATGACGGCAACCCCTAAGATCTTTACCGACAAGCTGAAAAAGAAGGCTGACGCATCTGATGCTGTTCTGGCGTCCATGGATGATGAAGAGCTCTATGGAAAAAATCTTTACACGTATACTTTTTCAAAAGCTCTAAAAGATAAACTTTTAACACCCTATAAAGTTATCGTCTTGGCTGTTGATGAAGCAATTATTAACGCAACGATTCAGAAACGCCTTAAAGATAAAAATTCCGAACTTATTCTTGATGATACAACTAAAATCATTGGCTGCTACAAAGCACTTTCCCAAATAGAAAAGAAGGAAGAAGATGGCATAAAACCTATGCGTCGTTCTCTGGCTTTTTGTAAAAATATCAAGACGTCTCAATTAGTTAGCGAACTATTCAATGACGCCATTGATGAATATCATAAATTTGTTCCCGAAAGTAAGACTTCTCTTATCTTTGATGTTAAGCACATTGATGGATCTTTTAATGGCAAAAATCGTAATAAATTACTTGATTGGCTTAAAGAAGATACAGATGAGAATAACTGCCGTGTGTTAACCAATGTCCGATGTCTCTCTGAAGGAGTCGATGTCCCTGCTCTTGATGCGGTTATGTTTTTACACCCGCGTAAAAGTCATGTGGATGTGATACAGGCTGTGGGGCGTGTGATGCGCCGCGCAGAAGGTAAAACAACAGGCTACATTATTTTACCCGTTGGTATTCCCTTTAATATTCCACCACAACAGGCTTTAGAAAACAATACAAAGTATGATGTCATCTGGCAAGTTCTCAATGCTTTGCGTGCTCATGATGACAACTTTAAAAACAAAATAAAAGCCTTAGAGCTGGACCAAGATGTTCGTCATGTGTTTGAGATTGTAGGGGTCACTTTTGACCCTGCTTTACAAGCAATGACCGCAGTTGTTGACGAACTCTCTTTCCACGCGAAATCGGAAAGTGCTGGGCTTCATATTGGTTCAGTAGCAAGTGAAAGCTCTTATAAATATGGAGGACAAAAAGAATTCGAGTTTTATGTTGATGAATTATCGCGTGCTATTAAGCCCATCATTGTCAAAAAATGTGGAGAGCCTAATCAGTGGGGAAATTGGGCTGGCAATGTAGCTGCAATTGCACAAAATCATATTATTCGTCTTAAAAGCATACTCGCTGATAAAAAGAGTGAAGCCTTTCACGCTTTTGATGCCTTTCATAAAGAATTAAAGAACGGTTTAAATGACAGTATCGAGCAAGAGGATGCACTTGAGATGTTGGCGCAACACCTTGTGACACGTCCTATTTTTGAATCCTTGTTTGATGGAAATGAGTTTGTGCAAAACAATGCCATTTCACAAGCCATGGAAAAGATCTTAAGAGAACTTGATAAGATGAATATCAAAGACGAAGCCAAAGATCTTGAAAAGTTTTATCAAAGTGTAAAGGATGATACAGAGGGTATTATTGAAACGCGAGCAAAACAGAATCTTATTATCAAACTTTACGAAGATTTTTTTACCAAGGCATTCAAAAAGACAACAGATAAACTTGGGATTGTTTATACGCCTATTGAAATAGTTGATTTTATCTTACATTCCGTCAATGATGTTTTAGAGCAAGAGTTTGGACAAAGCTTAAGTTCTCGAGGCGTCTCTATTCTTGACCCTTTCACTGGAACGGGGACCTTTATTACACGGCTTTTACAATCCAAGCTCATCAAACCAGAGGATATGGAATATAAATTCCGTCATGATATTCATGCCAATGAGATTGTTTTGCTAGCCTATTACATAGCAGCGATTAACATTGAATCGACCTATCATAGTCTTATGAAAGGAGAGTATATCCCTTTTGAAGGAATTTGTTTAACTGATACGTTTTTGATGCTTGAAGAAAAAGATTTTTTTACACGCTATATGTTTGAGAATTCAGAGCGGTGTAAAAAACAGCAGGAAGTAGATATCCAAGTTATTGTTGGCAATCCTCCTTATTCAACAGGTCAAAAAAGTGCTAATGACAATGCAAAGAATACCCCTTATCCCATATTAAATAACCGTATTCGTGAAACCTATGCTGCTCAATCTAAATCAATGAATACGCGAAATTTTTATGACAGTTATATTCGTGCTATGCGCTGGGCAAGTGACCGTATTGGTAATGCTGGGGTAATCGGCTTTGTTTCTGGCTCTGGTTACATAGAAAAATCGACAATGAATAGTTTACGAAAATCTTTAGCCAAAGAATTTACGAGTATTTATGTACTTAATTTACGAGGGGATCTTCGTAAAAATATGTTAAGCAATGGAGCTGCTCAAGAAGGTGAAAATGTTTTTGGTAGTGGTAGTATGACGGGCATTGCCGTGACGCTATTTATAAAAAATCCCAATACTATTGGACCTTGTAAAATTTACTATCATGATATTGGTGATAATCAAACAAGAGAAAAAAAACTTAAAACAATTAAGGACTTTGGTAGTATTGATGGCATTACACGAAGTAAAAAAGATTGGCAAATAATCACACCAGATAAGCATGGTGATTGGATACGTCAACGTGATGACAGTTTTGAAACATTCTTAGCTTTAGGCGATAAGAGACCTCATGAGAAAAAACTCTTTGAGATTTATTCTTGTGGCATTACGACTAGTCGTGATGCTTGGGCATACAATTCAAGTCGTGCAATTTTAGCAAAAAATATGGGTAACATGATTGCCTTCTATAACAGTGAAGCAGAACGTTTTAATAATGCTTATGCGCACACTGACAGTAAATCACGTACAAAGGCTGTAGATAATTTTGTTAATTCAGATACAAGCAAGATAAGTTGGAGTTTGAATATAAAAAAACAATTAGCAAGAGGTAATATTTTAAAATTTGAAGAAATCGGTTTTGTTCAAAGTTTATATCGTCCTTTTACACGACAGTGGCTTTATTATAATCGCATTTTTAATGAAGCAATTTATCAAATGCCTCGTATCTTTCCTGTAGAAAAAATGATCAAAAATACAGTGATACAAGTTTCTGCTATAGGGGCAAGAAGTGGATTTTCTGTTATTATGACTAAGGATCTACCTGATTTTCATGCAATAGATACAGGTCAATGCTTTCCACGCTATATTTACGAAGACACAACGGTCTCAAAAGATAAAAACAAAAAACAAACTCATTTATTTTTTAATTTCTACAGAAGAAAGTAAAACAGCTGGTTTACAGAAGCGTGATGCCATTACTGATGAGGGACTAGAACATTTTAAAGCCGCTTATCCGAATGAAACCATAACAAAAGATGATTTATTCTATTATGTTTACGGTTTACTTCATTCGGAAGATTATCGCTCTCGTTATGCTGATAATTTATGCAAAGAATTACCTCGCATTCCTTGTGTAAAGAGTGCTGATGATTTTTGGAAATTTGTAACAGCAGGGCGTGAACTGGGTCATTTGCACGTGAATTATGAAACTGTAGAGCCTTATCCAGTGACCTTTAAAAAGGGTAGTCCAAAATTAACAAAGATCTCTAATCCTGAAAAATTCTATTACGTGACTGAAATGAAATTTGCAAAAGCAGGTAAAGAGAAAGATAAAACCACTGTTATTTATAATAGCAATATTACCATGACAGATATCCCTAAAGAAGCTTATGAGTATATCGTCAATGGTAAACCCGCTCTTGAATGGGTTATGGGGCGTCAATGTGTAAAGACTGATAAAAAGAGTGGCATTGTTAATGATGCCAATCGTTATGCTGTTGAAACCATTGGCAACCCTGCCTACCCTCTAGAGTTATTTCAGAGGGTTATTACCGTAAGTTTAGAGACAATAAAAATCGTTAAGAACCTACCAAAACTAGAAATTAGAGAAACTGAATAGACTTGGCTTGCTAAACTCACAAGGGGTATAGAGTCTTATAACCATAATCTATACCTCTCTTGTTAAGTTGATTAGATACAATCTCAAAAAGACAGTTTATATGCGTTATTCTAAAAAGAAATCATTTGCACTTTTAAATACTCTTATTTGGATTGCTTTAAGACTTTTAAGAAACCCACTCTTAAATAGAATTAGATTTTTTTACATTGCCTTTAAAAGATTATACCGTAATCTAAAATGATAGCTTTATTTAAAGAGAGCTATGTATATTCATTTTCTTATATTACTTATAGGTTTTGTAGGTTCTTAAAACCCCCAAAACCCCTACAAAACCCCTTTAAATGTATATTATAGATTGTATTTACGGATTGTATTTAATATAGGTTGTTTCTTTAAAACATTAACGTACTGAAATATAATAACTTTTATTTTTTATTGAAAAAAATATATAAAAGGGGCGTAAAAAGCACCTCCCCCCCCCCAAAACCTCCAAAACTCATAACCATAATGGTCTTGATAGTATTTCATATGAGTTACAAACTATCTTTTGAAAGGCTTTAAAGGAGCATATGCTTTTCATAAAGCACATTTTAATCACTCACTAAAATAATCTATTTTGTCGGTTCAATTTACTGACACATAACTGACAAATATATATTATGAATTGAATTTATGGGTTGTCTTTTAATAAAGGTTGCATCATTAAAATTATAACCTATTGAAATATAATGTTTTTAATTTTCTCTCATTTAAAAAAAATAATAGAGGGTCTAAAAAGAACTGACAAAACTGACACAACTGACAAAAGCCTATTAAAAGGTATTTTTCTGATCTCTATAATGATCAATCTCTCTTTAGATGTTTTCATAACAGTCTATAAATCACAATTATTCTATTTATCGCTTCTCTTATGACAATGAAAAATGATGCCATGGCTATAAAGAACATAACAGCTATAGAGAATGCGTGAAAACAGTAGCTTTGTTTGAATAAAGCAAAAATGCAAATGAAAGCATTGATTATAAGAGTGCCCTTATAAAAGCTGTTAAGTTGCAAATGTGTTATAAACAAAATTCACAAAAAAATTAAAATTCATTTAGTGACAAAATTGATAGGTTATAAAGTTTAAAATACGCATTATGAGAGCGTTTCTAAATATTATAAATGTATAGTTTAAAAAATACGCAGTCGTTTCACAAAGCCAGTAATATAGCTTTAAAAGCACATAAATATAAAAGAAGCAATTAATAGGCATAATATATTATCAACACACAACGTATTTAAAAAATACAAAAAATATCAAAAAAGATAAAATATTATTTGACAATAAATACGTATTTTGTTATATAAATACTTAAGTGATGAAAACACTAAACAGTTAGCGAAGAGGTTACGATAAACCTAATCCTATTAAAACTGACTATCTTTTATGCTCTAATTAGCATATATGATGATTTTGTCGGGTGTAGCTATGCTATAAAATACCCTTATGGGAAAAGCATAGCAACGGACTAACTGCCGTGTTTTCAACGCCCGGCGCCCTTATAGGGGTGTCAATTGAAAACTTTTAAACAGTTAGGTTTTAATTATGACAAATATCTCAAACAACACCCCCGTTAATAAGAAAAAAACATCAAAAAAATATGAATTTACTAGCGAAATGGATTGCGTAGCTGGTCATTTCTTATATCGCATTCGTGCTTTAAGAGATTTTGGTGATGTCAAAGCTGGTGATCTAGGGGGCTTTATTGAAAAGGAAAGCAACTTATCTCACAAAGGCAATTGCTGGGTTTATGATAAAGCGCGTGTTTTTGAAAATGCAAGGGTTTATGACAATGCTAAAGTCAAAGGCTTTTTTGTAGACGTTTATGGCGATGCTAAAATTTATGGTAATGCTATTTTTCAAGGCATGGCAATAAATGATTATTGTGAGGTTTATGGCAATGCCCATGTTGAAAACGCCGTGGTTATTGAAGGCAATGTTAAAATTTATGATAACGCCCGTGTAAGTGGCCATGCTCATATTTCTGATATGTCTGTTATTTGTGATAATGCTCATGTCGGAGGCAATGCTAAAATAAGTGATGGTGCTTATATTTGTGATGATTCCTATGTCGTTGATGATGCCGTGGTTTGTGGTTCTTATGTATCTGGTTCTTCTTGTGTTCATAGTGCTGCCTCTTTAACTGAAGAGGATCAAATTCATGATGAGGCAATTCCAAGATTTGGAAGTGATGATGATTATTACCGTCATGAGTATTATGATGAGGCAATGTAATTAATACTAGGCGCGGCGGGGGCGCCCCTCTTTAAACATCTCATTCTAAAATTCAAATCTATTTATAAAGGAATTGTGCTCATGCAAAAGAAGTTTGCACTCACAAATGAAACGCGTGTAATTAATAATCATACCCTTTATCGCATTAAAGCATTAAAAGACTTTTCTGATGTTAAAGCAGGGGATCTAGGGGGCTTTATCGAAAAGGAAAGTAACTTATCACATGATGGTAATTGCTGGATAGCTAATGAGGCTTGTGTTTATAATAATGCTCTTGTTTCTGATAATGCTACTGTTTTTAATTATGCTCGTGTTTTCGATAATGCAACGGTTTGTGATAATGCAAAGGTATTTGATTTTGCTAGTGTTTATGACAATGCAAAAATTAATGACAATGCTATCGTTCGTGGTCAAGTTTATGACAATGCCTTTGTTTGTAATAAAGCTAATATCATTTTTGATGCAAAAATCTCTGATAATGCGAAAATTGCTGATAATGCTTATGTAAAGGGCTTTGTTTATGGCAATGCAAAAATATTAGGCTCTGCTCGTATTGATTGGGCTGCTCATGTTTACGATAATGCCGTCGTTTCTGACAATGTATATGTTTGTTACTTAGTAAAAATCTTTGGCTATGCTATAGTTGATGGCAATCAAAAAATTTATGATGATATTGGGAATAATAACAAAACCATAAATGAAGCTGCTTAAATAAAGCATGGGCGTTGTGGGGGCGCCTGCTTTCCAATCCAATTTTCCATTTCAAATTTTAGAAAACGTTTATCACATTAGATTGTGAGGGTACTCCTATGTGCAAAAAATACGAATTAACCAGTGAAATTAAAAAAATCAAACATGCACTTACTCGAAATATTATAAATCTTTACCGCATTCGTGCTTTAAAAAATTTCGATGATGTTAAGGCTGGGGATTTAGGGGGCTTTATTGAAAAGGAAGCTAACCTATCCCATGATGGCAATTGCTGGGTCTATGATGAGGCTTGTGTCTATGGTCATGCAAGGGTGTATGACAATGCAAAAATACGCCATTTTTCTCAAGTCTGTGGCCAAGTTTATGGCAATGCTGAGGTCTATGGAAAAGCTTTTATCTCTCAATATGCTAAAGTTTATGACCATGCTTTTGT
>NZ_JBHIOU010000024.1:8549-10127 GCF_042195705.1 Bartonella sp. AP72JLCBS | reverse complement strand
AGGGTGATATCTCCTGCTCCATAAACACTTTCAGCAACAATCGCCCCTTGACTGCTCTGGAGATCAACATCCCCTTGGGTGCCAAGAACAACAACACCAGCAGCACCCGTTGCCGCCATATCAACCCCACCGGCTAAAAAATGAGCTTGTATATCACCACCGGCATGCGCCTTGAGATTCCCTTGCGCTAAAACAATCCCCTCAAGCTTCAAGTCTCCGCCCGATTCAAGAGCCATATCAGCACCTGACCCTAGCCCTGAAACTTGAAGTGTCTGGCGCGAAGAAAGCTCCATATTGCCCCCAGAGGTTGCCTTACCGGCAATCGATAAAAGCCCATCCTGCGCCTCTATCTTCAAATGACCATCAGCACCAACCGTTTCTAACGTCACATCCTTATGGGCGGCAATATCAATATGCTTTTTCGAGGTGATGTGTTTTGCCAATATGCTCTGGCTTTTCGATTTGAGGACAACACCCCCATGACCAAAAACATTCTTCAACGAGATTTTCCCGTCAGCAGAAAGATGCAACTGCCCCGCATTGGCGGCCATATCATGGCGCATGCGAACCCCAACACCTTTTTCTGTTGCCACAAGTTTAATCTGATCCGCCTGTAGAGCCCCCAAAGCAGAACCATCTATCGCATATTCCGGTTTACCGGTAATATCGGTCAGTTCTTTCATTTCCCGTGAAGCATAATCAAAGTGACCTGTCCCTGCTGTCACACCAATTTCTCTGCCCGCAACAGCTCCTTCAAAATGCACTGTGCGTGAGACAATATCGACAATATCAACCGCCCCTTGACCAGAGAAAAAATTGGCTCCCTTAGCGCCAAAGGTAATATCCCCACCTCGCACCTCAAAGCCTTTCAAAAAACCGCTCGCATCAATTTCGGGAACACCTGTGGTTAAAGTCGCATGGGGCGTATTGATAAAGCCACAACCATCACAGCTTATCCCATTGGGATTGGCTATAATCACATCGGCGGGGCTCCCAAAAACCTCTCCTGGACCATGAAGCGCACTGCGCTTGCTGCTGGTCACTTCATTTAAAATCACTTTCGCCGAACCCGTGAGGCGCAAATGCGGATTGCCCGGCATAATGCCCCCCAACTGCGATTGCCCCACTTCTTGCGCATGATTGTTCCAAATCACACCTGGATTTCCAATATTAAAATCGTTATATTTATTGTGTGATAAGCCCTTGCCATTGGGGGTAACAATATCAATCGAGGGAACCCCATTGGGCGCTGCGACTATATCTGGACGATGGGCGGCATTCGCGTTAGGATCCACAGTAATTTGCGCCTGTAACGCTGAAGGGGCTAACAAACAAGAAAAACCAAGTCCCCCAAATAAAACCTTTTTGAGCATCGTACTGGAGACTAAAACACCTAATAAAGCTGCTCTTTCTGCTCTCTTCTCATATCTCATACGTTAACTCCCCAATAAAAAATGCTTAAAGTTCCATTGTTAATGTCATAAAAAATGTTCCTGATTTTTTGTGCTTAACTGTGCTCCAAAAAATACTGGAATAACTGGCATCAAGAGAGACCATGCCTCCCGCAAGCTTGACACC
>NZ_JBHIOU010000024.1:0-8449 GCF_042195705.1 Bartonella sp. AP72JLCBS | reverse complement strand
TTGTGCTTAACTGTGCTCCAAAAAATACTGGAATAACTGGCATCAAGAGAGACCATGCCTCCCGCAAGCTTGACACCTGCTGTCCAACCGGCAAGCTGGTCACTCTTAATCCCATACAAAACTTGCGAAAACACACGCCCATAATCCAAACCAACATAAGGGCGAAGTTCACCAAAAACCTTTTTGAAGATCGCGTGATTGCTCCACGGAATGGCGCGTAGCAACAAATCATTCCGGCTAAAAAAACCGTTATTGCCAAAAAGCAAACTCTCACGCGTACCACGAACATTGGAAGCACCCCCCAACGAAATCTGTTCAGCTCCCAATAAATTATGCGGTGAATATTGACCACTCAAAAGATTGCTCAGTATAAAGTCCAAGCCCCCTACCTTAAAAGGCGTCATGACACTAAGCGTACCAGTAAATTTGGCAAATTGTGGCTCCGCATCCCCTGCTCCTGGCGCATGTTTCTTTACTGAATGAAACAAGGGAAGACCTTGCAAATAACTCACATCAAAGGTCCAAGTCCCCCCCAACATCTGGCGAGAATGCGAAATGCCAAAATTGGCGACGCTATATTGACGGCTGCCCACTTCAATCTTATTGCCAAGAAGGTAATTGTTGGTTCTTTTATAAGAAAGCCCCAAATTCAAGGTTGTAAGGGAAACACTATCACGGTAAAGAACCCTGCTTGTACTGGCGTGCAACTCACTGGAATCCCCCGTCGTCTCAATATCGGTAAAATTGCCAGGGATTATGCTTTGGTAATTATAAACAGTGCCATTCAATCCAAAGGTCCAATAACCATATGGAATACTCACACTCGCTGAAATGTTATTGCTATGTCCTTCTTGCTTGCTCCCACCCCAATAATCGGGCTCACTGCGTTGATAGTTAAAATCCCACGCATCATTCATCCCTAAAATATTTTCTACCCTCAAGCCCGCACTATAACGCGCATAACCCGTGGAAGATTGTCCCATATTGTCATGAGAAACAGTAACCTTGAAAGTTTTATCGGGATGATTGTTAATATTGACAATGGTGCTCCCTTCTTCACGCCCTGGAAGAAGTTCGCTTTGAGCGTGTGCTGAACTCAAACGGTTGATCTGATCAAGCCCCTGTTCAATATCGCGCATGTTCAGAACATGACCTTGAAGCCCAGGAAAAGCACTCCACACAACATTGTTATAACGAGATGCCGGTGAACCATTATAGTAAATCTCTGAAAGTTTCCCCTCAACGACAACAAATTTGAGCGTCTTGCTGTTTTTGATATCTTGATCAGGAATATAAAAACGCGCCGTTACATAGCCTTGATCCAAATAAACTTTGGTTAACTTCTTGATTAAGAGCTGAATATCGACAAGACCGATACATCTTCCAACATAAGGCTCTGTTACGGCTGATATAGAGCGCTTTTTGACATGATGCACTCCCTCAACAACAAGAGCATGAATGGGAAAACATTGCTTCCCACCCAAAAGCGTTTCTGGATTTTGCTCTGAAGGCGTCTTTATCCTTTTAGGCGTTAAAGCGCGTAATTTCTCAATTCTTTCTAATTGCTGCTTTTCTGAATACCCACGAGAAAAATTATCTGTTGGGGAATGAAAAATAGCTGAGGAACGCGCATAAACATTTACACCTGTAAACAAGCCAAAGAAAACAACAATGGCACGAAAAATTCTCAAAAGAGAACTTTGGCGTAAAAATATCAATAACAATACAGATTGCCCCCGCTTTGCATTATTCATGAAGCACTCTTTAAAAGAACTTCATGGAACCGCTAATAAATCCACTCAAAACAGCCACTGCCCTATAACACTTTTAACAAAAGCACATGCCTCTGTAACCAAAGAAAAGTGACACCCAAAAACTGCTTTATTTTAACTGCTGAAGATCTCTCCCCCACATTTCTATGGAAAAACCTCTAAACAAAACTGTTTAGCCCGTCAATGGTTAATACATTAATATCCCCAGTTTAATGCTACAATATATTTATCAATAATTAGAGATAAATTCACTCTCCAGCTCCTCTAAACCACTCAACACGCATATAAACGAGACATCGTGCTATCAAGCACATTCTGTCGTCAAAAACCATCATAGAAAACAATAAGAAATCTCTTTTGAAGTCTTTAAGATAACCACGCAAAACTCTTTTTATGGCATTCTCATCAAGGAACTTTTTTCCAAAAGCAAATGATCTGAGTGACCTTATCAGAAGAGTTTTGTCAGTCTTGTCAGTTCATTCTAGCTCCTATATTATTTTTTTTAAATGAGAGAAAATTAAAAACATTATATTTCAATATGTTAGTATTTTAATGATACAACCTATATCGACAATACAACCTTAAATACAATCCATAATATATATTTGTCAGTTTGTGTCAGTAAATTAAACTGACAAAATAGACTATTTTAGTGACTCATAAAACCTATCAAAATACTCATTATGATATTTTAAAAGCACATAGTTCATTTGTCTTGATGAACACGTGAAACGAACAGCAAAATTCACTATTTTGCTGATTTTACCTCATGTCATAGGCTGTGGATAAGTAGCCTTTAATAAAATTTCTTTTTAAGCAGGTTGTGGGTCTTTAGCACCCTTTTTTTATTTTATTATTGCTATTTGTTTTAAATAGATCTAGCAGATTCTATTTAAAGTTTTTTGACACCGATAGATCAACGCTTATAAAGCGGTGGGGTTTTATTATAAATGCTTCAATCTCATAACAAATCACTGACATTACGCTCTCTGTTACAATCCTACCGTGATCATACAGAAAGTGCGCGCGATAGAGGAACTTCTTTTGAAAAGTTTGTAATTGCTTATTTGACGCAAGACCCTCTGCAATGCCAAGAATATGAAAAGGTTCAAACCTATTGTGAATGGGCAAAAGAGCATGGAGAAGATGGGCGTGATATCGGCATTGATCTGGTTGCTAAAATTCGTGATGAAGAAGGATATGCCGCTATTCAATGTAAGTTTTATAGTGCAAATCATCAGATCAAGAAAGAAGATATTGATAGCTTTATTGCTGCCTCGGGAAAAAAGATCTTCACACGCCGTATTCTGGTTGATAGCACCGAAGGTAATTGGAGTAACAATGCCGATCTCACCTGTGAAGGACAAGGAGTCCGCATTCAACGGATTAATCTTTTCGATCTGGAAAACAGTCAAATAGATTGGTCAACCTTTGAAAGCAAAGGGGAAGCTACTCTTAAGAAAAAAGAAGCGAAAAAGCTTTTAGATCATCAACAAGAAGCGCTTAAAGCTGTTTGTGACGGTTTACAAACAGCAGACCGTGGCAAGCTGATTATGGCGTGTGGAACGGGAAAGACCTTTACCAGTCTGAAGATAGCAGAAACTCTTGCTGGTCAAGGTAAACGTGTTTTATTCCTTGTCCCCTCTCTTTCTTTAATGTCACAAACAATAAGAGAATGGACAGCAGATACAGCAATACCCTTGCGTTCCTTTGCGGTGTGTTCTGATACACAAGTTGGCAAGCGTCGTAAAGCCCAAGATGATGCTGCCGAACTCGATGTCTCGGATCTCGCTCTACCAGCAACAACAGATTCTCAAAAGCTTGGAGAAAAAGCCAATAAGGTTTCTCCTGATGCCATGACAGTGGTCTTTGCTACCTACCATTCGATTCAAGTGATTTCGGATGCGCAAAAGAAATATGCTTTACCGGAATTTGATCTGATCATTTGTGATGAAGCACACCGTACCACTGGAGCTGTGTTAGGAACAGACAAGAGTGAATCTGAGTTTATCAAGGTTCATAATAATAGCCTTATTCGGGGAAAGAAACGTCTGTATATGACAGCAACACCTCGTATCTTTAGTGATAATGCCAAAAAACAAGCTAATGAGATTGATGCCGTTCTGGCTTCTATGGATGATGAAGAGCTTTATGGCAAAATCCTTTATTCTTATAGTTTCTCCCATGCTGTAAAAAATGGACTTTTAACGCCTTACAAGATTATCGTTTTAGGTGTTGATGAAGGAGAAGTGAGTAAATCTATCCAGCATCTGATGACAGATGAGAATTATGAACTTATTCTTGATGATAGAACAAAGATCATGGGTTGTTATCAAGCTCTTACCAAAATGGATCTGAAAATTGATCTTGGAGATGATACAAGACCCATGCATCGGGCTTTGGCTTTTTGTAGAGATATTAAAACTTCTGAACGCATTCGTGACACATTCAATGATGAAGAAGTTAAGAAAGATTTACGTGATCTTCATGAAAACCATAAAAATATTCCCCCTCTTAACTGTCAAGTAGATCATATTAATGGAAAATCTGGTGCCAAAAACCGTACGATAAAACTTGATTGGTTGAAAGAAGATGCGGGTGAGAATGTCTGCCGTATATTAACCAATGTACGCTGCCTTTCAGAAGGTGTTGATGTTCCTTCCCTTGATGCGGTTATGTTTTTACACCCGCGTAAAAGCCAAGTGGATGTGATACAAGCAGTGGGACGTGTGATGCGTCGTGCAAAAGGCAAAAAGATGGGCTATATCATTTTGCCGGTTGGTGTTCCTGCTGGTGTTTCACCAGAAGAGGCATTAAAAAACAATAAGAGATACAGTGTTGTCTGGCAAGTTCTCAATGCTTTGCTTGCCCATGATGAGAATTTTAGTAAAACCCTTAACCAGATGGTCTTAGGACAAGACGTAAGCTCTATCATCGACATTGTTACAGTTTCTAAAAAGACCGAATTAGAGAATGTCACCACGGTTATTGACGAAATCCCGCTCCACGAAAAATCAGAAAAATCCGGACTTTGTATTGGGACACAAGCTCATGAACCGCACCAAACATATGAAGGACAAGGAAGATTGCCCTTTTTTGTTGAGTTTCCCAATGCTCTCAAAACACTGATTGTTAAAAAATCTACTATGAGTGATTATTGGGGCATTTGGGCTGGCAATGTTGCTGAGATTGCACAAAACCATATCACACGCCTTCAAACTATGCTTTCTGATCAAACAAGCGAAGCTTATCATGCCTTTGATGCGTTTTATAAAGAATTAAAAAACAACTTAAACAGTGAGATAAAGCAAGAAGAAGCGATTGAGATGTTAGCGCAACATCTTGTGACGCGTCCCGTGTTTGAAGCCTTGTTTGAAGGCAATGAATTTGTACAAAATAATGCCATTTCGCAAGCAATGGAAAAAATCTTAACAGAACTCGATAAAACCAATATTGAGGAAGAATCCAAAGAATTACAAGAGTTTTATGACAGCGTAAAGTTCCGTGCCTCTGGCATTACCGAACCACAGGCAAGACAAAATCTTATTATCAAACTTTACGAAGATTTTTTTACCAAAGCTTTTAAGAAGACAACGGATAGGCTTGGCATTGTTTATACCCCCGTTGAGGTTGTCGATTTTATCATTCATTCTGTTGATGATGTGTTGCGTAATGAGTTTGGAAAAAGCTTGGGGTCACGTGGAGTCTCTATTCTTGACCCTTTCACTGGAACGGGAACCTTTATCACAAGGCTTTTACAATCAAAGCTCATAAAACCAGAGGATATGGAATACAAATTCCGTCATGATATCCATGCCAATGAGATTGTTTTACTGGCTTATTACATAGCTGCCATTAATATTGAATCGACTTATCATAGTTTGAAGAAAGGAGAGTATATTCCTTTCAAACATATTGGTTTAACCGATACATTCCGGATGCTTGAAAAACAAGATCTGATGAGAGGTTTACTAGAGAAAAACAGTGAATATTTGGAACATCAGAAAAATCTAAATATTGAAGTTATCTTTGGTAACCCTCCTTATTCAACAGGTCAAAAAAGTGAAAATGACAATGCAAAGAATACTCCTTATCCGATATTAGATAAACGTATTCGTGAGACATATGCTGCTCAATCCAAAACAACTTATGTGCAAGCACTTTATGACAGCTATATTCGCGCCATTCGTTGGACAAGTGACCGTATAAAAGACTGTGGTGTTATTGGTTTTGTTACAAATGCCGGTTTTATTAATGGAAGTTCTATGGATGGTTTACGAAAATGCCTCGTTGAGGAATTTAGTAGCCTTTATATTTTCCATTTGCGGGGTAATCAACGAACCTCTGGAGAAATTTCTCGAAAAGAAGGTGGTAAGATTTTTGGTGAAGGATCTCGTGCCCCTATTGCTATCTCTATTTTGGTTAAAAATCCAAAATCCAAACAACAGGGGAAAATATATTTCCGTGATATTGGAGATTATCTCAATAGAGAAGAAAAGCTCACGATAATTGAAAAATTTAGGAGTATTAATGGTATTACACGGAGCAAACAAGGTTGGCAAATAATTACACCAGATAAGCATGGGGATTGGCTTAATCAACGTGATGACAGTTTCAAATCATTTTTAGCCATAGGTGCTAAAAAGGGACATGATAAAAAGTTTTTTGAGACTTATTCTTGTGGTCTAAAAACCAATCGTGATGCATGGGCATATAACTCAAGCCGTGAAATAGTGACAAAGAACATGAAGAATATGATTACGTTCTATAATAGCGAAGTGGAACGTTTTAATGGCACTTATACACATACCGATAGTAAAGCACGTACAAGGGATGTAGATAGTTTTGTCAATTCCGATGAAAGGAAAATCAGTTGGAGCTATAGTGTTAAACAACAGTTAATTAGAGGCAAAATTTTTGAATTTGAAGAGACATGTCTCACTCAGAGTTTGTATCGTCCTTTTACACAACAGTGGCTTTATTATAATCGTACTTTTAATGAATCAGTTTATCAAATGCCGCATATATTTCCTATGGGAAAAATAATTGAAAATAGAGTCATAAAAATTGCTGCTGTAGGAGCAAGAGGTGGATTTTCTATCTTGATGACTAAAAATGTACCTGATGTGGGTGTGATAGATAATAGCCAATGCTTTCCACGCTATATTTACGAAGACACTCTAGTTTCAAAAAATAAAAGTGAAAAACAATCTCATTTATTTACGAATTCTACAGAGAAAAACACAACATCTGGTTTACAGAGACGTGATGCCATTACGGATGAAGGACTAGCATATTTTAAAATGGCTTATCCGAATGAAACCATAACAAAAGATGATCTATTCTATTATGTTTACGGTTTGCTTCATTCAGAAGATTATCGCTCTCGTTATGCTGATAATTTATGCAAAGAATTACCTCGTATCCCTTGTGTAAAGAGTGCTGATGATTTTTGGAAATTTGTAACAGCAGGGCGTGAATTGGGTCATTTGCATGTGAATTATGAAGATGTAGAACCTTATCCAGTAACCTTTAAAAAGGGTAATCCAAAACAGACAGAGATCTCTAATCCCGAAAAATTCTATTATGTAACTGAAATGAAATTCGCAAAAATTAAGAATAGTAAGGAAAAGGATAAATCGACTGTTTTTTATAATAGCAATATCACAATAACAGATATCCCTCTTGAAGCTTATAAGTATATCGTCAATGGCAAACCTGCTCTTGAATGGGTTATGGGGCGTCAATGTGTAAAGACTGATAAAAAGAGTGGCATTGTCAATGATGCCAATCGCTATGCTGTTGAAACCGTTGGCAACCCTGCTTACCCATTGGAGTTGTTTCAAAGGGTTATTACGGTAAGTTTAGAAACAATGAAGATTGTTAAGAACTTACCAAAATTAGAAATAAGAGAAACTGAATAAGCTTATTAAAGCATGCTCACATAATGAGTGTGATAACCTTACAAGGGGTATAAGGTCTTATAACCATAATCTATACCTCTCTTGTTAGATTGCTTACATACAATCTTTAAAAGGAATGTTTATATGCATTATTCTAAAAAAGAGCATTTGCACTTTTTAACACTGTACTTTGGATTGCTTTAAGGCTTATAAGAAATCCCATCTTAAAGTGAATTAGATTTTTTACATTGCCTTTAAAAGATTATACCGTAATCTAAAATGATAGCTTTATTGTTATCAGAAGCTTTGTTTAAAGAGAGTTATGTATATTCATTTTCTTATATTACTTATAGGTTTTGAATGTTTCTCAAACCCTCAAAATACCTTCAAAACCCCTTTTTATATATATTACAGATTGTATTTACGTGTTTTGTGTAATATAGGTTGTTTATTTAAAACATTAACATATTGAAATATAATAACTTTTATTTTTTGATTGAAAAAAATATATAAAGGGGGGTAAAAGGCCCCCTCAAAATACTCAAAATCTTCAAAACTCATAACCATAATGGTCTTGATAGCATTTCATATGAGTTACAAACTATCTTTTGAAAGGCTTTAAAGATTACATACTCTCATAAGACATGTTTTAATCATTCACTAAATGATCACTTTTGTCGATTCAATGTACTGACATAAACTGACAAATATATATTTACAGTTGTATTTATTTGTTATGGCTGTTTTAATAAGTTGTATTTTGAAAAATTCATA
>NZ_JBHIOU010000023.1:6691-11533 GCF_042195705.1 Bartonella sp. AP72JLCBS | reverse complement strand
ACCACCGCCGATTGCTACTACGAGGCTTGTTGCTAGCAAGATAATGATGCCTAAGAGACTGTAAAGCAGTCCATTGGACTCGAAGAAGACGGTTTCTTGGAAAAGACGGCCTGCATATTGGAATCCTTTGGTTGCTGCTTTGTCCAGTAAATTCATTAATTGTTTATCATCGAGTGGATTTGTCATGAGCGCTTTTGATAACTCATAGGGCATTTGTGTTATTAAATTGGCAATTTCACTTTGATAAAGTCCTGTGGTAAGAGCTATTGAAGTAATAATACTTATTCGTAGGAAACGATTTACAAATCCGGAGAGTGGCATATCGATAGCGCCACGAATGATAAGCCATCCATAGATGATGAAAGCGATCGTGATTCCAATTGAAACGAAAGGTGTAATTGTAGCAATTGTTTTTGAGGAAATACCCGTGACATATGTTTGTGTTACCTGGTTAATTTTATCGAAAAGTTGCGTGAAAACTGTAAAGTCCATGGAATTCCTCTTTAACGAATTTTCAACTTTTTATATGCTTTTTAAGCATTTTTCGTTGAATTTTTTTAAGGATAAAATGAAACTTCGTAGACCTTTTCGATCTATGAGAGAGAATTGAGTATTACGCATTAACTTTTTCTTTTTACGAGCATACAGGAAAAATAATATACAAAATATTGCTACAAAAAGCTTTACCTAATAAATCTTATGGTAGGCATGTTCGTGTTTTTACTATTCAAAATTTTTATGTTATGTTTATCTTTCTGTTGTTTGATAAGTGTATGTTCAGCATTGCGTAAATGTGTAACCATTTGTAGTTTTGCTGTTTCATTTTGTAGCATAGCAAGCATTCCAATTATATGTGCTTGTAACTCGGCAATACTTTTTAGATCTTTTGTTGTTGTGATTTCGTTTAATAGTTCTTCAATTTGCTGAAAACGATTGTTTGCTTCTTGAAAAGTTTTTAAACTTACGGCTTTATCAGTGATGGCTGCATATTGGATACGCTTGTTGATAAAACTGCTAGATTCATGGATACTGACAGGAATTTCTTCTTCTTTTAAAATATTTTCAAGTGATGTAGATAGAGCAGAAGGTTTATTTCTATTGTAGAGATTCTCTGGATTTTTGAGAAAAAAACTATTGTGATCTGTTTGTACATTTTTAAGTTTTTTAGTATCGAATTTTTGGCTTCCCGTTATAGACTCGTGTATCTTTTTTACTTCCTCAAGGTGTTTTTTTAGCATATCGAGAAGTTGGGCATCAGGTGGCGCTTTCTTTTGCTGTGGAGTTTTTTTAGACTTTGATGTATTTGAAGATGAACTTCCAAAAAAATTGGGCCACTTCGTTGGAACGGATGCCGATAAATCCGCCGCCCCAGCCCCCCAAACCCAAGCCATCGCTGGGTTTGAAATCCCTAAAGTTATTACAACTACTATTGAAATGACCTTTTTTTTCATGTTTCCCTCCTGTCATTTTTTGCGTGCTGTAAGAAAATTGGTAACCATATTGCCGGATCATCACCAACTTCTGCGATAATGCTTTCGGCTAACTCTGCGTTATCAGGCGTTCCTGATAACACTAAGAGCTCGTCACTAAAGTCGTGTTCGATGGTTTTTCCATCGCGTGTCAGATGGAATTTACCAAGATTCAGTTCTGCAAGCGCAGATTGATCACCCTGCTTAATGAGGAATTGGCGACTAAACTCACCAAGTCCTTTAACGAGTTCAAATTCGGCATCTGTTAGTTTAAAGCCTTTTGTATAATCTTCATAATTTGCTTTGGGATTGGCTAGAAAAATGTAAGTTGCACACTGTTGAATGAGTGTTTTGGCAATATTACTTTCCAAGGCATCGCTAGGCTCTTGTGTTGCATAAACAAAAATACCATTTTGTTTACGGATGGTCTTTTGTTTATTTTTGGCTAAATCTTCAAAGTACGGATCTTGCAAAGGCTTCCAAAACTCGTCAAAGATATACATAAACCGCTGTCCGCTAATCATGCCTTCTGTGCGGTAAAGCAAATACATCATCACTGGAGTGCGAGTTTCAAAATTATCTAAGAATTCCGTGATATCAAAGCCGTAAATTTGATGTGTTGAGAGATCAAGAGCATCATGGGGATTATCAAACAACCACCCATAATCACCACCTTCACACCATTTTAGTAAGCGAGCATGAACAGATGGGTGAGCATTATAATCACTTAAACGTGGATTTGGTAAAAATTGTACTAGAAAGGACAAACGACGGAGTGATCGGTCAATGTTCGCACTCATAACAGACATAACTGCTTTGTTAATTTCTTCTTCGTCGTGATGCGTGACTTCACCACCAGCTTCTGCCAATTTTTTAACAAATTGTTTCAGAAAAATAAGATTTTCTTGTGTGGGTGGGAGTTGGAAAGGATTGAAACCACTTTTTCTGCCTGGCTTGAATGTTAAATATTTTCCACCCATCGCGCGAATGGCAATTTCCATGCCACGATCTTTATCAAAAACAACAGTTGTCGGCTTAAATTTTTGTGCTTGTGCTAACAAAAAGCCGAGTAACACGGTTTTACCGGAACCAGATTGTCCGATAAGTGCGGTATTACCAAGTAAACGTTTATCTGTCGAGTCCTCTTCAAGTTTGGAGGCATGAAAGTTGAAATAAAGCGGTGTTTTACTGGTTGTTTTAAGAATTGTGACGGCTGGTCCCCATGGGTTGCCAGTGGGTTTTCCTGACATAAAATTATGAAAAGATGAAAATGACAAAAAGTTCAATGATGTAATCGGAGCAGGACGTGGTCTCCATTTCCAATTGCCAGGAAGTTGTGCCCAATAGCCAGCCTCTATCGCTAAGTCTACAGGTTTGGGCAGTACCGCAACGTCTAGTAATGCTGCACTTGCTTTGGCCATATGGTCGCGAACTTGTTGAATTGTATCACCATAGATCGTCAATGTGCAGTGATGTTCTCCCATGACAAAATGCCCACTGATAAGCTGGTTTAGTGCTTCGTCAATTTGTTCAATTTGGCTCGTTGCCACATCTCGTGCATCAATAAGATTACGCTGATGCCGTTGTAAATAGTCTTTAGCAGCATGTCGGGAGAGCACTGAAAAGCTCTGCGTCAATACGAACTCGAAGTCACTTTCCAACAAAACATTTAATTGTCCTGGTTTGGTTGTTGCATCATATTCTTTAATTTCAAGCATTCCAAATCGACGCATTCCACTGGTTGTTCGCAGTTCACCAAGAGCGCCCCATTTTGAGAAAAAAGGTCGATTGACAGACATATAGTCAGCAAAACGGTCATGGCAAATTGGCATAGGGCGATATTCACCATTGACAAGCATTCCAAGGAATTCAAGTACAGAAGAATAAGCATGCCCATTTTTTTCATAAGCACCAAGAAGTTCTGCACCGTAACGGTTTAAAGATTGGCCTAAAGTACGATTGATGTCATTGAGTTCTTTGATACATGTGTCTTGTCGCATCTTTTTTTGATCAAACGTTTCACGTTCATGTTTAGAAAAGAACGACATAATTTTATCCGCTATCGGTTGAAAAATGACAGTCAGATATAAATCATTGACCATCAAATTATAACCAGTAAAGCTTTGTCGATATTTTTCATCAAGTTGATAGCAAAACATTTGATCAAATGTTGAATCAGGATATTCATAAACACGGCGGCGCACAATATGCGTCCAAAATGATAAATTGGCTGATGCAAGACCCCGTAGAGTATTGTTAAGCTCTTTTATCCATTGAAAAATATCTTCTTCTGAAGCGCTTTGATGCGAACGCCCATCAATTTTCCAAATTGACAAATATTCCGCATTTTTAGTAGAAATAATCGTATCTGTAATATGATGTGAATAAGGCAGAAACAGGCTTACAGGTGTCTCTGATGCAAGGCGTTTGCTGCTTTCAACAGCTGTCATGTTTATCTCCTTTTACTATAATCAGAGGGACTATAACTTGATGCGCCCCAAAAACCTTTGTTGCGATTGCGAAATTTAGTATCGATCCATAACCACCAGATACGAAACGCCTTATCATCGTTTTTAGTAATTTGCACCATAATAAACCATAATGGAGGTGCTATAATCCACAAAAAGATACTTATTGTCATAGCAATAACAGCAACCCCCATAACCATAACGATAAATGGCATCATGGGGACACCCCATATCGTTGGAACACGTGTTGCTCCCTTGAATAGGGGGAATTCTTTTTTTTCTTGCGATTTCATGGAATGTTCTCGTCACTGGAGGTGAAATAATATGTGGCTAATATAAAAAGCTGCACCAGCAATAATGACACTGAATGCCCATCGCATAAATGTAGCTCTTGCGATAATGCGAAATATATAAATAAGCAAAAGTAATAAAAGAATGATAGCAGCAACGATAGGAATAATTATACTTAATCCATATTGCATCCCTATGAAAACATCTAAACTCTTTGTTTCCGTCTGAGCATATGCAGATTGAGTTATTAATAACATAATCAAAGTTATAAAAATAGCACTAATCTTACATATTTTTGATTGAAGCGTATTTAATTGTTTCATATCTTTTATCCCCTTTTAATTAAAGTTGCTATAAATAATATTCCTTTTTTCGTAGTATGAGCGATATTATTACTGGTACAAATTTATAATCAACGAACATTAAAAACATTACGTATTATACTAATTTATGCTCGACCTGTAAATAGCATTGTAGCAAGTTGGGTTGCTGAGCCAGCGATAACAACGCCGACTGCCCATCGTATAAATGTATCCCTTTCAATGTAGCGTCCTGCGTAACCAATTGCTAAGCACAAAAGTATAACAGCAGCAGCAATAGGAATAATATTGGTA
>NZ_JBHIOU010000023.1:0-6591 GCF_042195705.1 Bartonella sp. AP72JLCBS | reverse complement strand
TTTCAATGTAGCGTCCTGCGTAACCAATTGCTAAGCACAAAAGTATAACAGCAGCAGCAATAGGAATAATATTGGTAGTAAGATCGTTTTGCAGAGCATTTAAAGCGTTTTTAGCATTATCTATTGCTGCATATGCGGGATGCGTTATAAAAAACGCAGTTATAGATGCAGAAATTGCAATGATTTTATTGTTATTTTTTGATTGAAGGTTGATTAGTTTTTGCATATTTTACTCTTATTATTATGTAAGTTTTTACATTAAAAACGTTTTGTATTATAACTACTTATGGATTACCTGTAAATAGCATTGTAGCAAGTTGGGTTGCTGAGCCAGCGATAACAACGCCGACTGCCCATCGTATAAATGTATCCCTTTCAATGTAGCGTCCTGCGTAACCAATTGCTAAGCACAAAAGTATAACAGCAGCAGCAATAGGAATAATATTGGTAGTAAGATCGTTTTGCAGAGCATTTAAAGCGTTTTTAGCATTATCTATTGCTGCATATGCAGGATGCGTTATAAAAAATGCAGCTATAGCTGCAGAAAGTGTAGCGATTTTCTTATTATTTTTTGATTGGAGATTAATTAGTTTCCGCATATTTTACTCTTCTTAAGTTCTTATGAATGCTTTGTATTTACTATTATAAATGAAATAGCATTTTACCATGTTAATAATTATCAGATGAATTTTCACCTTAAAAACATTTTGTATTATATTTATTCATTGTTTAAATAGCATTGTAGCAAGTTGGGTTGCTGAGCCAGCGATAACAACACCAATTGCCCATCGTATAAATGTATCCTTTTCAATGTAGCGTCCTGCGTAACCAATTGCTAAGCACAAAAGTATAACAGCAGCAGCAATAGGAATAATATTGGTAGTAAGATCTGTTTTGAGAGTTTCTAAAGCTGTTTTAGCATTATTTAACGCTGCATATGCAGGATTTGTTACAAAAAATGCGGTCATAGCTGCAGAAAATGTGGCGATTTTCTTATTATTTTTTGATTTAAGGTTGATTAGTTTTTGCATATTTTACTCGTATTAAGTTCTTATGAATGCTTTATATTTAATATTATAAACAGAATAGCATTTTTCTATGTTAATAATTATTAGATGAGTTTTTACATTAAAAACATTTTGTATTATATTTATTCATGGTTTACCTGTAAATAGCATTGTAGCAAGTTGGGTTGCTGAACCAGCAATAACAACGCCAATTGCCCAGCGCACAAATGTATCCTTTCCGATATAGCGCCCTGCATAACCAATTGCTAAGCACAAGAGGATAACGGCAGCAGCAATAGGGATAATATTTTTAATGAGGTCGTCCCGTAAAGACTCTAAAGCAGTTTTTGCATTTGATAATGTTACTTGAGCATACACAGGATTGGACATAAAAAACACAGTTAAAGCTGCAGAGGTTTTAGTAGCTTTATTCCGAATTATTGTTTGAAGAATTTTTGATTGTTTCATATTGTTTATCTCAATTTAAATTTTTCTTTAGAATAAAAAGATATTTTATACAGCATAACTTTAATAGTCATTCTCATTACGCTTTTATGAATAACATATTTGCAAGTTCAGCTGCTGAACCAGCGATAACGACCCCAATTGCCCACCGTACGAATGTATCTTTTTCGATGTAGCGCCCTGCATAGCCAATTGCTAAGCACAAAAGTATAACGGCAGCAGCAATTGGGATAATCGTTTTTAAGTCTGTTTGGAGTCCCTCTAAAGCAGTTTTTGCATTTGTTAATTTTGCTTGAGCATACACAGGTTTCGACATAAAAAACACAGTTAAAGCTGCAGAAGTTTTAGTAGCTTTATTCCGAATTATTGTTTGAAGAATTTTTGATTGTTTCATATTGTTTATCTCAATTTAAATTGTTCTTTAGAATAAAAAGATGTTTTATACAGTATAACTTTAATAGTCATTCTCATTACGCTTTTATGAATAACATATTTGCAAGTTCAGCTGCTGAACCTGCGATAACGACCCCAATTGCCCACCGTACGAATGTATCTTTTCCGATGTAGCGCCCTGCATAGCCAATTGCTAAGCACAAAAGTATAACGGCAGCAGCAATAGGGATAATTCCTTTCAAGTCTTTTTGGAGCGCTTTTAAAGCTGTATCTGCGTTTTTCAAACCTTGTGCTGCTTGAGCCCATACGGGATTGTTCATAAAAAATACAGTTAAAGCTGCAGAGGTTGCGATAATTTTATTATTATTATCGTTCAATTGAAAATTGATTAATGTCCTCATATTGTTCAACCTTATCAAATTGCATTTGGCGTAAGTAGTTTTTCCATGAAATAAGGAATAATTTTATTGATGTGAAATAAAAGCAGTGAAACCTAAATTTCTTTTTTACGAAAGAAGCATTTCATGTTTCAAAAGATTTATTAGGTGGATTTAAATAATAAATCAGCAAGTTCAGCTGCTGAACCAGCGATAACAACACCGATTGCCCACCGTACAAATGTGTCTTTTCCGATATAGCGCCCTGCATAACCAATTGCTAAGCACAAAAGTATTACGGCAGCAGCGATAGGGATAATCGTTTTTAAATCTGTTTGAAGCAGTTCTAAAGCTTTTTTTGCAGGATCTAAACCCGCTGCTTGGGCAGATACAGGATTGGTCATAAAAAATACAGTTAAAGCTGTAGAAAATGCAGCAATTTTATTACGAGCTGTTGTGTGAAGAATATTTAATTGTTTCATGTTCTTTATCCTGATTAAGATTAAAACTCCCACAAATGACCCCTCGTTCATGAAGAAACTTAAAAAGATATTTTGGATCAGCCCAAGTTCTTAGTTTTCCTCTTTGTGTAAGTAACGTATATTTATTTGGCTTTCCGGTGATTGGATCATCAGAAATAAACGTGAAATACCATTCTCTCTCTGAAAGCATCACGACTGTAATCTCACGTGCTGCTTTTTGACTAAATGCTATATCAACGCTGTTTTGTTCTATCATTTTCATTATCTTTGCCCTCAATTAGAAGAGATTTTGTTCAATCTTACTAATTAGAGCTTTAACATTTTCTTATCTACCTTTCATTATAATATCCTATCAAAATTCTAGGTTTTCGTGAAAATATCAGTCATCACTCAGTGATCTTCTCGATGAAGAAAAATCTTCAGCTGAAAAAGCATCTCTGGCGCTACTTTCTTTATGTGTAAATGCATCTTCTTCTCCTTTTGAAGAGAGAGAAAGAGAATCTACTTTAGTTGTCTGTTCTGGTTCTTCTTTTTTAAGCTTTACAGGCTCCTGCAAGTCTTCATTTCCTCGTACAGCAGCTTTTACTCCAATATATGAAGTAACTTTTTGCATACGGGTGTGGCTTGAGTTTTCTGTATTGTAAAAATTCAGCACAGACTGCAAAGTCGCTTTTTCAAAGACGCACTTTGATGTTGTTTGTTCATAGCAGTAAGTTAAAGCGCTTTGTGCAGCTGTAAGATTTCTGCAAAAATCAAATGCATCAAAAAGAGAAAACAATTTCACATTTCCAACACCAATTTGCCCTAAAATTATGTTAAAATTATGTTCACTCTGTTCAGCTGTTGCGATTGTTTCCTTAAGCTGAGATGATTGATAGAAGAAGTTATCTTTATCATCTGTTACATAGACATTGTCCCGCGCTTCTTGTTTGGCGATAACTGAAAATGCTATGGGGGGCGTATTGGATATGTATGCAGCAGCAAAAAATGTGAAATCTGGAACAATCATTAGCAATACACCTTATTACGAAGAATTTTATTAATACAAATGCTAATTCTGTGTTGTGCTTTTTCTCGTTGTCTTTTGATTTTATAAATTTGCAGAATGAGATTGTTTAGCTTAGAATATTCCTTGTGATTATTGCTTTGTTTTCTTCTAAGAATATTTCTAATATATGCGAATATCCAACCAACAAGATAAAAGTGTGGAATAAAATAGAGCACATTGCGCCAACCAATATTATTCGAATCACGAAGAAAGGCGCTGCTTTTAAAAAATAATAATCTTTGATACTGTATTGAAGCTGCTTGTTTTATATAATCCTCTAGTTGCAAAAATCTTTTCAAAAAAAATTTATACGAAGTAAAAAGCCGTTGTGTATGAGGGGAGGTTTTCTTGTCATAATGAACTACACTATCATTATACAGAGAGGGCTTGTTCTTTGTTGCGTATTGCCATAACTTATAGAGTGACGATTTATATTTACTTTTGACTACTGATTCATAAGATTCAGAGAGGTGTAATGGTGCTTGAGCACTGCATTTAGTAGTTCCAGCAATTGAACTGAAAAAAGATGCAGTGGTGGTAATTGATATACCAATAAACAGCTCTTTGTGGTCCAAAGCACATCTCCGTCAAAGTGATATATGTATCGTAATTTTAATTTCGATAATAAATAGACAGAAATTGTCTATAATTGTGTTTAAAATATGGCAAGAAAATATTCTTTTTTGCAAGGGGAGTAATTAAGGTGAATGATCTCAAAAATATGAATTTTGATGAACTACAAGAGATGCGTACACAAATCGATGTGGAATTAAAAAAACGGCAAGCAAAGGAAAAGCAAAATGCGCGACGAAAAATTCTTGAAATTGCTAATGCCCATGGAATTGATATCGCTGATCTTGTGAGCAAAGAGCGCCATTATAGAAATCCCAATAACCAATGGGAATTATGGAATGGGCGTGGACGTAGACCTAAGTGGATTAAAGAGTGGTTGGAGAATGGGTATACACTTGATGAACTCGAAGTAACGTAACACGTGTGCGATCTTTACAAGATAAGGGAATACCAAGGAATGTAAATGCAAGAAGTATGCTCTTTTGGGTAATTTAATTGTATAAACATACTGAACTAATATATTAAAGTATTGAGTTACCAAATACAATGATAGGGAGCGTGAAAAAGTTTATTTAAATGCAAAAGGTCTTGTTGTTATAATCTGGAAAGCATAATGATGATGCCAGATTGGAATATTGTAATTGCTTTTGGCATGTGAGAGAGGGGGGATATTTTACTTCTTTTTATCGTTTCATTAACGTTGCTCTTTTTAGTCTATGTAAATAAATAGTTTTATTGATTATTTACAAAAATGGTCGAAATGAGAATAATTTATTGCATAGGGATTTTAACTCAATATGTAAAATGATAATTTTATCAATTAATATGTTAATAAATTAGCATACTTATATTTTTGAAATACTGTTCTGTAGAACAAGCCTGATGTTATAGATTTTGTTTGGTCTTTTTTCTGTAAGATTATATATGAGGCATTTACTTTATTTATCGTTCGTTTAGTTGAGATGAGTGAGTGTGTAGAAAAATGGAAAATTTCTATGGCTGTTATGGGTTTTATAGAATTTATGACATATTTCTGAGCGTTTGTGATTAAAATTCATTTATGAGCGTTTATGAATAATGAATAAAGAGTGTATTTGAAAATAAAAGGATTGGATCATTTCTATTGCGGTTTATCTTCTTTTATGGTGTGAAATAGGGGGGTATGCAGGTTTACAATTGTGTGTGATGGTATAGAGTGCGGAACACTTTGTTATATATCGGAATATTTTTTCTAAAATTGTGTGGTATTCCACAATAAGTTAAAGAGTTTGTCTGAGAAACAGAATGCCCCAAACGGAATACATTTGTGTTTCCAATTTACGCGCTTTTTTAAAAGAAAAGTTTTTCAATGCAACGAAGCTTATTTTATGGCGCTTCTCGTGAATAGTATAACGTAAAAGCCCCTATGAGCATATAAAATCCATTGTACACCACCATTTTTACTTCAATAAAAAGTATAAGCCGGTGCCATTATACACTTTACTCGCCTCCAATATTGCTAAAGTCCTTAGTTCTTGAGAGAGGGAGGCTTTTTGTTGCTTTGTTTAATTGTTTTTATTTATACGACACTCTCACTTGTGATGTGCAAGCGAATGATTTTGATTGCTTCAACATGAGAGAGATTTGAAATAAGGGTATTTTATGATCTTTAGATTTCTCACTCAATATGAGAACAATGAACTTATTATTATAAATAAAAGTGTTGTGTGCTAAAAAGTCTTGTTTATTTTATTATGCCGTGAAATGGCTTCTTTTAAGGTGTGGTGATATAAAGCAACAACCTCTCTGAGATATTTACTCAGTATAATATCAAAAAACACAATAAAGTCAATAGTTTGCTTGCAATTATTTTATATGAATCCACTCAAGAATCCATCCTTTTATGCATGATTCATTTGACCATTTTTTATATAAGATTGCCATGTATGAATAGACCATAAAAAGCAAATCATGATGTAAATATTATAACGCATGGGTGCATTCAAATGAAATGAAAAGCAGCTATCATTTATAACAGTTCATAAATTTTATGATACGTTTTTATCACTCAAAATCGCATTGTTTAAAAATTTAGTTGTTTGGAATTATCGATAACATACGTTTAAAGATCACATCTTGTTTTAATGATTGGATTGTTAATCGCATGATAAAAACACAAGATTTGCAGTCCTCAAAATTGGGGAGCGCAAAATCTAAAGTTGTTATAGTATCCTATAAGAAGGTAATCATTTAAAACTTTTATAAGC
>NZ_JBHIOU010000022.1:0-12475 GCF_042195705.1 Bartonella sp. AP72JLCBS | reverse complement strand
TTAGACATATCTGTAGCATTTTTATCTTCTGTCGAGATTGGCAAAAAATCTGTTCCTGTAGGACTGGAGGAAAAGATCATAGAGCTTTATGGTTTAGATAAAGCAATGGCTTCTCTCTTAAAAAAAGAAGCCTATTCTTGTCGAAAAAGCATCATAATAAAACCTTCTACTCCGTTGCAACGTGAAACTGTTGTTGCGTTTATGAGACTTTTAGATGGCTTACATCAAGAAGCGTTAGCAGACTTCAAAGAAACATTAGAAACATTGTGCGAAGCGTGCTTTATAGAGAAATGTTAGAAAATCCTATTCCCTAACTTTTATCCACGTATCCCGTACTTTAAAAAAGATATATAAAATCAATTATCTATATAGATAAAAAGAGGTCTTGTTATTTCTAGCAATAAGAATAGCATTAATCAGTTAGTTTTTATAAACTTTAAAACATTGTGACAAAAAGAAAAAGTTTGACTCAGTCGATGGAGAATTGCGCTTTTCTCATATTCTAGAGGACGAACCTGAAATGCTACGCTGGACATGAAACCATGTCCCAGTTTTCTTATAATAGACTACCAAGAAGGCCATACTTACGAACCATATTTTATTGTTGAAACAGAAAAAGCTCCATATTTGTGCGAGATAAAGCGTGCTTCATATAAGCGTGATGTCTCTCTTTATTCGTTGAGATATAACATATTTGTAGCATGAAGAGTAAATTTATTAAAATCATGATAAGAGGGAGATAGGAACTTTATAGGTGTATCATCATAGGATTAAGTCGTTTTGTTGAGAGCTATTTCTATTTTTGCCAAAAGGTTTTTGACATATTTAATTATTATTTCGTAATAGTGGATGTACTTTATTTTTATGTGCAAGAAAGCTGATTGATTGTGTAAAATAGCGTTCAAAAATTACATTATTTTTATCCTGTTAAGGACATTTTTTCTAGTGAGGGTTTTGCAATTGCAATGCTCTTTTTCTCATTCTAAATTTTGGTTAGAAAAAGCGTATAGAGGTGTTATTTTAAATTTAAGATATGCATCTTCCATTGTTGGTGTTACTGTTGTAAAAAATGATATTTTATTTGATACGCATAAGGTGTTACCAAGAAGATCGATGTATAGATAAAATTTAGATTGTTACAATATCTTGAAAAAACAATGGGTAAATAATTGATAATTGTGCTACGAAAGTTGTTAGATGGGCGTGTGTCAGCAATTCTTAATAAAAAGGTTTTTCTTGATAGTCGTTTTTTTTCAAAATACTGCTCTTTTTATGCAAATCTTATGTTGGTAAGCTATGCAGTTTTCACGGGAACAGGATAATGCATTGAAGGCTGTTGCCGCGTGGTTGAAGGAAGGGCGTTCTCCTCTTTTTCGCCTTTTTGGCTATGCGGGGACGGGTAAGACGACGCTTGCGCGCTATTTTGCAGAGACAGTTGATGGTTCTGTTCAATTTGCTGCTTTTACAGGGAAGGCGGCGCAGGTTTTGCGTTCTAAAGGTGCAAGCAATGCTTGTACGATTCATTCGCTAATTTATTGTCCACGTGGTGAAGAGGAAGTTTCCGATGAAATAACAGGAAAAAAATCTATTGCTCCAACATTTACGTTAAATCGAAGAAGTGCTGCTGCACAAGCTAAACTCATTATTGTTGATGAGTGCTCGATGGTAGATGAAAAATTGGCCCGTGATTTAATGAGTTTTCGAACGCCAATTCTTGTTCTTGGTGATCCAGGTCAATTGCCTCCTATATCAGGTGGAGGCTTTTTTTCTAATGGGGAACCAGATTTTCTTCTTTCAGAAATTCATCGGCAAGCGCGCGATAATCCGATTATACGTCTTGCTATGGATGTACGTGAAGGACGCGATATTGCTTATGGTGACTATGGAGAAGCGCGCGTTGTGACACGTAAAGAGGTCAATCAACAATTGGTTTTGGATGCTGATCAGGTCTTGGTAGGGGTTAATCGTACACGCCACCTTTATAATCAGCGTTTGCGTGTGTTAAAGGGATTTACAGCAGATTATCCACAAGCGGGAGATAAGCTGGTGTGTTTGCGAAATGATCCGATTAAAGGTTTGTTGAATGGCTCTTTATGGAAGGTGATGACTTCACAGAAGGAGACCGTTAAACCAAGTATTAATCTTCTTGTGAAACCAGAAGAAAGTGAGCGTGGGGTAGCAAAGATTAAACTTTTAAAAGCAGCGTTTGAAAACCCTGATCAAGAAATTTCATGGCAATTAAAAAAGCGATATGATGATTTTGATTATGGGTATGCATTAACGGTTCATAAGGCGCAAGGTTCTCAATGGAATAATGTCGTTTTGTTTGATGAAAGTTTTGCATTTCGTGATATGTATGCGCGCTGGCTTTATACGGGAATTACGCGCGCAGCAGAGCGTTTAACGATTGTTCGATAGAGAAAAATGTGTATATCATCTAAGTTTCAGATGGAAAATGCCTTTTTTCTATCTTGTTACACACTATAAAAAATGGAAATGGGTATGGCGGTAAAACTTTCGGTTAATCTTAATGCTGTTGCTGTTTTGCGTAATCGACGTAATCTTCCGTGGCCAAGTATAACGAATATTGGGCATATAGCGCTTGCTGCTGGAGCAGCAGGTTTGACGGTTCATCCGCGCCCTGATGAAAGGCATATTCGTTTTTCGGATTTGCCAGATATATACTGTTTAATAAAGAACACTTTTCCTACTGCTGAGTTTAATATTGAAGGTTATCCCAGTGATCAATTTTTAGATATCGCTAAAAACTATGCGGATCAGATTACCCTTGTTCCTGATGATCCAGATCAGTCAACGTCTGATCATGGTTGGAATTTTACTCATGATGCAGAATTTTTAGCACCTATTATTCAGAATTTAAAAAACAGAAAGATTCGTGTATCCCTTTTTGCTAATCCTACTGTCGATGGTCTTGATATTGCTAAAGCAATGGGCGCTGATCGTGTGGAATTTTACACGGGACCTTACGGTGGTGCATTTCAGGATAAAAAAAAACAAGATCAAGAGCTCAATAAACTTGTTTTAGCAGCAAGAAGAGCAAAAGAGTTGCAGTTAGGTATAAACGCGGGGCATGATCTGACACTTATGAATCTTCCTGCTCTTGTCAAAAATATTCCTTGGCTTGATGAAGTTTCTATTGGCCATGGGCTCATTGCTGATGCATTAGAGTATGGAATACATGAGACTGTTCAGCGTTTTATCCGGTTATTATCGTAATCTTTTTCTCTCTATAAAAATTGGAAAAGAAATTTTTATAGAGGTTTGCCAATTTATCTTAAAAAACAATTTTATATATGTTGAGATAAATAGCACTATTATCGTGCATTATAAATATTCTATTGTTCCTCTATTTATTGGTTGCTTTCTATCTTTTGTTTTTGAGTGTATGCGATGTTTTTTATTTGTACTATCCATTATGAGGAAGTTTTAAAATCTTCTTATTATAATTTCTTTGAATGGAGAAGAAATAGGGTTTTGAAAGTATTTCCCTTATAAAGGAGTGCGTAGGATTTTAATGGATCAATACACAAATTTTCTTGATATTTGAGCGCATTTTTGGGTTATCTGTAAATAGTATAACGTAAAATCTCCTTATGAATAAGCTTAATGCAATAGGAGCTGTTAAATAGAATGATGATATCGACTTGTAGCTTTATGAAGTAAAGAGAGTGATGTGCAATAAATCTTACACTATTATAGGGAATTCTTGAAAAGGGCTTGAGCATATTAAAATTTTTTTATAAGGTGCCATAAATGGATAACATAATAGCCGTATGGGGGGCTTCTTCGTGTGAGAGGCGTGGATATTAAAGAACGTAAAAAGTAAAAACATCCTCTCTATTATTCTAAAGATATTGTTGTATATGCTTTTGAAGGTTGTATTAAAACAATACTTGTTATTTTGTAATTTTTCTTGCTATCCGTATTGATTTGGTTCATGTTAAAGATTGTATGTTGTATCTTAATTTTTAGAATATAGCGTTTTGTTGCACGATAAAAGAGTAGAATATTAGCTAAATTTTCTTTAGAAATCTTATTTTGTGTAATTATTGTTTTTGTAGAATAGCAGTTGAAGTTTATTTGGGGATCCGTATATGTTTTAGGAATGTTTGGGGACTACAGTTTTTTCTATGCAATATGTAAACTTTAAAATTATTCAATTGCTGTGTTCTTATAAGCGGTGTTTTTTGTCTTTATAAGTGTGTGGTGCACTGTAGATAATGTTTCTTATTGAATAAAAATAATCTGAAATCCAGTTTAAATAGAGAAAGAAGGAATTTTTTATGCGTGTTTATTATGATCGTGATGCGGATGTTAATCTCATTAAAGGGAAAAAAGTAGCCATTGTTGGTTATGGTTCTCAAGGGCGTGCGCACGCTTTAAACTTGAAAGATTCTGGTGTTAAAAATGTGCAAATAGCTTTGCGTTCAGGGTCGGAAACAGTAAAAAAAGCCATGGCTGATGGTTTTGAAGTGGTGAGTGTTGCTGAAGCAGCAAAATGGGCAGATCTCATTATGATGGCAACACCAGATGAATTGCAAGCTGATATTTATAAGGAACATATTCATGATCATTTACACGATGGGGCAGCGATTGCTTTTGCGCATGGTTTGAGCATTCATTTTGGCTTGATTGAACCTAAAAAAAACGTTGATATTGTGATGATTGCTCCTAAAGGTCCAGGGCATACAGTTCGTCATGAATACCAACGGGGTTGTGGTGTTCCTTGCTTAATAGCGGTGGCGCAAGATGCTTCAGGGCATGCACATAATGTAGCATTATCTTATGCATGTGGACTTGGTGGTGGACGTGCTGGGGTGATTGAAACAACATTTAAAGAAGAGTGCGAAACTGATCTTTTTGGTGAACAAGCGGTTCTTTGTGGTGGTCTTGTTGAATTGATTCGAGCAGGTTATGAAACATTAACACAAGCAGGTTATGCACCGGAAATGGCTTATTTTGAGTGTTTGCATGAGGTTAAACTGATTGTTGATCTCATGTATGAAGGGGGCATTGCAAATATGAATTATTCGATTTCTAATACAGCTGAATGGGGTGAATATATGTCTGGTCCACGTGTGATTACGGATGAAACCAGAGCAGAAATGAAACGTATATTGAAAGATATTCAAACGGGTAAATTTACATCGAATTGGATTCAAGAATATAAAGCTGGTGCTGCTCATTTTAAAAGTATGCGGCGTTTAAATGATAATCATCCTATTGAAGAAGTGGGTAAAAAACTTCGTTCTATGATGCCTTGGATAAAATCGAATGCTTTGGTTGATAAAGAGCGTAATTGAAGATTCTACAGAGATATTTTGTCAATAGCTTTTATAATTTTATAGATAAATATAAAAAGGGTAACTTTAGTTACCCTTTTTATATGTTTTTTGTAATATAAGCTTTATTTTTTAATTTTTTGCATAATTCTTTTTCCCAAAAAGAAAGTATACAATTCCTAAAAATATGAACCATGCTGGAGTGTATTTTAAAGCTATGGCAGTGTCAGCTTCTAATGACAATAAATAGATAATGAATGCAAAGAAAACAAGAAGCGCCCAACACATAACAACACCTCCTGGCATTTTATAAGGAGAGACAGTGTGCTGGAGAGGACGATTGCGGCGATAGACGATATAGCTGATCAAAATGATAGACCATACAAATATAAACAAAGTTGCGGCAATTGTCGTAACAATTGTAAAAGCAGCTATGAGTGTTTGAGATAACGATACAACGGCATAACCAAATAAGATGCATATACATGAAAAGAATAATGCGTTGGCTGGAACGTGGTTACGAGAAAGTTTTCCTAAAAATTTAGGAGCACCTTTTTGTGTTGCTAGCCCATATATCATACGGCTGGTAGAAAAAATTCCACTATTTGCTGAAGATGCGGCAGCTGTGAGGACAACAAAGTTCATCAAACCTGCAGCAGTTGGGATACCAATAAGTGCATACATTGTTACAAATGGGCTTTTTTCTGGACTGATTTGATCCCACGGCGTCACAGACATAATCACAAGAAGAGAGAATATATAAAAGAATACAATGCGGATTGGTATTGAATTAACAGCCTGTGGTAAAGCTTTTTGAGGCTCTTTTACTTCAGCAGCAGCTGTTCCAGCGAGTTCAATGCCAACAAAAGCAAAAATAACAATTTGAAATCCAGCAAAAAAGCCTGTAATTCCTCGCGGAAAAATATTCCCACCGTTCCATATATGGCTAAGAGAAGCAACCGTACCGTTTGGAGAGACAAAACCGGTAAAGATCATATAAAATCCTACAACGATTAGGACTAGAATTGCTACGATTTTGATAAAACCAAACCAAAACTCAAGTTCGCCAAATAGTTTTACGGCGACGAGGTTAAGAATTAAAAAGGACATAAGACCAATTATAACAGGAATCCACGGATTGAGCTCAGGCCACCAAAAGTGTGTATAAGTGACAATAGCAATAATTTCAGCAGTTCCAGTGACAATCCAACACAACCAATATGTCCAGCCGATAAAGAATCCGGCACATGGCCCTAGAAGATCGGTTGAGAAGTCAATAAAAGATCGGTATTGTGTATTAGAAAGCAATAACTCTCCCATAGCACGCATGACAAAGTATAGAGCACAACCAATAATTGCATAAACGAGTAGAATTGAGGGGCCTGCTACACTGATTGTTTTTCCTGATCCCATGAAGAGACCTGTTCCAATCGCTCCACCAAGGGCTATAAGTTGTATGTGTCGGTTATGTAGTCCACGTTGCAATTTCTTCTTAGGTTTTTTTTCTAAATTTTGTTTGTTCATTTTTGGGGAGTTCTCCTTAGTTATTTTTAAATAAAAATTACCCTAAAAAAGGTAATTTCTTCTATCGGAACACGCTATGGTTAAGGAGTAAAGGAATTTTTTTCTATGACTATATGTGAATAAAGCAAAAACATTATTAATTAATGGAATAATTATTTTATATATAAGAAAAAAAGATAAATTGTATTATATTTTTTTAATTTTTTATGTTTTATACATAAGTAATATATATAATATATAATATAATTTATATTATATATTATTATTATATGTATATAAATAATAATTTATATTTATGTATATTTGTTTATAGTAATTTTTATATAAATATCTTTATATTTAAAATTATTTATTTATAGATATTGTTATCTATATAAAAATATAAATAAAATTGTAAATTTATTAAATATAAAACTTTGTATATAAATAAAATAAGTTTAAATGGTTAAACTATTATTTAAAACATTAAAAAAATATATTTAAAATTTACATTTAAGTATTAATATTTAAAATTTATTACAAATAGAAAAATATTTTCATAGAATCTTTTTTTATTGCAGATAGCTATTAAGATATATTCTGTTTAGAGCTATATTTTTAATTTTGATAAAAAATTGAATATAAATTTTTTGGGGGGGGGGGAAGTTTTAGATAAATCTCATGTTTTATTAGTAAACAATGTCAGTGAGGTTTATAGAGAATTTTTTACAGAATAGCTCGTTTCTTATCCTATTGTGCAGTAAAATACTGTTTTGTAGAGTAGTGATATAAAGCATATAACATTTTACGCATTAAGTATTTTTAGAATGGGTGGTGAGTGTTCAGGGCAGGGCTAGCCCATAGAGCCTTATGTAGGTGAACCATATAAATGATCAGCAGCATTCCCCCTTAATAAGCCGGATTGTTTACAAACCGGTGCCGGTAGGAATCGTCGTTTTTTGATGTTTGGGGAGGAGGTTAAGTAGAAAAAGGGTAACTAAAATTACCCTTTTTTGAGATGTTTTTATGTATAGACTTTATTTGTTACCTTGAGTTATTTTTTTCTTTACAAACATAAAATACATTATACCTAAGAAAACAAACCAGAATATACTATATTTTAAGGCTAGTAGAGTATCAGCTTCTAATGTCAACAAATAGAGCATGAAAACAAAGAAAACTAAAATTATCCCACACATGATAACACCTCCTGGCATTTTATAAATGGATTCAGCGTGTAGATGAGGGCGATTGCGACGATACACAATATAGCTAATCAAAATTACAGACCATACGAATAAAAATGCAATAGCTGAAATGCTTGTCACAATTGTAAAAGCACTTATGAGGCTTGGAGAGAGTGAGGCAATTGTATACCCTATTAAAATACATAAACAGGAAAAGAATAGAGCATTGGCTGGAACATGGTATCTGGAAAGTTTACCTAAAATTGGAGGGGCACCTTTTTGTGTTGCAAGTCCATATATCATACGGCTGGTAGAAAAAATACCACTATTTGCTGAAGAGGCAGCTGAGGTAATAACGACAAAGTTTACCAAGCCAGCAGCTATCGGAATGCCTGCAAGCCAAAACATCGAGACAAAGGGGCTTTTATCTGGAACAATTTGATCCCAAGGTGTGACAGACATAATTACAGCGAGAGAAAAAATGTAAAAGAGTACAATACGGATCGGTATTGCATTAATTGCTTTGGGGAGAACTTTTTTAGGTTCTTTTACTTCAGCAGCGGTTGTTCCAGCAATTTCTATACCAACAAAAGAAAAAATGGCAATTTGAAATCCAGCAAAAAAACCTGTCATTCCTCGCGGAAAGATATTGCCATCGTTCCATACGTGATTGAGAGAAGCAACCGTACCATTGGGAGAGGTAAAGCCCGTAACGATCATATAAAATCCCACAACAATTAATGCTAAAATTGCGACGACTTTGATAAGACCAAACCAGAATTCAAGTTCACCGAATAGTTTCACGGCAAAGAGGTTAAAGATTAAAAAGACACTAATGCAGGTAAAAACGGTAAACCATGGATTGAGTGTTGGCCACCAAAAGTTCATATAAGTGATGATGGCAATAATGTCAGCAGCTCCAGTTACAACCCAGCTCAACCAATAGCTCCAGCCAACAAAGAAAGCGATTCCCGGTCCTAGCATATCGGTTGAAAAATCAATAAGAGATCGGTATTGTGAATTAGAAAGCAACAATTCTCCCATAGCACGCATGACAAAGTATAGAGCAAAACCGATAATAGCATAAACGAGTATGATGGAAGGACCTGCTACACTAATTGTTTTTCCTGCCCCCATGAAGAGACCTGTTCCAATAGCACCACCAATGGCTATAAGTTGTACATGTCGGTTGTGTAGTCCACGCTGTAACTTATTCTGAGAATTATCTTTTAAATTTTGTTTGTAGCTCATTTTTTGGGGGTTCCCTTTAATTATTTTGAGATTAAATTACACTAAAAAAGCATTATTTTGTATCGAAGCATGATATAAATGAGGTGTAAAGGAAAAAAACGTTTTTTATGATTTTGTGTGGATAAAGAAAAGAATATGTTTTAGGAATATGGTTTTGAAAAAAGAGAATGTTTTCCTCTTAAATAACGTAACAGATATTTGAATGGGGAGCTTTTTATTGTTATGAATAACAAATTAATTGTTCATTAAAAGACGTGGGGCTTTTAAAATTATTTCAGAAAGTTGTCAGGAGTTTTTATAATTTTTTGAAACTTATTATTTGTAATCAGTGCATTATTTATTATTATTCATAATGGTGAGAGTTTACTTTTTGCTCAAATAGCACTCGAGAGTTCTCATCTTAGTTTAAGAAACAATTTTTAATGGAAAATTAAAATGATTTTTAAATCATTTTTTTGTTTGTATGGTGCTATCATAAATCAAAAAGTTACTTTTGTTTCATAAACGAAAAGAGGAATATCATAGCTTATTTTTTTAAAAGTGATGAATAAGGATTTTGTTTAGATATTGGTAACATTTTATAAAATGTTGCGAGGAACTTACATTGTTTACACAAACGTCCTTGAGAGTATGATAAAGAAATGCAACGTAATTCAGTTATACAAAGAAAAAAAGAACTGGGGATTGTATAAGCTCTGTTAGAGATTGAGCTATTCATAGTGAGAGACAGAATCAGGAAAAGATTGCTCTATTAACTTTACAATTTGTTATCAAAGATAAAACTGTTCCTGTCGCAATGTTAATCGAGCCTTTTACCCGCTGCTTTTTTAAGGCGGTACTGGCAAATGATATAAAAATGGTCATTAAAGTAAACCATGCAAAGATGTTGAAAGAATGTATTGTGACAAGTTCAAAACCTTTTTTAATGCTACCTCCAGAAGCTAAGAATTTTGGAAAAGCTGCTATGTAAAATATAGATACTTTGGGGTTTAGTATTTGTGTCAGAAAACCGTCCATATAGCTGGTTAAAAGCTTTGTTTAACTCGTAGCATGCTTTTCATTCGTTGAACTTCTTTCTTTTGAATTTAAGCTGTGTATTCCAGATTTAATTGATTTAAAGCCCATGTATAATAAATAGCTGCCACCCATGAGTTTTACTAAAAAAAAACAGCGTTTTGTTGTTGAGAATGAGCGCTGATACACCTAGGTGTGGAAAATGCCCCATGCACATATGTTGCTGTACACAATCCTAAAACGTTTACAAATGCGTTCTTTCTTCCCAATCTCGTTGCATTATCGATGATAAGGGCCATATTCGGCCCCGGTGAGATGACTAAAAAAAATGAAACAATGAAAAAGGTCAGTATTTGATGATTCATTTTACTTTTAGCTCTGAAATTAATTGATTTTCGAGATACAATTCTATTCTGTCAAACTGAGAAAGTTTTCCGACACCCTGTGGAGTGCCTGTGTATATGAGATCACCACGTCTTAGCTGAATGTAGTGACTTAAAAATGAGATTATCTTCTCAAAGCTAAAGATCATATTTTTCGTATTGCCAACTTGTCTTGTTTCGCCATTCAACTTCATTGCAAAGGTTATTGGGTTGTTTATTTTTTCCTTGTTTATGAAGTCAGAGACGTATGCAGCGCCTTTAAATCCTTTCGATAAAAGCCAAGGAAGCTTTTTTTCTTTCAGTTTTGTTTGCAAATCCCGCGCGGTGAGATCAAGACCTATTGCTACGGCATCATAGCATTCTTCTGCTTCTGCCTCCATAATCATGAAAGCGTCCTTTGAGATTTTGAGCACAATTTCGGTTTCAAAATGTATTTCTTTGGAAAAATTAGGGAGATAAATTTCATTGCCTAAAACGAGTGAACTTTTTGGCTTGCTAAAGATAACAGGTTCATCTTCAACAACATTACCTAGTTCATGAACATGTTCAACATAATTGTATCCAACACAGTAGATGTCATTTATCATGGGAGCCCTCCAAATTTTTCATTTTCTCTTTGTATAGGCAAGAGAAAACTTTGCAAACAACATTTTTTCTTATATCGCGTTTTGCGTTTTCTGGAAAAGAAGCATTATGTGGGTTAATGACTAACCACGATGACAGCCCTTCGCATTATCCTCTTTTGAAGAGTGCTCAATCTTATAGTCTTTGAGATTATTTTCATTTTGATTGCTAATCTCCTGAAATTACTTTATTACTTAAAGAGTGATTTTGCTCGTCTACGCAGCGATTAGTAGGGTCTGAAAGCCCTAAAGTTCGATCATAAATGAGCCCACTCTGTGGGTGTCTCGGAATTATGGGATATTTTTCTATGTCTAGGTGCTATGAGCACTAAAAGTAAAAATCTGGTTCGTATTCAATACTTTCAGGCTCTCGGAATACTAATGCGAGGGTGCTCGCAACCGGCGGGGGACTTGAAAGTGAAAAGCAAAAAGCCACATTTTAACGACATTTCTATAGGCAAAAAATCGCTTTCAAAGAAAAATGCTGGGAATGTCGTAAAAGCAATTAGGGCACCAATTAGGGATAACTTTTCAACAAATCCAAAAGTATGAGAAAGTCTGTGATGATTAAAAAGAAGCAGACCGTGGCAAACTTATTATGGCATTTGGAACGGAGAAGATTTTTACCAGCTTTAAGATAGCACAACAAATAGCCGGAACTGGAGAGCGTGTTTTGTTTCTCGTGCCTTTTCTGGCTTTGATGTCATAAACGATAAGAGAATGGACACGCTATACAGAAGTACTGTTTCATTCCTTTGTGGTGTATTCTGATACATAAGTTGGCAAGCGTCGTAAAACAAAGATGCTGTTGTCGAACTCGATGTCTCAGATCTTGGCTCTATCAGCTACCAACTGATGTTCAAAAGCTTTGAAAAAAACAAATAAAGTCTTAGCGAATGCAATGACCGTGGTGTTTGCTACTTACCAATTAATCCAAGTGATTGTGGATGCGCAAGAGAAATACGGTTTATCAGAATTTGATCTGATCATTTATGAAGCAGCGCAGGTTAAGGCAGATAAGGTAGAACCTTTGGTTGTAGAAGCCAAGGAAGTAGCTGAGACTGCGAAGATAACAGCGGAAGAAGCGATGAATGTTGCGGAGCAAGCAAAAGAAGAGGCTGATACGACAAAGCGAGGGCTTGGAGAGGTCAAGAGTTCATTAGACACGGTGACAGCAACGACAAATTCTGCGAATACAGCCGCCTCTGAGG
>NZ_JBHIOU010000021.1:0-12562 GCF_042195705.1 Bartonella sp. AP72JLCBS | reverse complement strand
TAAACATGAGCATTGCCATAGACAAAAGCATGGTCATAAACTTTAGCATATTGAGAGATAAAAGCTTTTCCATAGACTTCAGCATTGCCATAAACTTGACCACAGACTTGCGAATAATGCCGTATTTTTGCATTTTCATACACTCTTGCATGACCGTAGGCACAAACCTCATCATAGACCCAGCAATTGCCATCATGGGATAGGTTAACTTCCTTTTCAATAAAGCCGCCTAAAGACCCCGCCTTTATATCATCAAAATCTTTTAAAGCACGAATGCGATAAAGAGTTATAATATTTCGAGTAAGAGCATGTTTGATTTTTTTGATTTCACTGGTTAATTCATATTTTTTGCACATAGAGATACCCTCACAATTTAATGTGATAAACGTTTGCTAAAATTTGGAATGGGAAATTTAAAAGAGGGGCACCCTCGCCGCGCCCGTGCTTTCATTTACACTGCTTTAGATTAGACCCAGACAATCTCTAATTCACTATAAGGAGAGAGACGTTCAGTATAGGTTTTTATTTTAGTAAACCCGCCGACATTTTCACGAATAACAGCAATTCCATGAATATTGGCATTTTCATAAACATGTACGTTATTTGCTATACGAGCGTTTTCATAAACCCTAGCATTGTCATAAACATAGGCATTATCATAAATAATAGCCTTGCCATACACATGAGCATTACCATAGACACGGGAATTATCAGAAATAACAGCATTGCCATAAACATGGGCATTATCATAAACATAGCCAGCAATGATAGCATTGTCATAAACCCGCGCATGACCATAGATATGACCACAAGTGACAGCATTGCCAAAAACTCTTGCATTTTCATAAACGTGACCATTTTTAAACACAAGAGCCTCATCATACACCCAGCAATTGCCATCATGAGAGAGGTTATCTTCCTTTTCAATAAAGCCACCCAAGGCACCAGCCTTAACATCAGCAAAGTCTTTTAATGCTTTAATGCGATAAAGGGTATGATTACCAAATACACGCGTTTCATTTGTGAGTGCAAACTTCTTTTGCATGAGCACAATTCCTTTATAAAGAGATTTAATTTTTAAATGAGATGTTTAAAGGAGGGCGCCCCCACCGCGCCCACGCGTTATTTAAGCAGCGTCTTTTAGTGACTGATTATCATCACAGATATCATTACGAATTTTTGCACGGCTATTCACAACAGCATTGCCATAAATTTGCACATGATGATCAATATTTGATTTGCCATAGACCTTGGCATGATCATAAATCCTTACAAAGCAACCAACACGAGCCGAGCCAGAAACCTTGGCATGACCATAGATACTTGAATAATCCTTAATCCAAGCATTACAAAAAACATGGGCATTATCATAAACGCGCGCCCAGACATAAATGCGTGACTTGCCATACACACGAGCATTGCCAAAAATATAGCCACAAACATAGGCACTTTCATAGACACGGGCATTGTCATAAACCTTGGCACCATTAGAAATAGTAGCGTTATCACTGATTACGGCATTACCATAAACATGCCCACAGACCTTAGCGTTATCATGAATTTTTGCATTATCATAAATATGAGCGGTTGTATCAAAAACCAATGCCTTGCCATTAACGATAGCATTGCCATACACCTTGGCACCTCTGAAGATTTTCGCATCATTATAGATTTTAGCATTTTCATAAACAGTTGCATTGAAAAGAACCGCGGCATTATCATAGACCCAGCAATTGCCATCATGGGATAAGTTACTTTCATTTTCAATAAAACCGCCGAGGTCCCCCGCCTTAACATCATCAAAATCTCTTAGAGCACGTATACGGTGTAAAGTAAGACCATCAAAAGTGAATTTTTCATTGGTAAATTCGTATTTTTTTGCAGGCTCTTGTTGATTAACAGGCGCGGTTTCATTTGCAATGGAAGAGATAACGGGGGTATTTTTTGATATAGTTGTCATAATTAAATCCTACATGTTTATAATTTTGAATTAACACCCTATAAGGATGCCGGGCGCTCAAAACACGGCATGTAGTCCGTTGTTACGCTTTTCCCATAAAAGGGTATTGTATAGCGTAACTACACCCGACAAAATCACTATATATGCTAACAAAAGCATAAAAGATAGTCAGTTTTTAATAGGATTAGGTTTATCGTAACCTCTTCGCTACATGTTTAGTGTTTTGATCACTTAATTATTTATATAGCAAAATACGTATTTATTGTCAAATAATATTTTATCTTTTTTGATATTTTTTTGTATTTTTTAAATACGTTGTGTATTGATAATGTCTTATGCCTATTAATTGCTTCTTTTATATTTATGTGCTTTTAAAGCTATATTACGGGCTTTGTGAAACGATTGCGTATTTTCTGAATCTATACATTTATAATATTTAGAAACGCTCTCATAATGCGTATTTTTAGCTTTATAACCTATCATTTTTTTACTAAATGAATTTTAAATTTTTTGTGAATTTTGTTTATAAGGGGCTCTAATTTAAACAACCTTAATAGCACCGCGCTCTTATAACAAATGCTTTCATTTGCATTTTTGCTTTCTCTATAGTTGTTATGTTCTTTATAGCCATGGCATCATTTTTCATGTTCATAAGAGAAATGATAAATAGGATAATTGCGATTTATTGTCTGTTATGAAAACACTTATGAAAACATCTCAATAGAAACTGATCATTATAGAGATGAGCAAAATCCCTTTTAATAAACTTTTGTCATTTTTGTCAGTTCTTTTTAGAACCTATATCATTTTTTTTAAATGAGAGAAAATTAAAATCATTATATTTCAATAAGTTAAGTTTTATGAATTTTTCAAAATACAACTTATTAAAACAGCCATAACAAATAAATACAACTGTAAATATATATTTGTCAGTTTGTGTCAGTACATTGAATCGTCAAAAGTGATCATTTAGTGAATGATTAAAACATGTCTTATGAGAGTATGTGATCCTTTAAAGCCTTTCAAAAGATGGTTTATAACTCATAAGAAATGCTATCAAGATCATTAGGTTATGAGTTTTGACGGTTCCCTCTTTTAGATAAAAAAACGATAAAAAGTAAAAACGTTATTTTTCAATGTGTTAATATTTTACAGATCTTAAAAAACAACCTCTATTGATAACACAACCTATAAATTCAACTAATAATATACGTTTTGAAGGGGTTTTGACGGTTTTTATACCTTCAAAACCTATAAGAAAAGTGAATATACATAACCCTCTTTAAATAAAGCTTCTGATAACAATAAAGCTATCATTTTAGATTACGGTATAATCTTTTAAAGGCAATGTAAAAGAAGCGTATTCACTTTAAGATGGGATTTCTTAAAAATCTTAAAGCAATCAAAATAAGAGTATTTAAAAGTGCAAATGATTTTTTTTAGAATAACGCATATAAACTATTCTTTTAAAAAGGGATACTCAATAATAATTAAGTCAATAAGTTATATTAATAGTGAGAATTTTATTCTTTATTGATTCTATTAGTTTTTTTCTCTATCTCTCATCTTTTTTGAGCTTTTTTATAGCTTCAAGAGCGAGTTTTTTACGGTCTGTGCTCTTTATGTAGAGAAAAGTTAGAGTATTTTTAACTTTTCATATAATTATTCTTTGAAAAGGTCAGAGTGCGTTCCTGTACGAATAAGATGTAATTTATCTCCTTCTATTCTATAAATAAGCAGCCAATCTGGTTCGATATGAATATCATGATACCCTACCCAATCGCCTTTTAGTGGATGATCACAGTAATGTCTTGGTAATGTCTTTTCTTCAATTAGAAGACTTAATAGTGTACGCAGCTTATTCATATTTTTACTGCGTTTTTCCGCCTTGCGCACGTCACGTTTAAATTGTCTCGAGCGAACAGGTATCAGCATATTAAATGCCTAAATCCTTAAAAAGGGCATCAGCGTTTTTAAATGTCTTACCTTTACCTTCATCTAATTCCTTTATAGCTTTACGTGTGACACTATTAGGTACTTTAAGCTCAAAAGGCAAACAACCTTCTTCAGCGACACGCAAAAATGTTATGCGGATAAGGTCTGATGCACTTAATCCCATGCGTTCTAAAGTAATCATCGCTTGTTTTTTCATTTCAGCAGGAATGCGAGCGCGAACAACAGAATCGGCTTTCATGATTGGTACCTCCATTCATAGATTTTATTATAATGTAGCTACACTGTAGTCTCAAGTCAATTTTTTAGAATTAAAAACCCTTTGGACAGCAGGTATGGCAAAAAACTCCACGAAAAGAATCCTTAATTCATAATAATTAAGAGGAATGTTGCAAAATCCTATTCTCTTAACTTTATTTTGTTATCCTCATAGTAAAGAAAATTTTATCTAATCAACTTAACAAGAGAGGTATAGATATGGTTATAAGCTCTGTACCCCTTGTGAGATTAACATACCCATTATGTGAGCATGCTTTATAAGTTATTAGGTTTCTCTTATTTCTAATTTTGGTAAGTTCTTAACAATTTTCATTGTTTCTAAACTTACAGTGATAACCCTTTGAAATAACTCTAATGGATAAGCAGGGTTACCAATGGTTTCAACAGCATAGCGATTGGCATCATTCACAATACCACTCTTTTTATCTGTTTTTACACATTGACGCCCCATAAACCATTCAAGAGCAGGCTTGCCATTGACGATATACTCATAAGCTTCAAGAGGGATATCTGTTATTGTGATATTGCTGTTATAAATAACAGTTGATTTATCCTTTTCCTTACTATTCTTAATTTTTGCAAATTTTATTTCAGTTACATAATAGAATTTTTCGGGATTAGAGATTTCTGTCTGTTTTGGATTACCCTTTTTAAAGGTGACAGGATAAGGTTCTACAGTTTCATAGTTTACGTGCAAATGACCGAGTTCACGCCCTGCTGTCACAAATTTCCAAAAATCATCAGCCGTTTTTACGCAAGGGATACGAGGCAATTCTTTGCATAAATTATCAGCATAACGGGTGCGATAATCTTCTGAATGCAAAAAACCGTAAACATAATAAAACAGATCATCTTTAGTGTTTTTTCATTAGGATAAGCGGCTTTTAAATATGCTAATCCTTCATTAGTTATAGCATTACGCATTTTCTTTTTTTCTTATTTTAGTAAATAAGCGATTGTCATGCTATTTTTCTTATCAAGCGATAATAATGGATAGTTTTTTGTTGTCTCTAATATGTAACAGTTCCAATAAATTTGGTATATTCTATGAATAAGAGGCTTTACTTGAAGCTCAAAATTATATTACATGCAACACCTTAAAATTAAGAAGCATATTAGAGTGTATGATTGTCATTTAACAGTGTCATTGTAAAATCTTCAAAAGCGGGGGAAATGATATGGTTTGCACAACTCATAAAGCAGGTGTATACAGTACAGTCTATGCTTTTTTCTCAGATGTTATAAGTATTATTCTCATCAAAAAATTAAAAAATTGTTACGCGGTTGGCGATTTTTTCTGTGACGCTGACGATATGGTTCATTTGGTTGCTCACTTTGAGGGCACAATGAATGCATAGATTTTTTTTCACTTTTGTTTTTGCGGCTATTTTGTGCCTTTTCTCGTTGCCGAGTTTTGCCCAAAACATTCGTGAGAAAGCGATTAATCAATCAGAGAGCATCCAACGACAACAAACGCAAGAACAGCGTTTTCAACGATTGCACCGTAGAAACGAAACACATGGGATATTTTTGCCAGACGATGATAGCACATCTGCCTATGGTGCTTCGCCTAGTACAACCTGTTTGCTGATCAAAAGCATTGAATTTGTTGGTGCTCAGTTGATTTCTCATACCGACCTTCATGAAGCCATTTCTCTTTGGGAAGGACGGTGTTTGGGGATTGCCGAAATCAATAAAGTGCTCAAAGCGGTGACCAAGCTTTATATGAAGCGCGGCTATATTGCAGTGCGGGCTTATTTGCCTGAGCAGGATTTAAGCGGCGGTCATCTCAAGATTGTTGTTGTTGAAGGCATGATGGAAGATATTACCCTTGATGGGCATAAAGTTGGAAGGAAATCTCAAGGAGAAATCACCACGGCTTTTCCAAACCTTATTGGAAAACCGACCAATCTGCGCCAGATAGAGCAAGGGCTTGATCAAATCAATCGGCTTTTCTCACGCCAAGCCACCATTAATCTTGGTGCGGGGAGCAATTCGGGTGGTTCGATACTCGATGTTCATATTGAAAAACAGAAACCTTGGCTTATTACGCTTTCCAGCGATAATCTTGGTGCTAAAGCAACAGGAATTTATCAAACGCGCTTGAGCCTTTCTTTTGATGATCTGTTGGGGATCAATGATCAATGGTCGTTTAGCTATCAGCGTTCTATGGATGGTAGTCCGTATCATTTTTCTCACAAGCGCCCCAATAGTGATACTCTAACGGGATCATTTTCTCTACCCTATGGCACTTGGACAACAGGTTTTGATGGGACGTGGAGCCAATATCATTCGAGTGTTAAGGGAATATTTTCCGATATTATGACTGCGGGCAAGTCTTTATCGCTTACACCGTGGATTTCACGGGTTATCGACCGTGATCAAGAGGGAAAGACCTGGCTTACAGGACGGTTGACATGGAAATATTCTGATAATTTCATTATGGGCAGTCGGGTTGATGTTTCCAGCCGTAAACTGGCTATTGCAACCTTTGAGCTTGATCATTCGCGCAAGTGGCTTGGAGGAGAATTAAGCGCGCATATAGGGTTTCATAAAGGGTTGGCAATTCTTGGCGCTTATGACGATAAAGAGCAAGAGAATACAACAAAAAATTCACCCAAAGGGCAATTTTCCAAATTATCTTTTTCCCTAGGCTACGTGCGTCCTTTTTCGCTCAAACAATATAACTTTCGCTATAACACGCTGTTTTCAGGACAATTATCATCCGACACGTTGTTTAGTTCAGAGCAAATGTCGCTTGGTGGTAGTTCCTCTGTGCGTGGGGTGCGTGAGGCGATTTATTACGGCAACAATGGGGCGTTTTGGCGCAATGAATTGTCGCTGTTGTTGCCAGGTTTTTCTTCGAGAATGGGGCGTAAATTTATGAGCCAATTTGCCCCTTATATGGCGCTTGATCTGGGGGCCGTGGCCAATAATGTAAACAAAAACAGTTTTGGCGGGAGCCTCGTTGGGGCAACTCTTGGTTTCCATGCAACCGGAGACATTACGGATATTGATGTGTCTTATTCGAATATTTTAACCCAATCGACAGTGCGAGAAAAGGGAAATGCGACAGGGTTATTTCAAGTGCGAGCATTATTGAGATTTTAGAGCAAAGGGGCGGTAAAAATATCGCTGCGCTGTTTATACCCATATGGGTTGTTTTTTTAAAGAGATAAAGAATTTTATGAGGAGCTGAAGATGCGGGGATTGAAAAATCAAAAGCATAGATTGGGATATGGATACAAGCTATGGCAGCGCGTTCTTTGTGTTTTGCAGCGAGGGATTCATAAGGGGCTTTCACTGGTTTTAAGTTTTTGCTTAGCTTTTCAGCCTTTGTTGTTGCAAGCACAAGCGCTTGGAGCGCGAAGTCCTGTTGCACAAGAGAGCCAAGGGATTAAAGCAGCTGATGGGGTTGGCTCTGTTTTCCGCCCCACGGTGGGGAAAGCTGGCAATGATGTGCCGCTGATTGATATTGTTCGCCCCAATGGACAGGGTCTTTCTCATAACAAATATGACAGTTTCAATGTTGATACCCATGGCGTGATTTTGAACAATTCGACTGAGGAGGTTTCGCGTTCACAGCTTGGGGGATTGGTGCCAGGCAACGGCAATTTGCGTTATAGCGGTGCAGCAAAGGTTATCCTCAATGAAGTGGTGAGTGCCAATCGCTCGCGTCTTGAAGGCGTGAGCGAAGTACACGGGCATATGGCGGATGTTATTATCGCCAATCCCAATGGGATTACCTGTAACGGTTGTGGCTTTATTAATACACCACGGGTGACTTTATCGACTGGACAACCGATCATTGGAGCCGATGGCGCTTTGAGTGGATTGCGTGTTGAAGGTGGAGATATCACCATAGGTTCTCGTGGGGCTGATGGGAGTGCATTAGATATTTTTGATCTTGTTTCGCGCAAGATCAGTGTCGGGGGTCCCATACAGGTCAAAGGAGATTTGGCTGTTATCGCGGGGCGCAATCATTTTGATTATGACAAACGCGAAGCAACTTCTCTTGGTTCTGATGGCAAAGAGCCGGAATTGGCGATTGATTCCAGTGAGTTTGGTGGAATGTATGCGGGGCAGATCCGCGTGATTGCCAATGATAAAGGTGCGGGCGTTAAGATGCGCGGAGACATGGTTGCCAATGCAGGCGCCATGAGATTGACAAGTGATGGCAAGCTGGTGATTTCTAAAGCACGCGCCAAAGGAGCAGTAAAAGCGCGTTCTCACCACGACAGTGTGCATGTGAAAGATCTGCTTTTTTCAGAAGAAGCAGTTGAACTGAAGGCTTTGAAACATGTTGAACTGGCTGAGCAAGCTCGCGTTGCGGCAAGCGGTGCTGTTGATGTGCACGCCGATCTGATCAAGCTCCAGTCTCATGCTCTTCTAGCAAGCGGTATTGGGAGTGATGGTCAACAGTCAGCGACGGGTTCTTTGCATTTACAGGCAGCAAAGCTTGAGGCGGGGAATGGGCGGATAGCCGCCGGTGATCTTTTAGAGATCCAAGCAGCAACAATTGATCTGAGCCGCATGCAAGACAATGATCAAACAGGGGTTTCTTCCCTTGGCGATCTGACCATTAAAACCAATCAAATCAGCGCTTTAAACAACCATATTGGTGCCAAGGGGAATATTGTCTTGAGCGCCGATGATGGGCTCACTGTAGGCGCTGGACATTATAGCGCCGGCGGCTCTCTTTTGGTGGAAGCAGCAGAGCTTACATCACGCGCGCGCTTAGTGGCAGAGCAAAAAGTTGACCTTTATGCGCATCACGGTGCCCTGATCCAAGAAGGCACTGTCTGGTCCAATGGGAAGATAACGCTGGATGCCCATGGTGCCCTCAATCACACGGGTGATATTGTCAGCATGCAGCAGGTTGCCTTGACAGCGGGTAGCATGCTCACAACCTCTCAAGAGAGCACGATTTTAAGTTATGATGTGGTTTTGAGTGCTGATGCTTTAACCCAAGCAGGGACTGTGGAAGCCCAAGAAGGAGCATTAACCCTTCAAGTGCGTGATGGGGTTATCAATAGCGGCACAATGCGCGGTGAGAGTGTCGATGCTCATATTGGTGCATTTACCAATCAAGGGACGTTTATTGCAACCGATGATTTGCATTTGATGGTAAGCACACAAGAAGGCGCCGATCCGCAACAAGCCTTTCTGAAGAATACATCCGAAGGTGTCCTTCAAAGTGGTGGCGTTTTTGTTGTGACCGCAGGGCAATTAGACAATGCCGGTGTGCTTGGCTCTAGTGGTGAGAATGTTGCCCTCAATGTGGCAGGAAATGTCAGCAATAGTGGGCTGATTTACGCCAAAAAATCTATGGACGTATTCAGTGATGGTGATTTAACCAACACACAGGGCAGAATGATTGCAGAAGAGGCTCTCAGCATTGGTGGGCTGAAAGAGACACGTGCTGGTCATATAAATAATGAGGCTGGTCTTCTCAGTGCTTTAGCCGGTGAGATGAAGATTGTTGCAACGTCTTTTGTCAATAAAAGCGCTGAAACGACAAATTCAGAGCAACAAAACGCTACACATGATGAAGGTGCACATGTTTTAGCGCGGGATGGTTTGCGCATTGATGTGGGCAGTTTTGAGAATGTTGATGGTCTCATTTCTACGCAAGGGGCAGTCAATATTGTTGCTGAGAGTGTGATCCAAGCAGGGCACATAGAGATTGAGCGTGGTGACCTTCAACTGACCAGCCACGGTGATTTAAGCAATAGTGGCACGATAGAAAGCAATGATACCATTGCTTTGCATGCGCAAAACACTCTGAACCAAACGGGGCGCATTGTCTCTAAAAAGCGGATAGAGCTTTCCAGTGATGGCATCTTGACAATGGGCGAGACAAGTGAGGTTGGCGCCTATGATGTAACGCTGAAGGCAGGCACACTCACCCAAACTGGGCTTGTGGAAGCGCAAGGCGGGGTACTTACTCTCAACAGCCATGATGTTTTAAGCAATTCCGGTATTATGGTGGGCGGTGTTGTTGATGCGAAGCTTGGGTCTTTAGCCAATTCAGGTCAGCTTTTAGCCAGTAACAGTTTTACGCTTGTGGCAGAAAGTCATGATCCGTCATTGGGGCAAGTTGCTCTGGTTTTAAATGGTGAAGACGGTGTTCTCAAAAGTGGTGGCGCTTTTGTTTTAACCGCAGATGTTTTGGACAATGCCGGCAGTATTGGCTCAAGTGGTGATGGGGTTGCGCTCAATGTGAGCGCTGATCTGAGTAATAGTGGGCTGATTTATGCCAAGAAATCTGCCATTTTCTCCTTAGATGGGGATTTTATCAATAAGTTTGCCGATGTCATTGCTGAAGACAATCTCATCATCCGTGGCTTAAGTGGAGAGCGGGCTGGTCATGTGATCAACAGCTCGGGTCTTTTAGAAGCCGTGTCAGGCGATATGACCTTCGATGTCTCAGCGCTTACCAACATGCGCGAAGGTGGGGTTGAAGTTAGCGATAAAGTGATTTCTCACAGTTACGTGCGAGGAGAATGGGAAAATATCCCAAATGTTGATAAACACACAAGGATCAAGAAAAATATCGACACTACGATCATTCGTCAGCAGCCTCATTTTACCAATAATGCTGCCCAGATTTTGGTAGGGCGTCATCTCACGGTCCATGCCGGTGATATCCGCAATAGCTATAGTTTGATTGCTGCTAATGGCAACATTGAGATGCAGGGTGATACGCTGCTCAATGAGGGGCGTGATTTAATTGAAACAACCAAGATTGTAACTGAAACACGCTACAGATATAAGCAATGTAGTGCCACAAATCCAGCATGTATAGGGCAAGGTGCAGAAGAATGGGATGGTCCTACTTTTACCCAAACACTCAAACGCACTTATGATGCTGTTTATGGCACGATTGAAGCTGGTGGCACGCTTGATGCCAAGTTGACAGGCTATATTGACAATCATGCGGTGCGTGAGGGGGTTGAGCAAGTTGGCTTAAGCTCTGGTGATAAAGGTTTGGCTGGTGTTAAAAACACCGATTTTGATGGTTCCAAACCACTGATTAGTGATGATCGATTAGACGGCATTATCAATGGTTTGAAAGGACACAAAGGGCTTTTTGCACCAAGCACAAAAACACCCGCACCAGAATCCATACAGGTGCCAACGCAAGACGGGCTTAACTCTGTCAAGACAGAATTGGACCAGACCCAAACACCGGATGTGCCGTTTTTAGTCGAGACGCGTCCAGATTTTATCAACCCAAGTAAATTTTTAGGATCGGACTATTACTTAAAAAAGATTGGCAATTATAAGCCTGAGAACGTGTTTAAAAGATTAGGGGATGCTTATTTTGAATATCGTCTGGTGGGTGAGCAAATCTTCGAGCTGACAGGCAATCGCACTCTTCTTGATGTTGAAGATCCCAATGCTCAAATGCAAAGGCTCTATGACAATGCTGTGGAGCAGCAAGGTCCTTTGGGGTTAGAGCTAGGCAAGCCCTTAACGCCTCAGCAGATTGCTGGGATCAAAAAGGATATGATCTGGCTTGAGACCCACCTTGTTGATGGACAAGAGGTCTTGGTACCCCACGTTTATTTGGCACCAAACACTTCTTTAGCACAAGATGTTTATGGGGCAAAAACGCAGCAAGGAAACCTTGCCAGTGCACGTTTGAAAGGCAATGGCGTCACTATAGAGACGGACCGTCTTACCAATAGTGGCACCATATCAAGTAATGGTGCATTGCATGTTTCGACTACGCAAACTTTGTTTAATGATGGTGGTTTTTTGCTTGGCAGCGGTGCTGTAGATCTCAGCAGTGGCGATCTTTTAGCCAACTCTTCAGGGGTTATTCTGGGGGATATCATCACCCTCAATGCGAAGACAATCATTGATGGTACTGCAAAAATCCGTGACACGAATGAATATGGTTTTGTTGATCGCAGTGGGCAGCAGGCTCAAATCATTTCTATACAGGATTTAAACATTCACTCCCTTGGCGATTTAAGCATGAGCGGTGGCCAATGGAGCAGTGGTGGATCGACGACGGTGATTGTCGATGGTTCTGCTACGTTTGGTTCATTAGTACTAGAGAGTGACCATAAGGAGACATTGGAAAAAGGGCATTATAACGCCCAAAGCAGTGAGCACCGTTTGGCAGAAGTCAACAGTGATGGAGATTTGACCATTGTCACAGGTGGTGAACTGAACCTTGAGGGAAAGTTTAAAGCCAAGGGCAATGGAGATTTCACCAGTGGTGGCGCTCTCAACGCGATTTCAGAGCAAGATTTTAACAGTTTTGATTTGGATCTGAGGGGCAAAGAAGGCGACAAATCGAAGCAAAAGAATAAGTTTCGTCAACAATCAACAGAAGTTACTACAAACAAAACCACG
>NZ_JBHIOU010000020.1:0-12650 GCF_042195705.1 Bartonella sp. AP72JLCBS | reverse complement strand
GAACGCCACCCAGTTGCCAATTCACGGGCTTGTTTTAAAGAGACATCTCGCAACGCTCCCAAGCCCATTTCACGACGACGTTCGTGAAGGGTATACCGTAAAATCCATTGAGCACCTCCATCTTTACGCTTATGAAGTAACAAGCCAGCACCATCATTATATTTGCCAGCCCCCAATGTTGCGACAGATCTTGCATTAAGACGGTTCATAAGAGCCATTTTTTACTCCTTTCTTATATAAATTTGATCCACACATTCATCCCACTTGTTATGTGCAAATGAGTGGTTTTGATTGAAGCAATATAAACTGATTTAAAATGAGACAATCTTAGGTTATTCGGGACTCTCATTCAATATGAATAACGATAGATTATCATTATAAATCAATGCATTGTAGAGATAGTAAACGTTTTTTTCAGTGCGTAGTGAATACTCTCATAATGTAGCTTGCTTGTCGAGTTTTATGTTAAGTGAAATATGGGAGGAGGAAGTCAAGAAAAAATTACTCGACAGGAATCCGGTTTGTAAACAGATTGGATGAGATAGGAATTTTTTGTTCTTTGAAGGAGGAAGGCAAAGGTTGTAAAATAGTATGAATTTTTTCTTAAAGTGGGAAGCCGTGTAGAAGACGTGGGGCATTTGGAGAGAGTCCGGCAGCTTCTTGAATGAAGTATTTTTTTATTTTTGGTGCTTGATTAATGATTCCAAGTCCGGTATCGCGGAGCATCCGTAAAAGAAGGCTATCATTAGAAAAGAGTTTATTAAGCCAATCATTGCTTAAAGCCATACGGACAATTTCAAAACGTCTCCAGCTTTGATAGCGCTCTAAAGCCGTGAGGGAGCCAATGTCAAGACCTAGTCGTGCTGTTTCAATAATCACTTCAGCCAGCGCAGCGCTATCGCGTAATCCTAAATTGAGTCCTTGTCCTGCAATGGGGTGGATGGTATGGGCGGCATCGCCAACGAGAGCAAAACGTGGTTTAACGCATTGACGTGTTAAAGAAAGACTCAAAGGAAAAGCTTGACGTTCGCCATCCCAAGAGAGTTTGCCTAATCGATGGCCAATGCGTCTTTCGAGTTCTGTTTCAAAAATAAGTGTATCAGCTTTGAGATAATATTGCGCAGTTTTATGATCTTCATTCCACACAATGGCGGATCGGTTGCCTTTGAGAGGGAGAAGAGCAAAAGGACCGGCAGGTAAAAAATGTTGAATTGCTTGACCATTATGGGGTTTTTCATGTTCAACTGTGCAGATGATTGCTGTTTGTTTATAGGGATGAGAAAAATTTTTCAGACCAGCTTTTTGGCGTAATTTCGAATGGGCTCCGTCAGCTGCAATAAGCAATTTTGTTTGCCAAACCTCTTCATTATTTAAAGTGACGGTTGTATGTTGATCTTCTTGATGAAAATCAATGACACGGGTGTTTGTAATAACAGGGATATTGAGACCTTTGACACGTTTTTTTAAAGTGTTGATGAGTTCTCTATGCTCTACCATAGCAGCAAAGGGCTCGCCGGGATTAATGTCGCCTTCAAAGGTTAAAAGAGTGGGTTTGACAGGATCATTTGTGCTTGTATCTGTGATGATCATTGAATGAATGGGTTGCGCATAGAGTTTTATAGATTCCCAACATTGTAATTGTTTTAACATACGAATAGAAGCAGCAGCAAGGGCAATGGTTCGTATGTTAGAAGCAGCGGGATCTCCTTGTGGAGCAGCATCAACGATTTTTATTTTCAGATTAGGGGCTGTTTGCTTGAGTGCTATCGCTAGGGTTAAACCGACAGCTGCCCCCCCTGCAATGAGCAGATCACATTGTTTAGTTTTATGAGATTTAATTTTTTTATTGGGTTGTACATTTTTATTGCGATTAGAACACACAATACTTCTTCCATTGTTTATAGTTTGCTTTCTTTTAAAAAGAATATCTTTTTACATTGCTAAAATATCTTAACCTTTACTTTTCTCTCTGCTTTACAAAAACGAGGTTTCTTTTTAGCGCCAATCTGATGACAGATTGGTTTTTCAGAGTTTTTCTGCTTAATCATTTATGTGATTCATCTTACAGATTTATCGGATAAGCTTTTTTAAATATCTTCTTCAATTCTTTTTACACTTGGTTGATAAAAAAGAAAACTAAAAATAAACAAAGATGGTTGTGTATTTTTTTAGTTGTGTGAGTTGCTTCAGTATGCTTGTCCTGAAAGGGGCCATTTCGTTAGTATGATAGATAAAAATTGTGGTCATTCGTGATGGTTAAAACAGTATTCATATTTTGCCGTTATCATGGTGTAGCGTAAAAAATATTATTTGTTTAGGAAGGTGCCTATAGCACCCATGTAACACTTTACACATGAGGTGTTTTTTGGTTGATCGTTTGATAAATATTCAGGGAGAGCTTTTTGTGCGCCTTATGAAGGATTGTCTCTTAGGGTGGTGGGTATATGAATGATATGAAGTGGTTAGAAGGTAGAACGCGCTAGATAAGAAGTCGGATTGTTTACAGGCGATTTGTTTACAAATCGGCACAGAGTTTAAGCTTCATTCTTTTTTAAGAGAGAGAGGGAGTTATAACTCTTTAAAATATGAAAGTTTTGTATTTGGAATTGATAGATGCACCGAAGTTCTTCTCCTTATGATTCATTAGAAGTGCGAAATTCTCAAGGTTCGCGTCTTATTGAGATGTTTTTACGTCAGATAGGAGTATTTATTGGGCTCGGGCTTTTGGGCTTTATTATTTTTTGTGTGTTTGCTTTGGCGACGTGGAATGTTGCGGATCCATCTTTAACCCATGCAAGTACAAATGAGGTTACAAACCTTATGGGGTGGATGGGGGCAATTTTTTCAGATTTTATTATGCAGTTTTTTGGCTTGGCAAGTCTTTCTGTTTTGTTGCCACCGTTATTTTGGTCTTTTCTCTTGTTGGCGCAAAAGAATATCTACAATTTGACTTTGCGCTTTTTTTTATGGGTGCTATCAACGATTTGTTTTTTAATTGCTTTTGCCCTTATGTCACCTGTTGCTTCTTTTACTTATTGGCCATTGCCAATGGGATTGGGAGGGGTTTTAGGAGATAAAGTTTTAAGTGTTGCTTCTTCAGTCTTTCCTCTTTTTCTTTCTCCTCCTTACACGGTGTTTTTCAGTGTTGTTTTTATTCTTTTAGGTTTTTTCACCGCTGCTTTTGCTGGTAATGTGATATGGCGGCGTCGAACAAAGAAAAGAAAAGAAAAAAGCATTCCAAAAGACGAAATCGTTAATCCAGTCTTTGAGTTGGAAGAAGATACGGAATATGCCGCAGAGGAGGATCGTGAAAATCATGGTTTTTTTGCGACAACTTGTGGCGCTCTTTTGCATCTTTTTTATTTTTTACAAGCGCGTTTTTTTCGTTTATTCTGTTTCAAAAGGCGTTTTCAGAGTAAAGGGCAAGGAAAGCCATTTGATCGGATTGAGCCAACTTTTTTAGGTGAAAAAGTAAAGTGTGAGGAAAATCAAAATAAAGCCTATGTTTCTCCTGTTAAAAATCGAAAGTCTTTAACAGCTTCTTCAAAGGGTGGTTTTGTTCTTCCTCTTGTAGATTATCTTTCGGTTCCACCACCGTCTGTTAAGGATGCAAAACTTTCTCCTGCTGTTTTAAGAGCAAATTCTCAGGAGCTTGAAGGGGTTTTGTTAGATTTTGGGGTCAAAGGAAAAATTATAGATGCTTGTCCTGGACCGGTGGTAACTTTGTATGAATTTGAACCGGCAGCAGGCATTAAGTCTTCCCGTATCATTGGTTTGGCAGATGATATTGCACGCTCGATGCGTGCGATTTCGGCGCGTGTTGCGGTGGTTCCAGGACGTAATGTTATTGGAATAGAATTGCCCAATGCAAAGCGTGAGATGGTTTATTTACGAGAAATGTTGCAGGCGCAAGAATTTATTGACAGCAAAGCCAAGCTAGGACTTGCTTTGGGTAAGACAATCGGGGGGGAAGCTGTTGTTGCAGATTTAGCAAAAATGCCCCATCTTTTGGTTGCTGGTACAACAGGATCGGGAAAGTCTGTTGCTATCAATACAATGATTTTATCATTGCTTTATCGTATGACACCTGAACAATGTCGTCTCATTATGGTGGACCCGAAAATGCTTGAGCTTTCGGTTTATGATGGCATTCCCCATTTATTAACACCCGTGGTGACAGATCCTAAAAAAGCCGTGATTGCTTTAAAGTGGGCTGTTCGTGAAATGGAAGAACGCTATAGTAAAATGTCAAAACTAGGTGTTCGTAATATTGATGGGTTTAATGCACGTCTTAGGGAAGCTGCAAGTCAGGGAGAGACAATGGTGCGGACAATTCAAGTTGGATTTGATCGCGAGACTGGTGAGCCTCTTTATGAAACGGAAACACTTGATTTTAGTCCTATGCCCTATATTGTTGTCATTATTGATGAAATGGCTGATTTGATGATGGTTGCTGGTAAAGATATTGAAGGAGCGGTTCAACGTTTAGCACAAATGGCACGTGCTGCCGGTATCCATGTAATTATGGCGACACAGCGTCCTTCTGTCGATGTTATTACTGGGACGATCAAAGCCAATTTTCCTACACGTATTTCTTTTTCTGTGAGTTCAAAAATTGATAGCCGAACAATTTTAGGCGAACAGGGGGCCGAGCAATTATTGGGACAAGGAGATATGCTCTTTATGATGGGAGGAGGACGTATTCAGCGTGTGCATGGGCCTTTTGTTGCGGATGATGAAGTGGAGCAGGTTGTTGCGCATCTCAAAGCGCAAGCACGACCGGATTATTTAGAAACAATTACGCAAGAAGTTGAAGAGGATGGTGCTGATGTTTCTTTGTCTTCTCCTTCAGAAGATGATCCCTATAGTCAAGCTGTTGCTATTGTGCTTCGTGATCGTAAGGCTTCGACCTCTTATATTCAACGCCGTTTAGGCATTGGTTATAACCGCGCTGCGACATTGATTGAGAGGATGGAAGAAGAAGGTATTATTAGTCCAGCAAATCACGCAGGGAAACGAGAAATTTTAGTGCCTGCTGAAGAAGAGCGCTTTTGAAAAATCTTTATAGTTGTTTTTTATAATACCTTGTAAAACAAGTGTTTATCCTATTGTATCGTAGAAATTCTGCATTTTCATATACCAGCTCTCAATTTGCGATAGCTCCTTGGTACTTGAGACTCCTTATAAGGGGATTCTTTATCTTATATAACTTTTATCCATACACCAACCTTGCTTGTAACGTGCAAGCAAATGATTTGAATTGATTCAATATGAGAGAGTATGTGATGAAAGAATCTTATTGTCTTTGGCGTTATGATTTAAGTTAAAAAGATAAATTATTATAAATCAATATCTTGGTATAAAATAATGTCATTGCGAGTGTAGAGGGGGGTAAAAGCATGTAAGGTTTGGTATTTAAGTGTCTTTTTAAGTGCGCTCTAAATATTTAGGGCAAGGCTGATCTGTCGAGTCTTAATATAAATGAATTATATGGGGTGGGAAGCTAAGTGAAATTTGCTAAACTCCAAACTGTTTACAGAGTGGTTCGGATGAAGATTTTTATTCTTTTGGGTGGGAAGGAAGTCAAAAAAGCATTTTTGATACTTAAAAGAGCTTTCATGTTCGCGAGTAATATGTTTAGTCCTTAATCCATTATGTATTGACTATAATTTATGTTGCTTCATAGATTAGGGGTGGGAAAGAATATATTATGCGTTTAGAAAATCAGCAGATAAGCAGGAAAATTTGATGATTTCGGAAACATAAACGCAGACTGGTTATTTGGAAACGATACCGAAAGAGATCGCAAGAAATAGAGGGATGTTTCTTTAGCAGATGATTCCTATTGTCAAGCTGTTGCTATTATGCTTCGTGATCGTAAGGCTTCAACTTCTTATATTCAATGTCGTTTAGGCATTGGTTATAACTGTGCTGCAACATTGATTGAAATGATGGAAGAAGAAGGCATCATTAGTCCAGTAAATGATATGGGTAAGCGAAAAGTTTTGGAGACTGTCGAAGAAGAATACTTTTAAAAATCTTTTGATATTTTTTTCAAACAATATCTTTATCTTATAAAGAAGGGTATTTATTCGTCGTTGATCACTTAAGTTATGAATTATAAAGTCAATTAAGTATTGCTTGGGAGCATTTTTTATGAAAACGTCTTTTTTACCGCAAAGAAGAATCTTTGGGTTGGTGGGAATTATTATCTTTTGGTGTTTAACTTTTCCTGTTTTTTCGCAAGTATCTAATAAAGTGATAAAGGCGCAAAATGTTGTGAATCACTTTGCGGCAATCAAAACAATGACAGGTGATTTTATTCAGTTTAGTCCAAAGGGAAAAATGTCTCAGGGGACATTTTATTTAGAGCGTCCAGGGAAAATTCGTTTCATTTACAAAAAAATGCCTTTACAAATTATTGCAGATGGCCAATTTGTGGGTATTAACAATCGGGCTTTGAATACTTGGAACTTTTCACAACTTTCGCAAACGCCAATGAAGTTTTTGTTGGATGATAAAATTGATGTATCTTCTGGGCGCTTGTTGGCATTTCGCGAAGATCCAGGGGCTGTGACGATTGTTCTGCGTGATAAAACGATTGGGGCAGGGCAAATAAGGATGGTTTTTGATTCTAAAGGCTCTGCTTTGCGGCAGTGGACAATTGTTGACCAACAAAATTTGGAAACTACTGTGCAGGTTATGAATGTGCGGACAGACGTCCGGTTCGCTAATGGGATGTTCACGCTTCCTTCGAAGAAATGAAGAAAGAGTGTTACGTTATTTGGATTAAAACAAATGTTCTTTCGTATTGCGACTTGGAATATTAATTCTATTCGTTTGCGTCTTGCACAGGTTTTTCAGTATTTGGAACTCTTTTCCGCAGATGTTTTGTGTCTACAGGAAACAAAATGTCCAGATGCTTTATTTCCAGTGGAGGCTTTTGAAGCAGCGGGTTATAAGCATATCGCATTGAGTGGACAAAAATCTTATAACGGGGTGGCTATTGTTTCTCGTTTGCCTTTTAAAAAGGTAGAAAAGCGTTTTTTTTGCCAAAACCAAGATTGCCGTTATATCTCAGTTATTGTGGAAGCCCATGGGAGAAGCTTGCGGATTCATAATTTTTATGTTCCTGCTGGGGGAGATATCCCTGATGCTGATGTGAATGAAAAGTTTCGTCATAAGCTTGATTTTTTAGAAGAAATGTCCTCCATTCGTGCGGATCAAGGCGATGGTCTTTCTTCTCTTTTGGTGGGAGATTTAAATATTGCTCCTTTGGCAGAGGATGTTTGGTCTCATCAGCAATTGTTGAAGGTTGTAAGCCATACTCCCATTGAAACCGAGCGTTTACAGGATTTGTGTTGTCAAGGTGGATGGGTTGATCTGATGCGGTTGCATATTCCTGTTCCTACCAAGCTTTACACATGGTGGAGTTATCGTGCTCGCGATTGGGCATTTACCGATTATGGGCGGCGGCTTGACCATGTTTGGTCTTCTCAAGATTTAGCCCCTTTTGTTGTAGATCTTTCGATTTTTCGTGATGCGCGCGGATGGGAACGTCCTTCAGATCATATTCCTGTGCAAACTGTATTTGATTTTTCACGTCAAGTTTGAAATAAGAGGTAAATAAAGTATTAATATTAAATAATGATTCTGAAAGAATGCGGGAGACTGGATGTATATCAGAAATCTCAAATGGGGCGCTTCTCGTGGATTATTTTTTAGTGTCTTGTTGTGTTTGCTTTTGTCAGGATGTATGGTTGGTCCTAATTACCAGAAAACATCTTTTCGTGTTCCAGCAGTTTGGGGAGAAAAATCTGCACAGACTGCTGGGCAGCCCGTTGCGCTTGCCGGATGGTGGCGGCATTTGAATGATCCTGTTCTAGATGCGTTAATGGATTACGCGATTTCTGGAAATAATAATGTTGCTGTTGCCAAAGCTCGGGTACGTGAGGCGCGTGCGGGTTTAGGACAGGTTGTGGGAACTCTTTTGCCAAATGTGTCCAATTCAATTTCAGGAACCCGTAGTCGTTCTGGACAGTCTGATGCATTGTTCAACCAGTATAGTAGTGGTTTTGATGCAAGCTGGGAGCTTGATTTTTTTGGTGGGCATAAACGTGCGGTTGAAGCGGCGCGTTATGGCCTTGATGCGGCTGTGGAAGATATGCGCGCTACCATGGTGACATTACTAGGAGATGTGGCAACAAATTATGTGCAAATGCGTGGTTGGCAACAAAAGTTGTTTATTGTGCGGCAAATTGCTGTATCACAACGTAAAACTTATGAACTGATGCGCGCTAGATTAACAGCTGGTGATGTTTCTGAGCTTGATGTTTCAAATGCGCAAGCACAAATGGCAAATACAGAAGCAGATATATCACAGATGGAAGCGAATTTAGCAATGAGCGTTCATCGCCTTTCTGTCTTAACTGGTCGTGTGCCTACGGCATTGAAGGATCTTTTACAAAAAAATGCTAAGCATGCAAAGATTCCACAACCACGCTGGCCGATACCAGCAGGAATTCCAGCCGATATTTTGTTAACACGTCCAGATTTGCGACGGGCAGAGCGTCAATATGCGCAAGCGACAGCACGGATTGGTCAACGTGAAGCAGATCGTTATCCATCACTTACTTTAACAGGTAATATTTCGACAGCAGCAACGGCAATTGATCAATTATGGAAAAATTCAACGATTGGCTGGTCTTTTGGACCTGGTCTTCGTTTTCCTCTTTTTAATGGAGGTCAGGTCGAGGCTTCTATTGCGGTAGCGCGCGCGCAGCGTGATCAAGCTTTTATTACTTATCGAGCTGCTGTGTTGGAAGCTTTAGAAGATGTAGAAAATGCGCTTGTAAGATTAACGAAGGAACATCAACGCTTAGAAAAGCTAATCGTTGCGAATAAAGCTTCTCTTCATTCCTTAAAACTTTCACGGAACCTTTTTGAGAATGGAAATACTAGTTTTCTTGAATTGTTAAATGCTGATCGCTCTTATTATTCTGCACAAATGGCGCTTAAAGATAGCCGTGTTTCTTTGGTTACGCAATATATCACGTTGATGAAAGCATTGGGGGGGGGCTGGGATGGCATTGTTGATGTATCGCGTCCAGAAGTCGTTGATAATGCACCTCGTTCGCGTGCAAAGGTAGGGAAATGAAAAAAAACTTACTCAAAAATTTCATTACAAAACACAAAAAACTTTCCTTCTTTTTAACTGCTATATTTCTCATTCTCTTGTTGTTATGGTTACGTTCTGTTTTTTTTGGAACATCTGCTCCAACTTATATAACAGCGGTGGTGAAACGTGGGGATATTGAGGAAAGTGTTTTAGCTTCTGGTCTTGTACGTCCTTACCGGTTGGTGGCTGTTGGTGCGCGAGCAACAGGGCGTGTGGTGTCAATGCATGTTTCCCCTGGGAGTGTTGTGAAAGAAGGCGATCTCTTGGCAGAAATTGATCCTACAGATCAGGAAAATGATTTAAAAAGAAAAAAAGCAGCATTATCGCATTATTATGCGAGTTTGGTAGAACAAGAAGCCTATCTTTCTCTTGCACAGAAAAATTTAGAGCGTCAGAAAAAAATGATTGAAACACGTGCGGTTTCACGTGCGAACCTCGATGAGGCTACGACACAGGTGAAAATACGCGAGGCGCAAATTGAACAACTTCGTCAGCAGATTGTGCAAGCACAAATTGATGTGGAGAGTGCAGAGGTTAATTTAGGTTATACACGCATCACTGCCCCTTCAGCGGGAACGGTTTTGGCAACAGTTGTGGAAGAAGGGCAGAATGTGAATGCGGTTCAGTCGGCGCCAACGATTGTTATTTTGGGTGATTTATCAAAGATGACGATCAAGGCGCAAATCTCAGAAGCAGATGTTCTTAAAGTCCGAGCTGGACAACCACTTTATTTTACAGTTCTAGGTAATTCACAGCGTCGTTATGAAGGCGTTTTAGAAAAAGTAGAGCCGGCTCCTGAAGCAATTCGTGCTGATGTGAGTATTAATCCTGGTATGGTGAGTGGTTCTAGTGCTTTAATATCATCGGCTATCTATTACAATGGAATTCTACATGTTGATAATGCGGACAATTTTTTGCGAACCTATATGACTGCTCAAGTTCATATTATCTTAGGGCACGCGCAGAATGTCTTGTTGGTTCCAAGTGATGCTTTACGCGATGAGACAAGAGAGCGTAAAGCATGGGTTTCTGTTTTGGTGGGGGAAAATAAGGTGGTTACTAAACAGGTGAGCGTTGGGTTGAATAATAAGGTTATGGCAGAGATTATTTCAGGACTTAACGAGGGTGATGTCGTCGTCACCAGTTCGTCTGATGGAGTGATGCCAGAGTCTTCTCACATGCATAGCGAAGACGAGAGTTAAAGCATGAGCACAAATCAAGCAGATGCTGTCTTCGTCTTGGAAAATATTGTGCGCAAATTTCCTGCGGGCGAAGCGTTTGTTACCGTTTTGAAAAACATCAATCTTACCATTAAACGTGGTGAAATGGTGGCAATTGTAGGTGCTTCCGGTTCAGGTAAATCGACCTTGATGAATATTTTAGGCTGTCTTGATCGTCCAACTTCTGGTCGTTATTGGATCTCTGGTAAAGAAACAGCTTCCCTTTCTGCGGATGAATTGTCGGCTTTGCGACGTAATCATTTTGGTTTTATTTTTCAGCGTTACCATTTGTTGAATGAATTGACAGCTCTTGGTAATGTTGAAATTCCGGCTATTTATGCGGGATGTGCCGTGGAAGCAAGGAAAAAGCGGGCACAGGATCTTTTAACGCGTTTGGGCATGGGTGATCGGATAAATCATCGTCCAAATCAGCTTTCCGGTGGTCAGCAACAACGTGTTTCTATTGCTCGGGCGCTCATGAATAATGCGGAGGTCATTCTTGCAGATGAACCAACTGGTGCATTGGACAAAAAGAGTGGGCAAGAAGTATTGCATATTTTGGATGAACTTCATCAAGAGGGGCGTACCATTATCATTGTAACCCATGATATGCAGGTGGCTGAAAGAGCAGAGCGTATTATCGAAATCAGTGATGGGGAAATTATTGCTGATAAACGGTCAAGGGTTGCAAAAACAAAAGTTGGTGGAAAATCTTTTCAGGAACAACAAAATCTAAAAGGCCAACAAAAACTGGGCTTTTTTCGTTCTTTTGTTGAGCGATTCCGTGAGGCGTTTGTGATGGCTCTGTTGGCAATGAATGCACATCGCATGCGGACTTTTCTAACAATGCTTGGGGTGATTATCGGTATTGGGGCGATTATTGCTATGGTGGCTTTAGGGAATGGTACACGAGAGAAAATTCTGGAAAATTTTAAAAGTTTGGGTACTAATACATTAACCATTTTTCCTGGTAAAAGTTTTTCTGATCCACAAGCAGAAAAAATAACCAGTTTGGTTGAAGCTGATGCAGAAGCCTTGTCTGGATTACCTTATGTTTCTGGTGTGACACCACAGATTTCAGCAAGCTCGAAAGTGCGTTTTGGTGCAGTTGAAGTCAATGCCATTATTGCGGGGGTGGGAGAACAATTTTTTCAGACACAGGGGCTCAAAGTTTTCAAAGGACAGTTTTTTGATCAAAAAAGTGTCCATGATCGGGCGGTTGATCTCGTGATCGAGAAAGAAGCATTGTCTGTTCTTTTCCCCCATAGCCATGAAAGCCCCCTTGGAAAGGTGGTGAATGTGGGTAATGTTCCTGCGCGTATTATTGGTGTTGTTGATTCGCAAAATAATGCAAGTGGAGATACATCAAATACTTTACAGCTTTATTTACCCTATACAACAGTGCAGACGCGTTTTCTTGGTACAACAGAAGTTCGTGCAATTATTGTTAGGATTGCTGATGATATTGATTCATATTTAGCGGAGACCATGATAAAACGTTTTCTCATTATGCGGCATGGCGGGGAGGATTTTTTCATTAGAAATTCTGAATTTTTCCGTGAACGTGTTATGGAGAGTACAAATATTTTAACACTTTTAATTTCTTCAATTGCAGCTATTTCCCTGGTTGTGGGGGGTATAGGGGTGATGAATATTATGTTGGTCACAGTTTCTGAGCGGATCAATGAAATCGGCGTGCGTATGGCAGTTGGTGCACGGCAAAGTGATATTTTACAGCAATTTCTCATTGAAGCGATTTTGGTTTGTGTGATTGGTGGTGGTTTGGGGATCTTGCTTGGACTTTCTATCGGTGGCTTGTTTCTTCTGTTTAAGGCACCTATTCATTTGGTGTATACTATTGAATCGATCATTATGTCTCTTACTTTTTCAACCCTCATAGGAATATGTTTTGGCTTTTCTCCAGCGCGGCAAGCTTCACGGCTTGACCCTGTTGTCGCTCTTTCACGCGATTAAGCTTTATCAATTGGGGCATGTTTGTTCGTGATGCTTTCCTACTTGGACAAGGTATTGATTTATAATGATAATTCACTGTTTTGTATGTTGAATGAGAGTCCCGAATAACGTAGGATTCTCTCATTTCAAATCTGTTTATCTTGAATCAATCAAAACCACTCATTTGCACATAACAAGTGGGATGAGTGTATGGATAAAAACTGTATAAGAAAGGACTAAAAATGGCTCTTATGAACCGTCTTAATGCAAGGGCTGTCGCAACATTGGGAGCTGGCAAA
>NZ_JBHIOU010000019.1:0-14716 GCF_042195705.1 Bartonella sp. AP72JLCBS | reverse complement strand
ACAAAAGCGCTGTGGCTCTTGTCAATAATCGCGGCAATATTGCCGGTGCCTTGCATGAGCTTGGCTCTTCAAAGAATGTTCTCAGCATTGTCTCATCGATGTTAACGGCGGGCTTAACCAGCCAACTAACGGAAATGGCAGGTGTTGGACAATCTTTACCAAAAACCGCTCCTTTTGTCGATCGTATCGCCAGTGAAGCGGAAAAGAACCTGATCAAAGCCGCCATTGGCACAGGCGTTCAAACGGCTCTTGAGGGTGGCTCTCTTGACAAGAACTTTTTTAACAATCTGCGCATCGCCCTGTCTGATACGGTTGGCAAATCGTTGGCGGAAGAAATCGGTACCGCCAAGGCTGAAGGCAAAATAGATACGGTCACACAGATCGTTGCCCACGCTGGTCTTGGCTGTTTAAAAGGCGCTGTTGCGAGCGGTGCTTGCACGGCCGGTGCTGTGGGGGGTGCTGTGGGCGAAGCCACTGCTATGCTCCAGTTTCAATTGTGGGTGCAAGGCATTGTGAAAGAGGAAATGGGGGACCTAAACGGTCGCACCCCAACTCCGGAAGAGGAAGCGCGTATAAACGCAAAGATTGATGCGCAGTTTGCTGACTTTAGAGACCACACCATTGATGTCGCACGGGCTGCCGGGGGCGTTGCCGCTGCCATTGCCGGTGGCAATGTTGATGCCGGCGCTGATGCCGCAGGTAATGCCGCTGCAAATAACTTTTTGGGTAGTGCACAACGCGCTCAGATGAAGAAAGAGTTAGAAGAGTGCCCTGATGATCAGTGTCGAAGAGATGTTAACGAAAAATGGTTCGAGATTGATGAACAACAAGATAGAACTTTTTCGACAGGAATTATGACTGGTCTCATTGCCGATATACCAATCAAGCTATACGAGTTAGCTGATGGCGCTGTGAAGAACATGATGTTACAAATGATAATATTTGCTAGCAATCCACGGGGGGGCGTTGAAAAGAGTTTTAAAGACATTGGAACAGGAGCGTCTTGGGTCGTGAGTGGACATGTGATTGATGATGTCTGGGAAGGTGCTGGTCAATTCTGGGGAGGTGTTGAGGATTCCTTTATAGGGGATATAGATTACGTAAAAGAGAATATTGAAAAAGCGGGAGTTGACGGAGCTTTTAATGCTGGTTTTGAAAGTGGAAGATTATCAGCCGGAGTATTAGAAAACTTTGCTGGAGGAGCTGGAGCAGCCAAGGGAGCTATAAATCTTGGCAACAAGGCTGTGATCAAGTTCATTGCTAGGAAAGATTTTGCCCAATTCGCTTCCAAGAAAAATCTTGCCAAACTTGCAGCTCAGGGAGATCCTGACAAACTTGCGGCGAAGAAAGAACTAACTAAACTTGCTGCTAAAGAAAAAAAGCTTTGGTTAAAAAAGAAACCCACTAAATTTACCGATAGCAAATTTGGACAGACAAACAAAGCCTATCAGAGAGACGACCTGTTTGATCCTAATAAAAGGGTTAACTGGATGGAAAACAAAAAAGAAATGTGGGGCACTAATATTGATAGAATGGAAACAGGAAGAGCACCGATAGGATTTGATGGTCAGCCTGTTGAGTTGCATCACCTAAAGCAAACGCATGAGGGGCCCATAGCAGAAATTGGCAGTAAAGATCATAACAAATATAATTCCGTGATTCATGCTCCTTCTAAAACACATCAATCGCTTATAGAGAGAAAAAAGTTTGGTAAGTGGAGAGAGGAATATTGGAAGGAACGCGCTAAAGGATATAGAGAACAAACAAACAATAATTTAGGAGGAATAATCGATATGAAATGGAGTATCATAGGGATAGATTTTGACAGATGGGGACAGGAGCACCGGCAGTAATTCTCTACGGTTGATGAAAAGAGAAAAAAGAAACTTATAAAATAATTTATGGAGGATAATTGATGAAAACCTATACCTTAGCGGATGTCATAGAATTAGTTGATAAATATGATGGTGATATTGTTAGTTTTGGGATTGCAGAAAATGCGGTTGATGATCTCGTGATTGAAAAGGCGGAGAAAGCTCTCGGTTTACAATTCACATCTTCCTATAAAACTTTTTTAAAACATTATAAAGGAGGAGACATTGCTGGTTATGAAATCTATAGCCTTTATAAAGAGTGTGGAGAAGATATTCCTTTTGATGACATTGTTTTACAAAACTTAAATTATTATAGAAAACATGGTTTTGTGACACCAGAACAGCTTATCGTAAGTAGAACAGATTTTGGTGAGACTTTTTACTTTGATTATACGCAGTTTCGGGATGGTGAATGCCCACTTTATGTCATGCTTCCATCTGAAGATTGCGAATATTACGCAAGTAATTTTTATGAATTCCTTTGTAAAAGAATTAAAGAAAGCGTGGGAGAAGAGATACCTGAAGGTGATCAACCGATTGAAAAGATTGAGCACACTCCCACTCCGCAACCTATCCCTTTTTACAAGAGCTTTTGGAAAAAACTATGGAAGAGGTGAAATTGATAGAGGAAATATGGAGCGTTACGCAAGTTTTGAGGATCATCCTGCTGGTGATATTGTGCATAAAAACTTATATCATAGGAAACATGGTTTTGCGACATTAGAACAGCTTGTTGTCAGTAGAACTGATTTTGGTGAGACATTTTACTTTGATTATACTCAGTTTCAGGATGGTGAATGCCCACTCTACGTCAAGATTCCATCTGGAGCGTCACATTATTATGCAAGTAATTTTTATGAATTTCTCTGTAAAAGAATTAAAGAGCACGCAGGGGAAGATTTGTGAAAACCTATACCTTAGATGATGTTGCAGTATTAATTGATAAAGTGAATAAATATGATGATGAGATTATCAATTTGGGTACTGCAGAAAATGCAGTTGATGATCTACTGATTGAAAAGGCGGAGAAAGCTCTCGGTTTACAATTTACATCTTCTTATAAGAGTTTTTTAAAAAATTATAAAGGAGGAGAAATTGGAGGTTATGAAATCTGTAGCGTTTATAGGGATTGTGGAATAGGTATTGCTGCTGGTGATATTGTTTTCCGCAACTTAAATAATAGAAAAAGGGGGTTTGCGACACCAGAACAGCTTATCGTAAGTAGAACAGATTTTGGTGAGACTTTTTACTTTGATTATACGCAGTTTCGGGATGGTGAATGCCCACTTTATGTCATGCTTCCATCTGAAGATTGCGAATATTACGCCAGTAATTTTTATGAATTCCTTTGCAAAAGAATTAAAGAAAGCGTGGGAGTTGAGATACCTGATGGTGATCAACCAATTGAAAAGATTGAGAACAATCCCACTCCGCAACCTATACCTTTTTACAAGAGCTTTTGGAAAAAACTATGGAAGAGGTGAAATTGATAGAGGAAATATGAAGCGTTTATAACGCAAGTTTTGAGGATCATCCATGAAAACCTATACCTTAGCTGATGTTGCACAATTAATTAATAAGTATCCGGATGTTATCGACTTTGGCACTGCAGAGGATGCAGCTAGTGATGTACGGATTAAAGAGGCAGAAAAAACTCTCGGTTTACAATTCACCTCGTCCTACAAAAGTTTTTTAAAAAATTATGGAGGAGGAGAAATTGGAGGTTATGAAATTTTTAGCATTTATAACGCAAGTTTTGATAAGTGTCCTGCTGGTGATATTGTTTTCTATCATTTGACGGATATAAAAAATGGTTTCGCAAAACCAAATCAGCTTGCCGTGAATAGAACTGATTTTGGTGAAACATTTTATTTTGATTATTCTCAGTTTTGGGATGGTGAATGCCCACTCTATGTTGAAATTGCATCTGGAGATTCAGAGCATTACGCAAGTAACTTCTATGAATTCCTCTGTAAAAGAATTATAGCTAATTTGGAATGACGCTTTTTGTCGGGCGGTTTCCTTTTGAAATACACTGTTAAAGCCGTCATTCTTTTTTGTTTTCAAAAAATGCAAGAATTGTTAATCCCTTTTAGGAGGATCATCTATGAAAACCTATACCTTAGATGATGTTTTAGAATTAGTTGATAAATATAATGGTGATATTATCAATTTTGGTACTGAAGATGATGCAGTTGGTGATTTCGTAATTGAAAAGGCGGAGAAAGCTCTCGGTTTACAATTTACATCATCTTACAAGAGTTTTTTAGAACATTGTAAAGGCGGGGATATTGGTGGTGATGAAATCTATAGTCTTTATGAGAATCCTGTAGGTATTCCTGCTGGTGATATTGTTTTCCAAAACTTCAATGATAGAAAACGTGGTTTCGCAACACCAGAACAGCTTATCGTTTGTGATGCTGCTTTTGGTGAAACCTTTTATTTTGATTATACGCAGTTTCGGGATGGAGAATGTCCAATCTATGTCATGCTTTCATCTGAAGATTCTGAATATTACGCTAGCAATTTTTATGAATTCCTTTGCAAAAGAATTAAAGAAAGCGTGGGAGAAGAGATACCTGAAGGTGAACAACCGATTGAAAAGACTGAGAACACTCCCACTCCGCAACCTATCCCTTTTTACAAGAGCTTTTGGAAAAAACTATGGAGGAGGGGCAATTGATAGGGGCAATATGGAGCGTTACGCAAGTTTTGAGGATCATCTATGAAAACCTATACCTTAGCTGATGTTGCAGTACTAGTTGATAAATATAACGATAGTATCGATTTTGGCTCTACAGATGAAGCAGTTGATGATGCACTGATTGAAAAAGCAGAGAAAACTCTTGGTTTGCAGTTTACGTCTTCCTATAAAAGTTTTTTAAAAAACTATGGAAGAGGGGAAATTTGTGGTGAGGAAATATGTAGCGTTTATGATACAAACTTTGAGATTGTTCGTAGTGATGATATTGTTTATAAAAACTTAAATTATAGAAAAAATGGTTTTGCAACGCCACAGCAACTTATTGTTAGTAGAACCGATTTTGGAGAGACATTTTTCTTCGATTATTCTCAATTCCAGAATGGAGAATGTGCACTCTATTTTGATTTTCCACCCAAAGATCCACAATATTATGCAAGTAACTTCTATGAATTCCTCTGTAAAAGGATTACAGATAATTTGAAGTAAATTTCTTTGTATGGTGGTTTTATTTTCAAATTGCAATGTTAAACCACCATTATTTTTTTTAATGAGAGAAAATTAAAATCAATATATTTCAATATGTTAGTATTTTAATGATACAACCTTTTAAATAGTAACCCATAAATTCAACTAACAATATATATTTGTCAGTTATGTGTCAGTAAATTGAACTGACAAAATAGATTATTTTAGTGAGTGATTAAAACATGTCTTATGAAAAGCGTATGATCCTGTAAAGCCTTTCAAAAGTTGGTTTGTAACTCATAAGAAATGCTATCAAGACCCTTATGGTTATGAGTTTTGACGGGGTTTTGGGTTTTGACGGTTGCTCTTTTTAGATAAAAAAACAATAAAAAGTAAAAACATTATATTTTAATAGGTTAAGATTTTACAGACCTTTAAAAAACAACTCATATTGATAACACAACCTATAAATTCAACTAATAATATACGTTTTGAGGGGGGGTGACGATTTTTACACCTTCAAAACCTATAAACAAAATGAATATACATAACTCTCTTTAAACAAAGCTTTTGAAAACAATAAAGCTATCATTTTAGATTGCGATATAATCTCTTAACAGCAATGTAAAAAAATCTAATTCTATTTAAGAGTGGGTTTCTTAAAAGTCTTAAAGCAATCCAAATAAGAGTATTTAAAAGTGCAAATGATTTCTTTTTAGAATAACGCATATAAACTGTCTTTTTGAGATTGTATCTAATCAACTTAACAAGAGAGGTATAGATTATGGTTATAAGCTCTATACCCCTTGTGAATTTAGCATACCCATTATGTAAGCATGCTTTATAAGTTATTCAGTTTCTTTAATTTCTAATTTTGGTAAGTTTTTTACGATTTTCATTGTTTCTAAACTTACGGTAATAACCTTTTGAAATAACTCTAGAGGGTAGGCAGGGTTGCCAATGGTTTCAACAGCATAGCGATTAGCATCATTAACAATGCCGCTCTTTTTATCTGTTTTAACACATTGACGTTCCATAACCCATTCAAGAGCAGGCTTTCCATTGACTATATACTCATAAGCTTTAAGAGGTATATCCGTCATGACGATATTGCTATTATAAAAAACAGTCGATTTATCCTTTTCCTTACTATTCCCAGAAAATTTCATTTCTGTAACGTAGTAAAATTCTTCGGGATTAGAGATCTCTGTCTGTTTTGGATTACCCTTTTTAAAGGTGACTGGATAAGGTTTTACAGTTTCATAATTCACGTGCAAATGACCCAGTTCACGCCCTGCTGTTACGAACTTCCAAAAATCATCAGCACTCTTTACACAAGGAATGCGAGGTAATTCTTTACATAAATTATGCGCATAACGAGCACGGTAATCTTCTGAATGAAGTAGACCGTAAACATAATAGAATAGATCATCTTTTGTTATGGTTTCATTAGGATAAGCGGCTTTAAAATGTGCTAATCCTTCATCAGTAATGGCATCACGGCGTTGTAAACCAGCTGTTTTGTTTTCCTCTATAGAATTTGTAAATAAATGGGATTGTTTCTCACTTTTACTTTTTGAAACCGTAGTATCTTCGTAAATATAGCGTGGAAAACATTGACCTTTTTCTATTGAATCTAAATTAGGCAAAGCTTTAGTCATCAATACAGAAAAGTCTTTCTTTGCTCCTATACCTGTAATTTGTATCACCTTATTATCAACCGCTTGTCTTATCGGGAATATACGCGGCATTTGATAAACTGCTTCATTAAAGACGCTATTGTAATAAAGCCATTGTTGTGTAAAAGGACGGTATAGGCTTTGAATAAGGCATTTATCTTCAAATTCGGAAAATTTACCTCTTAATAATTCTCTCTTAAGAGTACTGCTCCAACTAATCTTTCTTACATCGGAATTGACGAAATCATTCACGACCTTTGCACGTGCTGTACGATCAGCATGTGAATAGGTATTATTTAAACGTTTTACCTCATTATTATAGAAGGCAGTCATGTTATTCATATTTTTCTTTACAGATTCACGGCTTGAGTTATACGTCCAAGCATCACGATTGGTTGAAACACCAAGAGAATAAGTTTCAAAGAGCTTTTTATCATGCCCCTTTTTGACACCCATAGCTAAGAATGTTTTGAAACTGTCATCACGTTGATCAAGCCAATCACTGTACTTATCTGGTGTAATTATTTGCCAACCTTGTTTGCTCCGTGTAATACCATCAATGCTACCAAGAGACTCTATTATTATAAGCTTTTCTTTTCTCGTGAGATAATCTCCAATATCACGGAAATATATTTTGCCACGCTGTTGAGATTCTGGATTTTTAACCAAAATAGAGATAGCTATGGGAGCTCGAGATCCTTCACCAAAAATGCCACCACTTTCCTTTTTACGTTGTTCTCCAGAAGTCCGTGCATTCCCCCGTAAATGGAAAATATAAAGGCTGCTAAATTCTTCAACGAGGCATTTGCGTAAACCATCCATAGAATGTCCAGTAATAAAACCGGCATTTGTGACAAAGCCGATTACCCCAGCATTATCAATACGGTCACTAGCCCAGCGGATAGCGCGGATATAACTATCATATAACTTTTGCGTACTAGTTGCTTTCGATTTAGCTATATAAGTCTCACGAATACGATCATCTAATATGGGATAAGATATATTGGGATTATTATCGTTTTCATTCTTTTGTCCTACCGAATAAGGAGGGTTACCAAAGATAACTTTAATATCCAGTTTTTTTTGATGCTCTAAATATTCACTGTTTTCCTCTAGTAAACCTTTCATCAAATCTTGTTTTTCAAGCATCCGAAACGTATCAGCCAAACCAATATGCTTGAATGGGATATAATTCTCTTTCATCAAACTATGATAGGTCGATTCAATGTTAATCGCTGCTATGTAATAGGCAAGCAAAACAATCTCATTGGCATGGATATCATGACGGAATTTATATTCCATATCCTCTGGTTTGATGAGATCTGATTGTAAAAGCCGTGTGATAAAGGTTCCTGTTCCAGTGAAAGGGTCAAGAATAGACACACCACGTGACCCCAAGCTTTTGCCAAACTCATTACGCAACACATCATCAACAGAATGAATGATAAAATCAACAACCTCAACGGGCGTATAAACAATCCCAAGCCTATCCGTGGTTTTCTTAAATGCCTTGGCAAAAAAGCTTTCATAAAGCGTAATAATAAGATTTTGCCTTGCTTGTGGTGTGGTAATCCCAGAAGCACGAAGCCTTACACTGTTATAAAATTCTTGTAATTCCTTGGATTCTTCCTCGATATTGGTTTTATCAAGTTCTGTTAAGATTTTTTCCATTGCTTGTGAAATGGCATTGTTCTGTACAAATTCATTACCGTCAAATAAAGCTTCAAATACGGGACGCGTGACAAGATGTTGCGCTAACATCTCAATCGCTTCCTCTTGCGTGATTTCACTGTTTAAGTTGTTCTTTAGTTCTTTATGAAAGACATCAAAAGCATGAAAGGCTTCACTGGTTTCATCAGCAAGCAGGTTTTGGAGATGTGTGATATGGTTTTGTGCAATCTCAGCAACATTGCACGCCCAATTTTCCCAATAATCCGCAATAGCAAATTTCTTTGCAATAAGGGTTTTCAAAGCATTGGGAAACTCTTTATAAAAAGGTAATCTTCCTGTTACGCTATGAATAATTTGTGGTTCATGAGCGGCTTTTCCAATCTCAAGTCCCATATGTTCTGATTTTTCATGGATATGAAGTTTATCCTCAACCGCGGTCATGCTCTTTAAGGCGACAATCTCCAAAGAATCACTAACATCTTGCCCCAAAATCATCTGGTTAAGGGTGATTTCAAAATTCTCGTCATGAGCAAGCAAAGCATTGATCACTTGCCAGACCACCTTGTATCTCTTGTTGTAGCGTAAAGCATGTTCAGCAGAAACCCCAGCAGGGATCCCAACGGGTAAAATGATGTAGCCTCTTTTCTTGCCCTTTGCACGGCGCATGATACGCCCCACCGCCTGTATGACATCCACATAACTTTTACGCGGGTGTAAAAACATAATGGCATCAAGAGCGGGTACATCCACCCCTTCAGACAGACATCTTACATTGGTGAGCACACGGCAAGTATTTTCCCCCACATCTTCCTTAAGCCAATCAAGGGCTTTATTGCGTGATTTGGCACTTTGTGTTCCGTCAATATGATCAAAGGTACAGTGAAGAGGCGGGGTATCTTTATAGAGTTGATGAAGATTAAATAATTCTTCTTGTATTTCTTCAGAATTGAAGGTTTTACGAATGCGTTTAGAAGTCTTGATATCTTTACAAAATGCTAAAGCCCGCCGCATGGGATTGGGGTCATCACTTAGATCAACTTTTAGATCTATTTTAGCAAGGGCTTGATAACAACCTATGATCTTGGTTTTATCATCAAGAATAAGTTCATAATTTTCATCGGTCATCAGATGTTGAATGGATTGACTTACTTCCTCTTCATTAACACCCAAAACAATAATCTTATAAGGTGCTAAAAGTTCATTCTGAACGGCTTTTGAGAAAGTATAGGTATAAAGCTCTTTTCCATAGAGCTCTTCATCATCCATAGATGCTAGAACGGCATTGATTTCATTGGCTTTCTTTTTGGCATCATCGGTAAAGATCTTGGGCGTTGCTGTCATATAGAGGCGTTTTTTGCCTCGAATGATGTTGTTATCATGAACCTTGATAAATTCAGATTCATTGTCTTCAGTTCCCAATGAAGCCCCAGTGGTTCTATGCGCTTCATCACAAATGATCAAATCAAATTCGGGTAAACCATGGTCTTTTTGTGCATCCGAAATCACTTGGATTGAATGATAAGTGGAAAAGACCACGGTCATCAGATTATGTGAAACCTTACTCGCTTTACTAGCCAGTTCTTTTGCATCCGTGGTAGCAGGCAAGGCAAGATCAGAGCTATCAAATTCAAGAGCATCATTTTTATTATTCTTACGACGTTTTCCTACTTGTGTATCGGAACACACGGCAAAGGAACGCAAAGGCACTTCTGTATCTTCTGTCCATTCACGGATTGTTTGAGAGATAAGAGCAAGGGAGGGCACCAAAAACAAAACACGCTTGCCTTGACCTGCTATGGTTTCTGCTATCTTCAAACTGGTGAAAGTCTTGCCCGTACCACATGCCATAATAAGCTTGCCACGGTCTGCTTCTTTTAAACCTTCACAGACTTTCTCAAGGGCTTCTTTTTGATGATCTAAAAGCTTTTTTTTGGGTTGCTCTTTAAGAACGGCTTGTCCTTGTTCTTTATACGCCCCCCAATCGATTTGACTGCTTTCCAAATCAAAAAGGTTTATGCGTTGAATACGAACCTCTTGCCCCTCACAAGTTAGTTCAACATTGTCACTCCAATCTGTTTCAGTGCTATCAACCAGAATACGACGGGTGAAGATCTTTTTGCCAGACGCTGCTATAAAACTATCAATATCTTCTTTTTTAATTATGTGAGAGGCATCATAGCATTTACATTGAATGGCAGCATAGCCTCCTTCATCACGGATTGTAGCGACCAGATCAATGCCAATATCAGTTCCATCTTCTCCATGCTCTTTAGCCCATTCCAAATAGGTTTGAACCTTTTCGTATTCTTGCTTTTGTAAAGGGTCGTTTGTCAAATAAGCCATGACAAGGTTTTCAAACATGGTTCCCAATTCACGGGGTGATTTTGCTTGTTGACGATAATATTCTAAGAGAGAGCGTAAAGTGACATGTTCATTATCATACTTAATAGATTGAAGCATAAAGAATAGACTCCATGGCAATATATTCTATTGATTAATTCCCTTCAAAGTAATCAAAATGGAGTTTATTAAATTGATTCAAACCAAATATCGAGTGCAAAATGAGTTAAAGTCATTCAAAAGCCGATAAACTTTTTCAAAAAGTTTTTTAAAGGCTGTTTATCCACAGCCCATGAGAGAGGTCAGATCAGCAAAATAGTGAAATTTGCTGTTTATTTGATGTGTTAATTGACCTGTTAATCAAGACAAATGCACCATGGAATTTAAAACATCAGAATAAGTATTTTGATAGGTTTTATGAATTATTTTATAGATAGGTTTTGTCTGTTTTTAAAACCCCCAAAACACCTACAAAACCCTCTTAGATATATATTAAAAATTGTATTTATGTGTTATGTTTAATATAGGTTGTTTATTTGAAAGATTAACTTATTGAAATATAATAACTTTTATTTTTGACTAAAAAATATATATAAAGGGGGGGTAAAAAGACCCCCCAAAACCCCCATACCCCCCCAAAACTAATGATGGGGAGTGCTTTAAAGGTTCACTGTTATATTGTTTAATGTTTTATAAGATTTCCAAATTGCCTCAGTGTGATGTCTTATGACTTTTCACTAAAGGGTGCCGTTCATAACGTATGGTAGGTCGACCGCCTTGGGAGTTATTCTCTCCAGAGATTTCACGAATATAGTTACAACGACATAAAAGCTCTAAAGCTTGCTTAACGGTTTGATTGTCTGTTAAATATTTCCAATCACGTTTATAAACATCCCTTGCTGTAAAAACATCGGGTAAACAATCACAGCGTTCAACAATTAATTTTGCACGCTCTGCTGTTAATGTATCCCCCGCCGCATAAAGTCTTTTGACATGACTTAACAGATATTTTTCCCAACGCAAGGCTGTTGTAATGGCATAGAGACCAATTTCTAAACCACCACTATCAAGAAGTTCAAAAATTAACGCAAGGCTTGCTATGGTCTTTGGCATTTTTAAAAGATGCGATTGTAAGCTTTCTGAGTGAGTACCTCCTTTTGCCTCTTTATGAAGATGCTCGAACCATTCATAAAACTTCACTTGTGCTTTAGGAGAAAAACGCATAATCAGTGGTTGTTCGGGAGAACCTAAGCGTTTATCACGAAAAGAGCGAAATACCCCTTCATACTTTTGCCAGACCTCTTGATTGGGCGGTTTATCAACCAATTGCCACTCTTTATTGTCATCGGGCCAGACAATCATTTGAAAGCGTTGCAATAAACCGTCATCGTTTATTCCACGGTGTATGGCTTGAATGAGCGGAATAATGCGTGAAGGTTGAATGCCTCCAATCATGGATAAAGTGACATAAGGGATAAAAATGGTTCCACGCTCGATACGGTCATAAGTAAATTGATCATCTTCATTAAAAGCCGTTAGATAAAAAGTACGGTCTGTTTGATATTCCTTTTTTTCCAGATTGGCTAAAAAACCAGATAATTCATCACGCACCATTAAGAGACCACGGGGGTTTTCTTTTAAGAGTTCCCCAAGCTTTTCAACAGTCACATCATTGACAATAAAACGAGAGACATCATCATCATGCACATTGTCTTTAGAGAGCGTTTCATACAAAAGAGCACGTGCTGTTTCACACTCTCCTTTTCTTATCGCTTTATTGGCTTGTCTTTCTTTTTCTCTTTTGTCTAAAGTTTCAAGTCTCTCTTCAATTTCTTGTTTTTCTTTTTGCTTTAACCAGTCTTTATACCATTCCTTTTGAAGGCAAGTGATAGGCGCTAAAGCGGCTTTCATGGCTGGTGTTTTGTATGTTGACGATTGACCAATCAGAGCGCCCCAGAGATTAGGCACAACAATCCAATCATCATGTTGTTTTGGAGCAACCCGCACGCCATTACCAATGACAGCAGCCAAGGCACAGAGAGCAGAGACAGCAATAAAATCCATAGGGGCTTGTTGACGCTCTGAAACGTCATAAACATAATCCATGAATGGCATGGGGAGTTGTAATGAGCCAAAAGGCTCGACGGGTAAAAGAGCCGCCGTGATAGGCTTTAATTCCCCCCAACCATTTTGTTGCAATGCTTGCTTATAAGGAATGGCTTCTAAACAAGTCTTATCATTTAAAGAGCCATTATCGTTATCATTGCATGAAACATTTTGATTGTTGGTATCGACAATATTATTTTTATTCTCTCTCATTTATTTATACCTTTCAGTATCAAAACATCATTGAAATCTAGACCGTAGGGGGCTTGCATGATAAAAACCTCAAAGCCTTGTCTATAGGCATGTGCAGCGAGGTTAAAACCTGCTTTACGACCCGCATCATCGCCATCCATTGCAATGGTGAGACGGGCTTTTGTAGGAGGTAAATTCACATGCATCATGCCATGGGTTGAAAGGGACGCCCATAAATCAACGGGCTCTGATAACAACCCAGACAGCAGAGCCAGACCGGTTTCAATGCCTTCACAAATGACCAGATGTTTTGGATTGGCTTGACTTAATTGCACAGCGCCACCCGTGACAGAACCCAACATGGCTTTTGCTGGTTTTTGATCTGTTTTGCAGCCATTGGCTTGTAAAAAGGTTCTATGAATGGCAAAGGAACCATCCCCCTTAACAAGAGCAATCAACGCGGGCAGTGTACCCCCAGAGGGGTGTGGACACTTGTCGTAAAAGCGTAAATCAGCAGGCAAATCACATGTAATATGCCGCATGCGTAAATAGGTTTCTGCTAAAGTATTTTTGATTGGTTGGCTTTGTTGCCAAATTGCTTTTGCTCTCTCTGCTTTCTGTTTTGCTCGTTTGAGATCAGCACAAAACTGTTTTGAGAAAGAGAGCGTATGAGCATAAGCTTGTTTTCCAAGCAACCCAATTCTAATAAGCGCTTGTATGATCTCTCTAAAAGAGCAACCAGCATAACAATAGAGTAAAAGACGCCCATCATGTCCATTAGAAATAGATAAACTAGGCAGCCTATCATCATGAGCAGGGCAACGGGCTGTTCCATAACGCCCATGCCAAACCCCGCGCAAGGCACGTGTGATACCTTGCGCATTCTTAAAAGAACACATCATTGTAAATCCTATAACGTTGCGTCACAGGACGGATTGTGCTATCTCTAGGGTGATGAGTTTGAGAAAGCCTTGTCCGTCCTTACGTGACAAGGTTTTTTTTATGCCGCGTCACTTTGACGTTGCTGTTTTGCTTGCTCGATGACATTCAAGAGATCTGATTGTAACCAACGGGATAAAAAACCAAATTTTAAAGGTTTTGGGAGAGAGCCATTGGTAACATGACGGCGGAAAGTTGAGACACTCATATGAAGCAATTTTGCACTTTCACGGTCTGTCAAAAGAATATCATTTTCTGTCATACTAAAATCCTTTCATAATAAAAAATAGAAACAAATCATGCCTATTTATTAACCACATTTTAGTTCATTTTTGAAGGTATTTTATTTATAGAAAACAATATATTATCATATAAATTCTCATGTGATAATTTATGAGTCTTATTGAGAAAGAATGAGTGAGAAGAGAGAGAAAGTTATCCACAGATCATGGGGTTATGCACCCCATATCTTAAGATTGACCGGTGACATAAGCCGCCCATTTATCCATATAGACACGACGCTGTTCTAGATAGTCAGTACGACGATAGGCACGCTCTACTTTACCGCCGACCGTATGCGCTAGAATGGTTTCAGCGACCTCATAGGGGGCATCGGTTGTTTCAGCAAGCCAATTGCGTAAATTAGAGCGAAATCCATGCGGGCAGGCTTCAAGTCCAATACGTTTCATATATTGAGCCATACACCTATGCGCGAGGGGACCGCGACCTGTTGCAGAAAAGAAGAA
>NZ_JBHIOU010000018.1:0-15042 GCF_042195705.1 Bartonella sp. AP72JLCBS | reverse complement strand
TGATGAACGTTTAGAAAAAGACAGCAATGTATCTGATCTCTCTCATGAAGGTTTGTTTCGTAAGCTTGTGAGCTGGTGACAAGCTATTGATTTATAATGATAATCTAGCGTTATTCATATTGAGTTAAAGACCCGAATAACGTAAGATTCTCTTATTTCAAATCTGTTTATATTGAATCAATCAAAACCACTCGTTTGCACATAGCAAGTGGGATGAGTGTGTGGATAAAATTTGTATAAGAAAGGACTTAAAATGGCTCTTATGAACCGTCTTAATGCAAGATCTGTTGCAACATTAGGGGCTGGCAAATATAACGATGGTGCCGGCTTGTTACTTCACAAGCGTAAAGATGGAGGTGCTCAATGGATTTACCGTTATACCATTCATGGGCGCCGTCGTGAAATGGGCTTGGGGGCATTGCGAAACGTTTCTTTAAAAAAAGCGCGTGAATTGGCAAATCAATGGCGTTCTGTTTTGCATGAGGGTCGTGACCCTATTAAAGAACGCAATAAACAAAAGCGTGAGGCGATAAGCAATCTCCATTACTTAAAAGATATTGCCATAGATGCTTTTGAAAGTCGTAAAGCTGAATTAAAAGGGGATGGAAAAGACGGACATTGGTTTTTACCATTACGTCTTCATATTCTCCCCAAATTAGGCTGTTTACCCGTTTCAGAAATTACCCAAACTGAGATACGCAATACTCTTGCTCCTATCTGGCATACAAAAGCTGGAACAGCTAATAGAGCTCTTAATCGTCTTAATATATGTCTCAAACATGCGGCTGCACTAGGATTGGATGTTGATTTACAAGCAACAGAAAAAGCACGTGCTCTCTTAGGCAAACAACGTCATAAAACGCAAAACATGCCCGCAATGGATTGGAAAGAGGTCCCTGCCTTTTATAAAACACTTTGCCAAACAACAATCCTAACACAACTGGCTTTGCGTTTGCTTATTTTGACAGGAGTTCGTACTTTTCCTTTGCGTCATATTCGTGAAGGTCAAATTGAAGATGATGTCTGGACAATTCCTGCTGAAAATATGAAAGGAAAGCGTGATACTACAACAGAATTTCGCGTCCCCTTATCAAAAGAAGCGCTGAAAATTATTGAACAAGCTCGTTGTATTTCTAAAAGTGATTTTCTTTTTTCTCCTACCGGTCGCGGTCCTCTTTCACATACGATGATGGCTTGGTATATGAGAAAAAATAAAATTGAAGCATGCCCGCATGGTTTTCGCTCTAGTTTACGCGATTGGCTCGCTGAAACAACCGATGCCCCCTATGAGGTCGCTGAAACCATTCTAAGTCATACAGTAGGAGGACAAGTAGAGCGTGCCTATCGTCGTACTGACTATCTAGAACAGCGCCGTGTCTATATGGAGAAATGGGCGGCTTATGTCACGGGTCAATCTTAAGATATGGGGTAATTTACCCCATATCTGTGGATAGCTTTAGCTCTCTTGTCTCTCATTCTTTCTCAATAAGAGTCATAAATTATCACATCAGAAATTATATGATAGAATATTGTTTTCTATAAATAAAATACTTTCAAAAATAAACCAAAATGTGCTTAATAAATAGTTATGATTTGTTACCATTTTTTTATAGTGAAAGGATTTTAGTATGACAGAAAATGATATTCTTTTAACAGACCGTGAAAGTGCAAAATTGCTTCATATGAGTGTCTCAACATTCCGCCGTCATATTACCAATGGCTCTCTCCCAAAACCTTTAAAATTTGGTTTTTTATCCCGTTGGTTACAATCAGATCTCTTGAATGTCATCGAGCAAGCAAAACAGCAACGTCAAAGTGACGCGGCATAAAAAAAACCTTGTCACGTAAGGACGGACAAGGCTTTCTCAAACTCATCACCCTAGAGATAGCACAATCCGTCCTGTGACGCAACGTTATAGGATTTACAATGATGTGTTCTTTTAAGAATGCGCAAGGTATCACACGTGCCTTGCGCGGGGTTTGGCATGGGCGTTATGGAACAGCCCGTTGCCCTGCTCATGATGATAGGCTGCCTAGTTTATCTATTTCTAATGGAAATGATGGGCGTCTTTTACTCTATTGTTATGCTGGCTGCTCTTTTAGAGAAATCATACAAGCGCTCATTAGAATTGGCTTGCTTGGAAAACAAGCCTTTTTTGATAAAGCTTATGATCACGCTCCTTCTTTATCCAAACAGTTTTGTGCTGATTTCAAACGAGCAAAACAGAAAGCAGAGAGAGCAAAAGCAATTTGGCAACAAAGCCAACCTATTAAAAACACTTTAGCAGAAACCTATTTACGTATGCGGGGTATTACATGTGATTTGCCTCCTGATTTACGCTTTTACGACAAATGTCCACACCCCTCTGGGGTTACACTGCCCGCGTTGGTTGCTTTTGTTAAGGGCGCTGGCTCTTTCGCCATTTATAGAACCTTTTTAAAAGACAATGGCTGTAAAACAGATCAATCACCAGCCAAAGCTATGTTGGGATCTGTAACGGGGGGTGCTGTGCATTTAAGTCAAGGTAATCCAAAACATCTGGTCATTTGTGAGGGCATTGAAACCGGTCTGGCTCTTTTGTCTGGGTTGTTATCAGAGCCCGTTAATTTATGGGCGTCTCTTTCAACCAGTGGCATGATGCGTGTGAATTTACCCCCTTATAAAAGGGCGTCTCACCATTGCAATGGACGGCGATGATGCGGGTCGTAAAGCAGGTTTTAACCTCGCTGCGCGTGCCTATAGACAAGGCCTTGAGGTTTTTATCATGCAAGCTCCAAAAGGAACCGATTTTAATAACGTATTACTTTCTCAAAAGAAGGAACTATGAAAGAGAGTCATTTACAAAACAACAATGAAAATACCCCCGTCAATGATAACGATAATGCTTGTTTACGGTTGGAAAAGATTTATTGTTGTTAGAAGGGAACGATCCGCTGGGACGCAGTTTGCAGGATTCTGGCCTGCTGCACACGAAACGCTGCGTGCCCAAGAGAGATTAATGCAAGCGTCAAAACAAAAAGCGATAGAAGTCTGGGCGCATTAGGCTGGCATGGAAGTCCCATGTCGCATGGGGCAGCTTTATGCTGCATCTGGCAGAGGCAAAGAGACTTTTTCTTTTAGTTATGACCAAACTTGGTTGAAGAGCGGGCATAGCCAGCTGTTTGATCCAGATTTGCAGCTTTATTCGGGGCTGCAATATACTCGGGAGGATCATGACAATTTTGGCCTTTAGGTACTGGTAATTTTTTAATTAAAAGCAGTTGCTTTTAATTAATTTAGGTGGTACTGCGAAAGTAAGCAGATATCCTCGTCTATATAGTTTCATTGGGATTATGTTTTATCAAGGGTGATTCTGTGCTGGAAAATTTATAGCATGTTTAAATATAAGGGGGAGGCATGAGTCATAGTTTTGTCGATATCGTAAATAATCCTGCATATAATGAAAAATCGTTGGCGCTGGTAGTCGCAGGGACTGCTGAGATAGCGCGGAATGTCATAGATTCACTAATTAATGGTGGTTATTTCGTAGTTTTTACATGGTTCAGTAATGAAACCGCCGTTAGTGATATGGAAGCATCGGTACCAAAGTGCTGTCTTGCCAGTTCGCTTGGATTTGACATCTGAGCAAGACGTCGTGCAGTTTTGTGCTGCCTTAGAAAATGTTAGAATTGAGATAGCTATCTACTGTGCTGGTTATAACCCAGCATGTTTGTGCGATGAGCTGGAACCCGAAAATATTAACGCCATCACTCGTCTTAACTATCTGTCAGCCGTGCTGATTTTTAATACGGTAGTCAAAACGATGAAGCAGTATAAAGAAAATGAGACCAAGCTGGTGTTTATCAGTTCGGTGTCCGCAAAAAAAATCAGAGTGGGTAACTCTTTATATGGCTCGACGAAGGCAGCTGTGGAAAGATATCTCTCCGGCATTGCATTGGAAATGGGCCGATTCAATATCAGAACGCTGTGCATAAGCCCTGGTTATATCAAGACAAAGATGCTTCAGGACTATTGTGCGAAAGAAGGAAGAAGTATTGCTAGCATAGAAAAAACCATCCCAATGAGGAAAATGTTGGCTGCCGAAGATGTTGCGAATGCTATCAATGCGTTTATTAACGGTAAAATTATTACTACAGGCGTTTCATTAACGATCGGGAATGGTGAGGGGATCATCTAATGTATATTACAAAAATTAGCCAGATTTTTAAAGATGTCATGTATCTTGATGAGTCAGAAGAGCTTGATCCGCACAAGTCGCTATTCTCTGATTACGGAATGACTTCGATTGATTATATTGATTTTGCCTTCGAGTTAAAAAAGCACTTCAAGGTTGATGTTAGCCCTGAAAGCCTTTGGCCGGTAAATAAATGGGCCACTACAGAAGCATTTTACTCATTTGATACCAAAGAGTGGACTAGCGAAGGTGTTGCTAAAATCAATGACCTGCTGGGGTTAAAAGAATATGAATCGATTGATAAGAAAATCCAGTTTAAAGAACTCTACTCCTATTTCACGCTGAATTATATCAACCAGCGTATATCAGTTTTAAAGCGCAACTAGCATGACGGAAAGGGTCTATATAAAAAACTATGGTGTGTATCAGCAATTCGCGCCTAATAGTGCAGCGCTGAGCCAGCTGCTCAGCACTGCGGATGACATTAATCCTTGTGATATGGACTATTACCACTTTTCGACACCGTCTATGATAGACAAGAAGCTGGTCAGCAGAGAAGACCGCTCAGTGCTAAATGATATGTCAAAAATGGTAATCAATGCGCTGATAGATTTTCAAAGTAAAGATTGCCTAGCGGAGCATGCAAAAGCTTTTCTATATACTGCATGCGATAGCGAAGACCGCAGCTTTGATTTGCTTTTTGAAATTTGCCGTAAATATAAGGACGATGGTTCAGTCTGGAAGCATATCCAGCAGTATAAGGAGATGAATAATCCTCTGAATACGTTGCGATTGTTGCCAACAAATGTGTTGTATCACATCTCAAAATTGTTACTTGATCATGAGGAAGGGATGCCGTTACGTGCCGCATCATTAAGTGGCCTAGTTGCATTGAAATTGGCTTATGCTGACATCGCTAATATAATTGCAAAAGAGCGAGCGATGGTTGTTAGTGCAGCAAATATGCTGAACTTCGATAGTCTGACTGTCTTTAAAAAATTCGGTGAAATTCGACAAAGTGATAAAGATATTTCTGGTATTATCCCGAGTTGGGGGGCAGCAGTGATGTCTTTAGACAATAACAGTTGCGATGCACTAGCTGAATTAATCTCTGTGACTATTCGTTATTGCCCTAAAGTCAGTTTTGAAGAACGGGACTGGGAAAGCCTGTTGAGTAAACAACGAACGCAACAGGGGGAACCTGATGTTATTGTTAGTTATAACAACGGTATTCGTATGCAACAAATAGCTGAATATTCAGCGCTAGAGAAATTTTTTCCAGGGATACCGGTTGTTAACTATAAATCTAAAACTGGGTACACTGGAAAACTCAATAACATACTGGATATTTTATGCTGTCTTAATGATCCTGCGATTCCCTCGGGGGCCCGAGTTATGCTGACTGGTGCGGCTATCAATTATGGTATCGGAAATATTTGGATAATTAAACACTAAGGGGAGCTTTACAATGAATACCCATTTTGATGCAGATACATTATGTATTAGTGCATATGGGGCTGTTACGCCATTAGGCAGCCACTTGGATGAAATTCACGCCTGCTTTATGCGTGAGAAAAGTGGTATACGGAAGATTAAAAAATTTGATCACCAGTATTTTCAAACTCATGAAGCTGGGATTCCTATAGAAGGTAATGAGTTGCTACGCTGGCCTAAAAAAAAATCCTTCAGAAACGGCGAGCTTTTTTATGCGGGCTTAGCAGCAAAGAGACTGCATGAACAACTGCATTTGCAGGGATATTATCCAGCAGAAGATATTGGCTGTATTGTAGGGATTGATGAATCGGCAATCGATATTGAAAAGTGTATCGGTTTTGCAGACAAGGTTCCCGCCGACGCGGATAAGCAATGCTTGGTCGATGTCGCGCTAGAACATTTTAAAATTGATGAGTTTTTTGATCTCGATACAACTGCGGTTCTAAAAACGATACATGAAATTATCCCGTTTGCGGGCCTGAGCTTTGCTCTTCTAGGCCTTTGTTCTGCATCAACGCAAAGTATCGGCCTCGCGATGCGAGCCATCCGCAATGGTGAAGTTAAAGCGGCGATTTGCGGCGGTGTTTCTGCGAAAGTCACCCCGCTGAATCTTGCGCGATTAGAAGAAATGGGAGTGATATCGACTGATCAAAACTACAGTGGACCACGGCGTTCGCGGCCTTTTGACCGGCATCGCAGCGGATTTGTTTTAGCGGAGGGCGCAGGTCTGTTCGTTATTGAAAAATTATCTAACGTACTGGCGCGGCAGTGTGAGCCGTTGGCCTATTTATTGGGTTACGGCGGTGCACTTTGCGCACAGCATATTGTAGCGCCGCATAAAGATGATCTCGAAATGCAACTGTCGATGGAACGAGCCATCGAACATGCGGGTATTGACCGTACCGCTATTGATTTTGTGAATACACATGGGACATCGACAGTACAAAATGATCAGCACGAAGCCAGCGCAATCAGAACGGTTTTTGGCGCGTACAACCCAGCGATTGTGGCAACAAAATCTTGGCACGGGCATCTGATTGCTGCTGCCGGTGCGATGGAAATTTTGTGTGTACTGGTTTCTTTTCGGAACAATGTTTTGCCTAAAATTTTGAATTGTGATGAAATCGATCCTCAATTGCCTGCTAGCATTGCGCTTGTGAGGGAGCATCAGTACCGACCGCTTAAATATGCATTGAAAAACTCATTTGGTATGGGTGGTAGCGCAAGCAGCTTGGTTTTAGGGAATCCACAATATCTGTAAGGGACACCTCATGCTAACAATATATTCCTTATTAGAAAGAAACTGGCAAGTGATTTATCATCACAGTCATTATTCGGCAGAGGATGTCAGCATGATGACAAAAGGGTGTGCAGATACCGTAGTTAGATATTTTCGTGATCGCCCGCAAGAGGAGCAAAATAAGCTGTTTGTTTTTGTGATTAGAAATAATTTCGAAGGTCTAATCAGCTATTTTGTTGCGTCTATGCTAAAATTGAAAGCTTGGATCGTCAGTATTCATGATTTAGACATTGTTGATATGCTGGTTGATGCCAATTGCATTGCGGCTGTTGTAATGAGCCATGAAGTTAGGAATATTAGTATCATCAGTCACCGGATTAATATCGCGTTTGATCACTGTTTTTCAACTGTGAACGAAAATCTGGCTGATTTTACAGCATATCCGTGCGCGCATTTCTATTTTTGTACCTCCGGAACAACCAGTAAGCCGAAGTTGATTCAATATCATGAAAATATTCTGATTGAGAATGCCATCGCGGTGAGCCAATCTCTTGGACTAAGTAATGAAGATTGCTCATTGTGTTATTTCCCGGTGCAGTATATGTATGGTCTCTCTACTATGCTATGTGCCTTCTTATCGGATAGCAAACTGGTATTTGAAAAATTTCAAATAAGTAATATTGTTGAACTCGTTTCGCACTATAGCATTACCAACTTGCCTTTAATCGGTGACTGGATGCTGGAAGTAAGCGACATTTTTACCAAAAGCCGAATCCATGTGCAAAATATCTTGAATGCATCCGATCGTTTGCTTACCGTACAAGCATCGGGCATCCTCTCATCATGCACGACGTTATGGAATAACTTCGGTCAGACCGAATCCGGACCGCGCTTGTTTCATAATAAGATCTGCTCGCTACGCGATATTGAAAGAACCAGTAAATATGGCGTTGTGGCACCGGGTAAGGTTCTGGTGAGTGATATAAAAATTGATTTGCGCCCCATTGATCGGGCGGATGCTTCTGATTCAGTGCGCCGTATGTTTTATAAAACGCCTTTCGCGTGTGATGGTTATGTTGATAGTTCCTTGCAATTAAAGCCGCGTGATGAATGGTTTGATTCCGGCGACCTGTTTGTTAAAGATGAATCCGAATGCTATTACTGGATAGCCAGAGCCGTTAATGAATTTAAACACAATGGTAAGTTTATCCCAGTTCAACTGATCTCAAATGACATTATTAAGTATGCCGGATGTTTAAGGCATTACTTTTCAAAAGCACAGAACGGCGATCTTTATCTCAACCTTGATATGTCGGCAAATAGTGAGCAGGTTAAAGTCGTTACTAAACTATTGACTGATAAATGGTATCAGTATGCATTTAAAGTAAATATCAGAAAAATTGCCACGACAAATACAGGGAAAATAAAATGTACCATGTAGATAAAGCTCATGATATGAGCAGAGTGTATGTTAATCGTCGTGCAAACAATTATCTGTGCATTGTGAGCCATTCTTTTTATACCTATTTTTTAGCTATTGATAGGCTTCATCGTTATTTGCCTGTATCGACGAGACGTACATCGAGAATGATATTGCACCGTGAAATGGCGAAGGTACTTTTTATCGATATATTTAAACGGATTTTGCCAGATGTAAAGATGTCACACAGTTCTGTAAGCCATGGACGGAGTAAAAGTATTATGTTGGTTAATAAAGATCCGCGGATTCGGTCTGTCGGGGTTGATATCGAATTTATTGAGAAAAAAAACTACCGAGACCATTTATGCTAGATTACTGTAAAAAATGCGCGGACTTTCCAGCAGGGCAGGTGCTGGATAATCGTCTATGCACCACAATATTTAGCTGCATGGAGAGCTTGTATAAGGCATTATGCACCATCTCGGCGTGCATTTTTGATATAAATGATTATTTTTTAGTTGAACATGACAGGACGCGATGTGTTTTTCGGTACGTTGGGAATATATTTGCGTTTAAAGGGATGACGTTTATTTGTAACTGCTATTATCTTTGTCAATCTGTGATAACCGTTGTTTTGCTGGATGCATATTTGCAATCAATTATTTTAGATGACCTCTTATATGAGGACATAACCGTTTCTATACCCAGTTAGTTTTTAACGAGTTTATGGCAATGCCATAACTAGCTTCATTTAGAGGAATATGTGATGAATGATTTACTGGTGAATATCACCCCTGAGCACTATGAAAGGTATGCTACTGAAGGTACATCATCGTGGAATGCGTATTTGATGGAAAGAATTCTGGAAGAAGCATCTGGTGTTACTTCTGCGAAGAAAAAAATTCTCGATATTGGCATGGGAACTGGCCACATGCTTTTCAAACTTTACCGCTCCCAAAAACTCACAGACTATTCCTTTTACGGGGTTGATATCGATCCCCGTATGGTTCAGTTTTGTGTTAAAAAATGTACCGAGTTAAAATACCAGCATGCATTCAACATCATTGAAGCCAGTGTCAGCAATTTACCGTTTCCCGATAACTCCTTTTCAATGATTTATGCCCGTTCCGTAATTCATCACTGGGCTGAACCTAAAAAAGGATTACAGGAGTTTTGCTGTGTTTTAGATCGCGGCGGTCGTATTATCATCCACAACCCCCTGGCTGATTCAGAAGAAACAGCACTGGGTATTTTTAACCAATCACGTCGTGAATGCGGTGTGGCAGCTATGTCCACAGAAGAAAAATTTACATTAGCCGGTATCACCGATCTTTTATACGGCTGCGATCTTAGTGAGATGAGCTGGACAGTGACACGTGGAGAAGGTCTAGCAGCTCTGGGTTGTGCAATTTTTATTAAAAAGGTCTGAGTTATCATGGATTATTTCTGTGCTGAAATGTATGCAAAAATGCAACCACGTATAACGGCAATAACTGGCTGCCATGCACTCGATTACATTGCTTTCCGCGATTTGGTTAGGATAAGTACACGCGTTTATTCGATCACTGGTGATAGTGGTTCTTTGACTCAAGTGGACTCTGCGGGTGAACACTTACCGATGCTGATTAGTGCTACAAGTGGCATCACTGGGGCGATGAAAATGGCCAACGTTCGTTTAAAATTCTGTAAGGAAGGGATCAGCTCATCAGAGCGCAATTTAATTCGTAACCTGCGCGCGCGGCAGGTTTTTTCCCCAGGGGATGTTGTTGGCAACCTGTTTACGATTAATCTGTTTTCATCTTTACACTACTTGGCGTGTGAAATTTTAAAAAATTGCCGTGCACATGTTGTGCCGGTTGGCGATATTGCTCTGCTGCTGAAGAGTCATTTCGAGTTTCTGGCTGAAATACGGCTCTCGGTACTGTTTGGTGTGCCCAGCACCATCGTTCAGTTCGTTGAAGCCATGCTCAGCCTTGGGGTTCCACTGGCAATTAAAAAAGTGGTCTTTACTGGTGAATCGATGCTGAGCGTGCATGAAAACTATCTGCGCGAGATGCTGGGCGCCGATCTGCGGATAATTGGTTTATATGGTTTGTCGGAGTGCGGTTTCATTGGTATGTCCGCCGAAGGGCGGCTTAATCGGTACCTACTCTTCAGCGATGATTTCTTCTTTGAATATGAAGATAAGAGAGGACTGCTAGTGACATCGCTGGATCCCGATGCCTCGCGCAAACTTATCAGATACTCCGTGGGCGATATGGGCACATTATCCGTTGAAAATGGTGACCTCTATTTTGAAGGTATTAAACGCAATGCTGTTGATTTTAATTTCATGGGAAATTTGATTAGCCATGAAAAAATATTCAAAATTATTAATCGAAGGTTGCCCGATGTGATTGTTCAAATTGTATTGTCTTTATCCGCGGATAGACAAGAGATTATGGATATTAAAATCTGCCGCGAAGTATTTCACAACCTTGATTTGTCCGAACTAACTGAGGAAATCTATCATTTGCCGGATATTTATGAAGCCTATATGAAAAAGCGCGGGCGTATTAATCTCACCCTCGTCGAATATAGCGATTTGCTTTTCTCACCCAGAGGGAAATGCCTGCTAGTTTATGACGCAAGGGAGTCCTGTAATGCAACTTGATAATTTGTGTAATGAAATTGTATCAGGGAATTCGCATACGATAAATGTCAACATCAGGTTTTATAGCGTGTCACCGGAGCAGCAGGAGTAAATCATGTCAGATGATGTTATTGATAATTATGGTTTAGATAATAACGCATTGTTTATTCGTGGATGTAATTTGATTGATATTGCCGATGAAAACCGTTATTTGCAGAACGCATGGTTTGTACTGACCGGCAACCTTCTTAATGAAGAACAGATGGATCGGCTGATTCAGAATGCTAACGCCGAACTGCAAAAGACGAACCCTACAGCCAAACTGCAGGCGATGCATCAACTGATCAATGTATTGCCATCTTTGAGTTTAACGCAGCGATTTATGATGTTATTATCGCAAGTTGAGGTTTCTGCGGCTCAGGGTAAGGTCATGGCTCCCGTAAGCGACGGTGGTTGTCTTAAAATTATCTTGCTGATGCCGTGGATTATTGCATTGGCGTGCTCTTCCCAACAGTTTTCCGATTTGCCGGCGATCGAAAATTGCAATACCTTGGAGCTTGCTTTTTGGTTAGTATTAACTAGCAAGGAAGCTTCTTCCGACTGGGATATTAATGTGCTTTGCGGGTGCATGTCTCTACTGCTGGGCGGGTTTGGTACTGTGACACCCACAACCACCATGGTAAGATTTATTATCAGTACCAAGAGCGACGTCATTTCTGCACTAATCGGTGGGTTTAGTGCCATTGGCTCCGTGCATATGGGAGCCTGCAAATATGCTATCATGCGACTTTCTGGTGTCCTCCATGAGATTGAAGCCGGGAATCTTAAGGCGGCGGTAACGCATTATTGCAAAGACAAACCCTGGCCAAGGTTTGGTCATCCGATTATGCAATGGGATGTCCGGGTTGATTTCTTTTTTTCACGCTTTCAGGTGCCTATGTGCCCCTTCAGTTCGCTTGTGCGATCTATTTCGGACAATACAGGACTGCAACCCAATGTCGATTTTCTAATTGCAAGCATCATGAGCAAACATCGGGCTTCTCCTGAGCTGGGATTGTTGGCTTTTTTCGTTTGTCGTATGCCTATACTTCTCGCGCACTATCAAGCGCGGTTTAGCACTCATTCCTTCAGTTTATCATCAAAGGATTTAAGAGAAAAATATAAAAAGGTCTCCCAATTATGGCTATAAAGCATCACACCGAGCCAAATTTCTTGGGTATATGTCAGAGTATCACCTTAATCACACCGATGCGTGCTTACGGGCAAATCGATATTTCTCACTGGGAGTTAGCCCATAACTATTTGAAACAGGGCTTGTTACTCGAAGCCTTGCATCAGTTTTCAGTTCGATTCGCCACCATGGTGGCTAAAAACTCGGATCTCACTTATCGCTATCTCCCTGTTATGGTTGAACAGTTTTTCTCTACCACCCATTTTGATAGCGATCGGTTATGCGTTGAAGGACATATTGAACGCATTAATGAGGCCTATCGTATTCACTGTAAGGCTAGCACATATGACAATGGAAAGGCCGTTATTGCGCAGGCAATCATCATGGTCAGTAAGGTCTGCTTCTTTAGCTCGTGTTCTGTGAAAGCCGCTCTTCCATTACTAGGCGATTTATGTAAGATTTCTTCCGTAACCGGAGATTCTTGTACTTTTTCCTTTAATGCGCATCACCCGCTTTTTGAGGAACATTTCCCCTCCCACGCCGTATGTCCTGGTTCACTATTGATTGAGATGGTTCTGGCTTTGGCCACGCAGGGTAGGGCGAAAAATATCGCATCTGTTGCGCTGAAAAAAGTAAAGTTCATTGAAGCAGTTTATCCGGGAGATACCTATCAGTTGACCATTAAACAGGATACAGAGTGTGAACTGGGTGGCGTTTTTTATATTCATACGGAAACTAAAAAACGAAGCACTTGCGGTAAGTTTTCTATCAAATATAAAAAGGAGGATGCGCCATGTTTAACATAATAATCTCTTTTATTCCGTGGAGTATTTACTCCTGGGTTATCAATGGAAACTTTTTAACTCTGGTCGAACGCTCTCTCATCTTAACTGTGATTTTATTGTTCATTATTGCTGTGAATATTAAAATTGTCCGGCAGGGAGAACCCGTGATGATTACTAACATTCTGACAGTTATTGTCCTGTTTGTTAATTATTTCGCTGGATGGTCTACACTTTTACTGAACTACCCCACAGTTTTTTGCTATCTGTCACTTGCTCTGGTTTCATTGATTAGCTTGCTGGTAAAGAAACCCTTTACCATTTTTTATGCCAGTGCTGGTGTTTCTGAAGAAAAACGCAAACATATCCTATTTTATCTCATCAATAAATATATTACATGGATTTGGGTAATCATCTTTTTTGCCAATGGTCTTCTAGTGGCTTTTTTTACATGGACCCCCCAGATTTGGTTAATCACTATGGGTTTAATTTGTACTGGTATTCTTTTTTCTAAATATCTTCCTAACATCATGCAATATTTTTATCGCATCAAACATCATGGAGCATAATATGTCATTGTTTAACATTCTGACCGGAACCCCTTTATGGGCTTGGATTTTGCTTATTTTTCTCATTGCGAGGGGAATAATCGCATTGAAAGATAGGGAAACGAAGGTTTACCGCCTTTTTCTCTTGCCGTTAGTCTTTCTTTTTTTGGGCGCAAGCGATGTGATTAACCAGCTGGCTTTCCCACGCTGGGGAGCAATCGCAATGTTGGCAGGGCTGATGATCGGCTTTGGCGTTGGCTGGTTGCTCTGGCGTGCTACTGCGCGTTTAAAAATCAAAGAGGGAACGGATTTCATTATTCTGCCTGGTACGCCGTTGACGCTGACATTTATTCTTATCGCTTTTGTCATCAAATTCACATTGATTGTTTTTCTCAAGGTTGTACCTGATTTGAAATATGCATTTGATTTTAACCTTCTTTTTGGTCTTTTAAGTGGGTTTACTGGTGGTGTGTTGTGGGGCGGCACATTAAATTTATATATAGCATTTCGAAAGAATCCAAATTAATCCCTATACCATTAGCTGTGGGTGCTTCCCATTAGAACTATCTCAATAGAAGCTTATTCCTAACAACAACGCTGCATACAAATGCAGCGTTGCCTCGTAGTTTCAGATTTTTTTATCCCAGCGCGTGAAGAGGTGAGGGAAGTGATATATCTGACTATGCCCCCTTGGGGGAAGAGCGAGCCTAAAGGTTTAGAATGCTATGAGTTTGAGCTAGCTGGACTTTGAGCAGATGGTTTATCGCTCATGGGAAATCATTTTGTTTTACGATTCAAAAAGAGGATAGTGATGGTCTCATTGGCGTAGGTGGGCAAGAAAACTGTTAGCTTGGCAATGCGTCAACAATTTGTAGAACTATGTTGTGGGACCCCTACGCAAAGCCGTTGCTATGATGGCATGATGCTTTTGTCAAGCATTATGATATGGGGAGGAACCGGTGTTTAAGGGTGCAACTGCGGTCACTATACGATCCAGTAGCATTACGTTTTTACGTTTGAGTATTTAGGAGCGGTAGACTCTGTACAGGCTATGCGTGCAATATGTGAAGCACGCTTGTGGGAATCAGTGTGCCATTATTGCGTTGTGCATGCAACCCTCTAGCTAGTACTTCATTGGTAAGGTTGTTTTTTGAAGCTGATTAATTATCTGGGTGTTTTTTAAGAGAACGTTAGCACTGATGTATCGCGTGCCGTACCAAGAAATCTTCCAAAAAAAAATTATTAAAAATACTAAAAATATATGTGCAAGATGAACAAATGCTTGCTGAGGATATTGTATCAACGACTGTAGCTGCTTAAGGGCACATAATCTTGGGGGGCATAATGTTGTACAAAAAATCATGAAGTCCAAAAAACTCGTAAAGGTGCATTGCACTTCTCCTTTGAGAATTTGGCATCTCCTCTTAGCTTAATACGTTCTCATTATGATATAAACCCCTTGGTTCTCCTGAACACCCTCTTGTGATGCGTTTTTCTGCTGATGCTCAAGAGATCTTTCGTGAATGGATGCAAAAGATTTTTAAAGAAGCCAAAGAGAATAACCTTTCTGAAAGCTTACA
>NZ_JBHIOU010000017.1:0-18693 GCF_042195705.1 Bartonella sp. AP72JLCBS | reverse complement strand
GCTGGTCTATTAATAACCTTATGACGTTGTTTGCCTAAGAGAGAGCGTGCTTTTTCCGTTGCTTGTAAATCAACATCCAAACCTAATGCAGCCGCATGTTTGAGACAAAGATTAAGACGATTAAGAGCTCTATAAGCAACTCCAGCTTTTGTATGCCAAATAGGAGCAAGGGTATTGCGTATCTCTGTTTGGGTAATCTCAGAAACGGGCAGACAGCCTAATTTGGGAAGAATATGAAGGCGTAGAGGTAAAAACCAATGTCCATCTTTCCCATCCCTTTTTAATTCAGCTTTCCGACTTTCAAAAGCCTCTAAAGCAATATCTTTTAAATAATGAAGATTGCTTATTGCTTCACGCTTTTGTTTTTCACGTTCTTTAATAGGGTCACGCCCCTCACATAAAACAGAGCGCCACCCAGTTGCCAATTCACGGGCTTGTTTTAAAGAGACATCTCTCAAGGCACTCAATCCCATTTCACGGCGCCGCCCGTGAATGGTATAACTGTTAACGCCTTTAGACATCAGCATCTTTATACTTATGAAGATATAAATCGACACCATCATACACTTTGCAAATCCCCAATGTTTTATGCGATAATTCTTAACACTTGAGAGGTTTATAAGAAGTATTTTTACTCTCTTTTTTAATAACTTTATCCATATACGAACCCTACTTATGACGCGTAAGTAAGCGATTGTATTGAATTAAATATGAGAGGAAATATAACGAAAAAATCTTACAGTATTTTTAATCAGATCCACGTTAAAATATTATAATTTATCATAAAAAATCAATGTACTATCAATATAAAACAATAAATAAAAAAATCTTTTTGTCTCTCACACTTTAAAAGATTAAAATGAATCTACGTGGAAGATAAAAAGTGCAGCATATTACTTTTGTTAACGCTGAATAAAAATAAAATCTTTTCTTGAGTTGTCAATAATTCCTTAATTTGCGGAAATAAAAAAGTTTTTTCCTATATAAGATTCTTTATGTTGATCTTTGGGATGGGAGGAGCAGCTATGTATACAGCATTAAGGATCTTATTGATATTATGGGGAGTATTGGCATTTGATACGTGGGGGAGAGCACAAGATTTTCAAACTCCCGCATCACAACTGTTATTACTCGATGATGATACAGAGACAATACTTTATGAAAAACAAAGTGATATTCCTTTTTTTCCTGCTTCATTAGTAAAATTGATGACAGCAGAAGTTGTATTTCATCAATTAAAAAAAGGATTATTAAAAAGTACGCAGAAATTCAAGGTCAGTGAAAATGCTTGGCGCAAAGGTGGAGCACCTTCCGGTACAACCACTATGTTTGCAAAGATAAAGACAGAAATCAGTGTTTCTGATCTTTTACGTGGTTTAATTATTGTGAATGGAAATGATGCTGCTATTATTCTTGCTGAAGGAATATCAGGACATGAAGATCATTTTGTAAAACTGATGAATCAGCGCGCAAAAATAATCGGATTATCTCAGAGTCATTTTGTTAATGCTACAGGGCTACCCGAAGAGGGACAATTTGTAACTGTGCGTGATATGATTATATTAGCACGTCATATTGTTCAGGAATATCCGGATTATTATGCACTTTATTGTGAGCCTCATTTTACATGGAATAATATTTTTCAACGTAATAAAAATCCTCTTATTTCTAAGGAAATTGGTGTAGAAGGATTTGGTTTTGGCTACAGTGAAAAAGAAGGTTTTTCAATGGTTGCCACCATTTCTAAAAATCATCGACGGCTTTTTTTAGCAATCAATGGTTTGCAAGATGGTAAAAAATATACAAAAGAAATAGAACGCATTCTTCAATGGGGGATGACGGCATTTGATCTCAAAACAATTTTCACAAAAGAAGAAACGGTTGGTCGTGCTTCTGTTTACGGTGGTAAGAAAAATTTTGTTCCACTCATTGTTAAAACACCAATAAGTTTTATGCTTTCGAATGAAAAAAAAGTAAATGTTAAAGCAAAAATTAAATATCATGGTCCATTGAAAGCCCCCATCGTTTCTGGGCAATCAGTTGGTGTTATTCAAATTTTAGAAGATAAAAAGGTTCTTCTGGAAAAACTAGTTTTTGCCGGAATGAATATTCAGGAAGGAAGTTTCTTTGCAAAAGTAAAAAATGCATTCTATGAAATAACAATTGGATGGTTACGGAAATATTTGTAGTTACGCGCTAATAAGGTTAAGGTCATACGTGTCAGGTTATTTTATTACATTCGAAGGAGGGGAGGGGGTAGGAAAAACGGTGCAGATTTCTTTACTTGCTGAGTCTCTCTCTCACCAAGGTTATGATGTTGTTACAACACGAGAACCAGGAGGAACGCCAGGAGCAGAAGCAATCCGGCATATTTTGTTGTCGGGGCAGGCGCAACAGTATGGACCGTTGATTGAAGCTGTTTTGTTTACAGCTGCACGCGCTGACCATTTTCATGAAGTTATTGCACCTTCTTTGCAAAAAGGTAAAATCGTTTTATGTGACCGCTTTATTGATTCTACACGCGTTTATCAAGGACTCAATAATAGAGTCAGTTCTTCTCTTCTTTCTGTTTTAGAGTGTATTGCGCTCAATGGTATTTTGCCTCATTTAACATTTTTATTAGATATGCCAGCAATGTGTGGTATGAAGCGTGCAAATTTACGAAGAAAAAAAACAGAAGAAATTGATTATTTTGAAAAAGATCAGTTGGAAATTCAAGAACAAAGACGTCAGGCTTTTCTTCAATTGGCCAAACAAGAACCCCATAGATTTCGAGTCATTGATGCCACTGGCTCAGTGGAAGCTATTGCTCATCAAATAAAAAATATTTGTCATCAGGTATTGTTGGATCAGCTTTCATGAGTAATTTAAATACCTTACGCCAATATGATGATATTGATACAATTTTATCACCATCCCAGAACAATGTTATCTTTGGTCATGAGGATGTGCGTCATTTTTTGACACAAATGCTTAAAGAAGAGCGTTTGCATCATGCATTATTATTTGAAGGAGAATACGGGATTGGAAAGGCTACATTAGCCTTTCATCTTGCTTGGAACATTTTAAGTTTTCAACAGAGTTCTTTCTTGAAACCCGATCCTTATTCTACCCCATGGCGCCAAATTACACAAGGAAGTCACCCTGGTCTTTTGTATATTTCACGTCGATTTGATGTGAAAACACAAAAGTTTAAAACAGGAATACTCGTTGATGATATCCGTGATATTATGCATTTTTTAAGTCGAACATCGCAAGATAATGGATGGCGTATTGTTATTATTGATTCTGCAGATGATATGAATAGAAATGCAGCAAATGCAATTCTCAAAATACTTGAAGAACCACCTACAAAAACGTTATTTGTTATTATCGCACATTCTTCAGGAAAATTGCTTCCAACAATCCATTCACGGTGTCAAAAAATTTCTTTTCGTCCGTTGAATAACGATGAAATGAAAAAAGTTATTATACATATTTTCGCCGATCAGGATTTACCTGATGAAAAAACAATTGAAATGATTATTAAAAAATCTAAAGGAAGTCCTCGAAAAGCCGCTTTACTTATTTGCCATGGCGGTCTTGAAGTTATTAAAACAATTGATGCTCTCCTAGAGAAACCTGTTTGTAAAGCAACAATTGTACATACTCTTGCACAAACATTTTCATCTGCTTCTTCTACATTCCAATTTCAACAATTTTGTGATGAAATTCTTAATAAAATTCAAAAAAAAGCTATCATGCTCGTTGAAAAGGGAGACTTATTTCTCTCAAAAAAATATGCGGAAAAATGGCAGGAGATTCATCAAGAAATAGAGGAAATACAACTGTTTAATCTCGATAAAAAGCAGTTTGTTATTAACTTACTTTTTAAAGTTCATAAGATCATTCATGAGAATTAGTTTTTCCGTGACAATGCGATGAACAAGCGTTATGTCATTATATCTTCTATTTATAGCGTTTTACAACGAGTATGACATGCGTGACACATATTACATAACAACTCCCATTTTTTATCCTAATGGTGCTCCACATATTGGACATGCTTATAGTGCCATTGCAAGCGATGTTTTAGCCCGCTTTCAACGGTTAAATGGAAAAAATGTATTTTTTCTTTCTGGTACAGATGAGCATGGTCTCAAGATGCAACAAACCGCAGCTGCATTAGGCATGACACCTCAGCAACTTGCAGATCGTAATAGTGCGGTGTTTCAAAAAATGCTTGCAGTATTAAATTGTTCTAACGATGATTTTATCCGTACGACAGAAGAACGCCATTATCAAGCTTGTCAAGAAATTTGGAAAAAGATGGAAGCAAATGGCGATATTTATCTCGGTCGTTATACGGGGTGGTATTCGGTTCGCCAAGAAGCCTATTATGAAGAAAAAGATACGGAAATTGGAGCAGACAACATCCGTCGTGAGAAAGAATTAGGCTCTCCAGTTGAATGGAATGAAGAAGAAAGTTATTTTTTTAGACTTTCTCATTATGAAAAGGCTCTTCTTGAATATTATGAAAAACATCCTGATTTTATTGCTCCATTTGAGCGGCGTAATGAAATTATAAGTTTTATCAAATCAGGTTTAAAAGATATCTCTATTTCACGCGCAAGTTTTAACTGGGGAATTGCTGTTCCTGAGAATCCAAAGCACGTGATGTATGTCTGGGTTGATGCGCTTACAAATTATCTATCAGCAATAGGTTTTTTCAATGAAAATTCAAAAAAACGTGATTTTTGGCCTGCAAATACGCATATTATTGGTAAGGATATTATTCGTTTTCATGCAGTCTATTGGCCGGCATTTTTAATGTCTGCTGGAATTGAATTGCCTAAAAATATTTTTGCACATGGTTTTTTACTTAATCGTGGTGCAAAAATGTCAAAATCTATTGGAAATGTCGTTGATCCTTTTGAAATGGTTGATCATTATGGTCTTGATCAGGTCCGTTATTTCCTTCTCCGTGAAGTGCCATTCGGACAAGATGGTAGTTATAGTCATGAAAGCCTTGTGAACCGTATTAATGCTGATCTTGCTAACGATCTTGGTAATTTAGCACAGCGCTGTTTGTCTATGATTGCCAAAAATTGTAATGCACAAGTCCCGAAACCAGCTTCATTTTTAGCTCAAGATAAACAGCTTTTAGAACAATCTCTTCAAGTACTTGAAACTGTACACCAAGCTATGTCTTCTTATAGTATGCATTTAGCACTTTCAGCTATTTTTTCAATTGTAGCAGATGCCAATCGCTATTTTGCCAACGAACAACCTTGGAGTTTACGTAAAAACGATCGAGAACGATTTTCTACAGTTCTTTATATAACTGTAGAAATCTTGCGGAGAATAGGAATTATGCTTTTGCCTTTCATACCCCAATCAGCAGCGAAACTTCTTGATAGCCTTGCGGTTGCTGAAGATGATCGGTTATTGTATCATATAAGTCATTCAAAAATTCAAGAAGGGCTTGATCTTCCACCACCAGAACCAATTTTTCCTCGTTATATCTTGAAGAAAGAAGATACTCATCATGTTGATTGATACACATTGTCATCTTGATTTTGAAGACTTTTCACAAGATTTGGATAATGTTATCCAACGGGCTTTAGATGCTGACGTTAAACGTATGATAACAATTTCAACCCATGTTCATAAGTTAGATAAACTGTTAGCCATTGCGCAAAGCTATGATCAAGTCTTTTGTTCCGTTGGAACACACCCCAATCACGCGCATGAAGAACAAAATATTACAGCGGAAGAGCTTATACAGCTTTCGAATCACCCTAAAATTGTTGCTTTTGGGGAAGGGGGCCTTGATTATCATTATGATTACTCTACACCAGAAGAGCAAAAGAAAGTTTTTCAAGAACATATCATTGCTTCTCGAGAAACACAGATTCCTCTTGTTATACATTCACGCAATGCCGATATCGATATGGAGAAAATATTACGTGAACAGACAAAAGAAGGAGCTTTTCCCTTTATCCTCCATTGTTATTCGTCTGGAATGCAACTTGCTCGTGCTGGAATTGAACTTGGTGGTTATATTTCTTTTTCGGGTATTCTTACTTTTAAAAACGCACTTGAAATCCGTGAAATAGCAAAAATTGTGCCCCATGAGCATTTGTTAGTGGAAACAGATGCTCCATTTTTAGCACCTAGTCCCCATCGGGGCAAAACAAATGAACCATCTTTTGTATGTTATACAGCAGCTGTTTTGGCTGAAACAATTGGCTTAAGCATTGAAGAAACAGCTCAAATAACAACGCGTAATGCTTTTCGTTTATTTAGCAAAATGAAATAAGGCAAAAGATATGTGTGATCAATACCGATTTACAATATTAGGTTGTGGTCCTTCTCCAGGAGTGCCAAGACCTAATGGTGATTGGGGAACATGTGATCCGAATAACCCTAAAAATAAACGCTACAGAAGTTCTTTATTAGTTGAACGTATTAAACCTTCAGGAGGCAAAACAACGATCGTTATTGATACAGGTCCAGATTTTCGCTCACAAATGATCGATGCGCGTGTAAGCCATCTTGATGCTGCTCTTTACACGCATTCTCATGCAGACCATATCCACGGTATTGATGATTTACGCAGCTATGCACTTGCACAAAAATGTTTAATAGATATCTATGCCGACAGATTTACACTAGAGCATCTCAAAAGTGCTTTCGGATATTGTTTTCAAACTCCAAAAGATTCATCTTATTCTCCCATTTTAAAAGAGCATCTTATCAATGAAGATAGCCAATTTATTATTCAGGGGCAGGGCGGAGAAATAAGCGTCAATACACATTTACAACACCACGGAAACATTCATTCCTTAGGTTTTCGGATTGGGAATGTTGCCTATTGTACGGATGTTAGTGAATTTCCTGAAAAAACTTTATCCAAATTAATGGATTTGGATGTTCTCATCATTGAAGCTCTTCAATTTAAATCCCATCCGAGTCATTTTTCTGTTGATCAAGCATTACAGTGGATAGAATATTTAAAGCCGAAACAAGCAATACTCACACATATGGACAGATCGCTGGATTACAATAAGGTTATAAATTACGTTCCATCCTATGTAAAACCTGCATATCAAGGTCTTACTTTCGAAACAACTGCATAAGCTTATTCATACAATATTTTACGTTAAATAAAGTTTTTTGAAGATTATCCTTTATTTTGTTTTATTTTTGACATAAATGTTACTTTTTTATGTTTAAAATGAGGTTTTTATGTATAAGAATTTTAAGCGGGGTGTATGTATTGCCGTTTTAGCAGTTTCCTTGACAGCATGTGGGGGGCGTTTAGAAAAAAATATTGCAACGACAACATTACATGATGGATCAATGAGTTGCACCGATATTCAACGGGAGTTTTTTGCTAATAAACGACAGATTAATGATACAATTAGAGAGCGTTCTACAGCAAGAAATAAAAATGTAGCTTTAGCAGCGGCAGGTGTTGTATTTTTACCTGCTCTATTTTTTATGGATCCTAAATCCAGTGAAAGCAATGAAATTTCGGCTTTAAATAATCGTAATGCTGTTTTGAGTGATCTTGCACGTATGAAACGTTGTAAAATAGTACAGTAATTTTTCTTATTTATCATATGTAATTTCATTTTTTGGTCTTTAAGGAATATACCTTAAAGACCAAATCGAAATTAATGGATTTGGATGTTCTCATCATTGAAGCTCTACTCACACATAATTACAATGTGGTCGTAAATTACGTCCCATCCTATGTAAAACCTGCATATCAAGGTCTTACTTTTTAAACAGATGCGTGAACTTATTAACGAAATATATTTTTGTTGATAGTATATTTGTTAAAATTTTAATCTTACTTTTGCTCTATTTGAATCTCATTAAAAACATTTTGTGTTAAAAGTGAGGCTTTTATGTATAAGAATTTTAAGCGGGGTGTATGTATTGTGGTTTTAGCGGTTTCCTTGACAGCATGTGGGGGGCGTTTAGAAAAAAATATTGCAACGACAACATTACATGATGGATCAATGAGTTGTGCCGATATTCAACGGGAGTTTTTTGCTAATAAACGTCAGATTAATGATACAATTGCAGAGCGTTCTAAAGCAAGAAATAAAAACGTGGCTTTAGCAGCGGCAAGTGTTGTATTTGTACCTGCTTTGTTTTTTATGGATACTAAATCCAGTGAAAGTAATGAAATTTCAGCTTTAAATAACCGTAATGCTGTTTTGAGTGATCTTGCACGTATGAAACGTTGTAAAATAATGCAATAATTTTCCTTATTTTATTATACGTAATTTCGTTATCACTATTTTTGGTCTTTAAGGAATATACCTTAAAGACCAAAGTTTATTTTAAAAGTAAATTGTATGATATAAATATTATGATGATGTTTTAAAGTAGGGTTTTCTTTTTGGATAAAGGATTTATCTTCTGCATCATATTATCGCATAATATATATTATGGAACTTTATGGAAAAGTATAGCTAGCATCAGCGTTTTGAGGAACGAAGCTTTAAAATGAGCTACTTAAGTTAACTAAGATCGAAAATTGAGCCTGTTATTCTGGCTCGAAAATTTTAATCACAATGTTTTTTTATTTTTTACTCTTTTAAAAAAAATAATTACAATTTGTAGTACTATAAAAGCTAAAAACAATATTCCATGAAATAATGGTACAAATGGCTGATAAATAAAATCGGAATAATATATTGTTATTGCTTCAATCAACGCTGCAATACACCACACAATGATACCCCATAGTGAATACATCCAAAGTCCAACTAAGGCAATAGGATAGAGAATAGCCAATATAGCTGATGCAAATTGCCACTGCCAAGGCATAAGATCAAAACGCCATAGAATACCTGGAAAAACCCCAACAAGGCGTATCCAATAACAAATACCTAGAACTAAGCAAATAAATGCCAAAAACCGTAAGTAACAGTTATAGATTAAATTGATTTTTGAAATCTGTTTGTGAGAATTATTTTTCACAATAATAACTCTTGTTCAACAGGTTGGAAGTAAGAATCTACCATTTCATCTGTCACATTTGAAAGTTTATCTGGTTGCCATTGAGGTCTTTTATCCTTATCGATTAACATAGCACGTATACCTTCATAAAAATCATGTGAATGAATCATATGATACGCTATGCGGTTTTCAATTTTCATACAATCTTCCAACATTTGAGATGAATTTTGTTTCATTTGTTTCCAGATAACTTTTAAACTTGTCGGAGAACGTGACTGCAAAATATCATAACATTCTTTAGCAAATAAAACATCTTCATTGCTTTTTTTATGTAGCAACTCGAGACATTCTTCTAAGGTATGGGCACTAAAACAAGTGTTAATAATACAACGTATTTCATGACTTGTTTCATAGTCTTTTGTAATTGTTCGCTCGTTTAAAGCTAAAGTAGGATCTCCTTGCTCAATAACAGCTTTTCTAATCATATCGAATTCAGTTTCAGCAACGGCGTGTGTTGCTAATCCTAAATTTAAGCAATCTCCCCACTTTATACGTGCGCCCGTTAATGCAAGATAGATACCAAAATGATTGGGAAGAGATGGTAAGAAAAAACTTGCACCTACATCTGGGAAAAATCCAATCGCACCTTCTGGCATAGCAAAAACTGTATTTTCTGTAACAATTCGATGCGAGCCATAGAGAGAAATACCTACCCCTCCTCCCATCCAAATACCGTTTAAGAAAGAAATGTAGGGCTTTGAAAAATGTTTGATATAAGCATTTAAACTATATTCATTTCTAAAGTATTGACAAGCAGCAGCACTTTTCCCCATATGATAGATTTCTACAACATCTCCACCAGCACAAAAAGCACGCCCTTCCCCTTCAATTAAGACACAAGAAACATTATCATCTGTTTCCCATGTTCTGAGAGCTTTTTTTAAAGCTGAAACCATTCGTTGATTAAGAGCGTTTAATGCTGAAGGACGTGTGAGCTTTATAATACCAGCACGCCCTTCTTTCGTAAAAGAAATATCATCATCTGCTCCAAAATTAATTTGCATCTCACACCCTTCTTAAAACAATTATTTCATTGTTTTTTTATACTTTTTGCCCCAAGTTTAGGAAATATTTGCATGATTGCGCCAATACAATATATATAAATTCCTGTTACCGAAATTCCTATTTTAACCCAATAGGGAGCCTCTAGTTGATAAAAGAAGGCAGAAACACCAAAAAAACACCATAAGAGAAAAATGGGAAAATTAATTCTACGTAAACGAAGGACTCTTACTGGATGAATAAAATAAATTGGCAAAAAAGATATAATCGCCGATAAAACAATAATGATAAAAGTAATCCACTCTCCTGGTCTGACGACAAAAAGCGTAAAAATCATCATATTCCAAACAACAGGAAATCCTTTAAAAAAGTTTTCTTTGGTTTTCATACTAGTATCTGCATAATAAATAGCAGATGAAATAACAATAATTGCACTCAATGAAAATGATAACCCTACCCCCATGAAACCACTTTGATAGAGTGCAAAGGCAGGAATTAAGACATAAGTCACGTAATCAATAATATTATCTAACAGCTCTCCAGACCATGTTGGAAGAACGTACTTAACATCAAGTTTGCGTGCAATTGGTCCATCTATACCATCAACGAGAAGAGCAAACCCAAGCCAACAGAACATAGCTGTCCATTCTTTTTGAGAGGCTGATATAAGAGAAAGAAACGCTAAAAATGATCCCGAAGCTGTTAGTAAATGAACGGAAAAGGCCTTTGCTTGTGGCATTGTTACTTTTTTATGGCGTAATAATTTAGCATTTGTTTTGATTTTCTTTGTTAATTTACGTTTCAAGGTTTTCTTATCCTCGTTTTTAAAGTCTTCAACCATCTATCAATACGCCATTTTTTAACGATGATATAACTCAGCATTTAAAAAAATCATAAAAAGGTTACTTTTTTATATCGCATTATTTATTACATACTATAATAATAGAAGAGCTTCATATAATAAAAAGAGAGAGATCATTTGGAAATGTTAAAATATTTTCTCAATGAATAAAGGTTCAAATCGTTGTGATATTTGAAAAGGAAGAGCATAAAGATATTGCTGTTATTGGTGCAGGTCCTGTCGGAATGTTAGCCGCGCTGAGTCTTGCACAGAAGGGGCTTTCTGTTTTTCTTGTTGGGCCCCCTGCTCATACAGATGAGTTACGGACAACGGCTCTTATGATGCCTGCAATACGCATGCTTCAAAAACTCAATATTTGGGATAATCTTCAAAAACATGCAGCTGCTTTATCGTCCATGAGAATTATAGATATAACTTCTAGAATTGTGCATGCTCCTACGGTGCATTTTTCTTCTACTGAAATTGGCGAAAAAGCTTTTGGCTATAATATACCTAATGTAAAATTGAACAGTGCTTTAGTCGACGCTGTTACACATACGCCCAATATTACAAGATTTGTTTCTGCAGCCAAATCTGTTCATCACACAAAAAACCATGTATGCATTATTCTTGCTGATCATAGAATTATTCAAGCACCACTTGTTGTTGCAGCTGATGGACGTCACTCTCTTACACGTGCCGCAGCAGGGATAAGTGTCAAACAGTGGAATTATCCCCAAAAAGCACTTGTTCTCAACTTTTCTCATGAGTTTTCTCATCAAAATACATCAACTGAATTTCATACAGAACACGGTCCATTTACACAGGTTCCACTACCAGGACGAAGATCTAGTCTTGTATGGGTTGTTCATCCTTCCCGCGCTGAGGAATTATTAAATATAGAACCAAAAACAATTGCAAAAATGATCGAAAACCAAATGCAATCAATGCTTGGAAAGCTAAGCTTAGAAACATCAATTCAAGCATGGCCGCTTTTCGGACTTCTTTCTCATCATTTTGCTGCTAATCGAACAATTTTAGTGGGTGAAGCCGCTCATGTTTTTCCCCCTATTGGGGCACAGGGATTGAATTTAGGATTCCGTGATGTCCAAACTTTAATTGATATTTTACCCAATAAAATATCCAATTCTAACTCTGAAATGATTGTTGCACATTATAACAAATGCCGCAAACCAGATATATTAATCCGAAGTGGAGCTGTTCATACACTGAACTCTGCTCTACTTTCTCATATGTTGCCTGTTCATATCATACGAAGCATTGGGCTTGGTTTGTTGCATAGTTTCCCACCATTACGTAATTTATTTATGCGCGAAGGAATGTATCCTGGTTATGGATTCAAGGAAATTATGCAAATATTTCCAACAAAATCATCAAAACAGCTCTACTAAGCAATAATGAATAATAACGTAAGATAAAAAATAATAAATTGTATTTTGAATCATATCTATTACTGATGTAAAAAATGTTTTTGTTCTTTCTAAGAAGTAACAAATTATATTAAAATAATTAATTATATTTATTGATTTATTTATAATAATAAAATGTTTAATTAATATAACTGTAAATTATTTTTTATTAAAAATTATTATATTATTTAGTATGTTGATATGAAATAAGAGAAAACTGAATTATAGACTACAAATTAAATTATAAAGATATCTTGCTAAATCATAGCTGTTAAATTTAGAACTATAAATAAAATGAAAAATAATACCGTTTTGAAAAATTTATTTCATTAAATTAATTTTAATAAGAAAATAAATAAAAACAGTTTTATTTAATCAATATATTTTCAAAAATTTTTATTGTTAAGTATAATATTAAAAATAAAATCATCTTTGGAACCTGTTAGTAACACAGAGGTTAATGAAGTGTTGTTTCAACAAATGGTAACAAGATGACACTAAATAATTTTTTGAAATTAAGTACTTTTTTTATAATGATTGCATGTGTCTCGTTGATAGTCACGACTTCAATAAGTGAAGTTTTTCACCTTCCTTATTGTCAAACCTTTACCTATAGCTCTACTCAAAAGGTCACTAAAATAGGTCAGAACTCATTTACTGCTTCACAAGTTAAAAATTGTCTTATGCAAAATGGTTTTGAGAATATTAAACGATTGCGCTTAGATGACAATGGTATCTGGCGTGCTTTAGTAAAATTTAAAAAGTCCCATTTTTTCGTATCCGTTGACTATTCAGGAACAGTTAGCATTCAAAATGAAAGAAAAGAATATGATTGATTTAAAAACTTACAGCAACGTTTCTTTTCACAGCTGTAAGAAAAAAAAATTAAAAAAGTACTGCCATTCTATTAAAGAATTTTCTTTCATTGGCGGTTTAAATGGTAGCATATCAGGAGCTATCGCGGCAACTCTTGCAGCTTATGGTTATATTGCTCTTCCAGGATTTGGTCCAGTTATCGCAATGGGTATAGGAGTAGCACTTTCTTCCGGAATAATAATAGGAGCACTGATAGGATCAGGAATGGGAGGGAGTGTCGGTATATGCTGTATTTTATTGGGAAATTTATATGAATCATAATAATTTTTTCTCTTATAAATTTCATAATGAATAGAAATTTCTCGTCATTTTTTCTATGAAAAACAATTAAATCATCAACAAATTATATGTTCTTTTTTTGATGAAACGATCATCATATTATAAATGAAATAATAGCTAACTTACTAAAATTCCTTATTTAATTTCTTATTATACCTCAAAAAGTAGATTTTTTAAAAGCATCTCTTGAAGAAATGTAAGTGAGATATAATTATCCATCCATAAAAGCTGTATTTTTTATAGATCAAAAAATAAAAGTTATGTTCAGAAATATATATAAACACACTTTAATTTATTTGCTCTTTCTAATAACAGAATATTTCTATGTAAATTATTTTTCTTAAAGTTAAATTTAAGACATTTATATAATATATCATTAATATAGATTGTTATTTATAGACAACAATATATTAAAATATAAGTATAAAGGTATTTTATGAAAAAAATATTATTATCATTATTGTTTTTTATGGCATTTTTAATTCATAAAAATTCTGCATTAGCACTATCAAAACAAGTAAATATTTATAAATTAGAATATAACAATTCCAAAAAGGCTATTGGTAGCATTAAAATTGAAGAAACCACATACGGTTTGATTTTCATCCCTAATTTATCTACTTTATCAGAAGGAATGCATGGTTTTCATGTACATGTAAATCCTTCATGTGATACAAAAGATGGCATAATTGGTGGAAGCGCAGGTGGACATTATGATCCGGAACATACCGGAAAACATTTAGGACCTTATAATGTCAATGGTCATCTTGGTGATTTACCAGCACTTTATGTTGATAAGCAGGGATATGCCATAATGAGCGTTCTTGCTCCACGATTAAAAAAAATCTCTGAAATTAAAGGGCGCTCTTTAGTCATTCATTTAGGGGCTGATAATCAATCAGATAAACCATTACCGCTTGGCGGAGGTGGTGCACGTTTAGCGTGCGGTATTATTGAAAAATAAAGAGAGTATTGTGGCAGACTGCGACAGTACACACTTCCTTTACCATAAGGTGTGAGAGAAATTTATTTTTTAAATCTATTTCAAGAAATTGAGTAAACTATGTGAATATTTTATAAAATTAATGTTTTTTTGACTGTTTACTTCGGATAACAAAAAGCTTAGTAATCATCAAAACGAACAGCAATGGAAATTAAAGAAATAGTAGTGTAAATTCTCCGTAAGAAGACTTCAATATGAGGAAGTAATATTTTCTATGCTTGATGTAAACAAAGCAAAAAAGTCGAATTTCACCCTCTATAATAGCAAATTTATAATAAATTATAATCATTAAGTCTAGTATCTAATAGAATCACGCTCAATGCACAAAATAGAACAGGCTTAAAACAGAATTTTTACTCTTCCCCTACTCAACCCTACTCATGAGGTACGTGAGAAAAATTTTAATTGATACAATATCAATATGAGATGGTTTGAAAGGATTGAATACTAGGATATTCATTCCCCTCATTTAAGTTTAAAGACTGATTATCATTAGTAAATCAACATATTATACCAATATAATAAGACAAATAAAATAGTTAGAGTAATTTTTCATCATTCTGAAAAAAGACTTTTAAACAATAGAGTCTTTTTAAAAATACCCCTCATAGATACATATGATCCCAATCTAGAGGACGCATCTCACCAGTTTGATAAAATTGACGAATGAGCTTAATATAATCAAGAAAATCTTTGTTTTCCTCCACTAATCTATTAGCAGTATCCCAATCAATATCACTACGTTCTTTGGCAGGAATTAAGATCTCACTCTCGGAAGAGTTTTCCTTATTAAGTCTTATAAATCCAATTCCATGCAAACTTGAAAGCATCCGAAGCTCTTTTAATGTATCAACTCCTTCAATTTCACTAGCAACTAAATAACTCAAATTAGCCCATGAAGAATTACTAACTGTTTGAAAAAATGCTTTTCGTAAATTTGAACGATTGATGAGAATTTTTACTTCAAAAGACCAAAGCTTTGTCTTTTTATCAAAATATTGCAAAACACAGTCTTTGATTTCACGATTCCATTCCTTGCTTAAATCTTGCATCCCTACGAGATCTGGATAAAGCCATTTATTTCCGCCTGCACCATGTTTATTACGAGAACATTTCTCATTAATGCGTTTGCTATAAACTGCAAGCTCTGACCATAAAAATTTAGATAATAATGGATAAAGATCATGCTCTTTAACAGAGCCATCTTCTGTTCTACTCTTTGCATTGTCCTCTATTGCATCAATTTCAGCACTATCTGTTTGTTCAGTAAAATAATATTGTCGCGGTCGTCCTTCAGTGGTTTTAATTTCTGAATAACGCTTTTGTAACTGAGGGCGTTTTGCCCCTATTTCAGCAACAATTTGCTGAATAAGAGCTGCATCACTATTAAGGAGAGTGATTATTGCCGTTGAATTCTTTTGTTTTTGACGGCATTTTTCTGGGTAATTTTCAAATATCCATTGAGCAATTTCTCGAGCTGTAAACTTTTTTGTCGGGTTTTTCTTTAAAAAATTAAAAACAGTGTTTGTTAAATTTAAAGTCATATGAAAAACTCCCCCTTTTATCCTCTGGGTATTTCATTATATTCAGGCGTTTTAAATGAAAGAACAATAAACTGTTTAAGTTTTTTAAAAAAAGAACATTTATCAAATTACTCAATAAAATTAAAATATTTTTTTTAATTTATGACTATAACTCAAAGATCTTTTCACATAACGAAAATAAGATTGTACTTTTATAAAAAAGTGTAAATGTGCTACAAATCCCCATACAAAAGCATAATCTTGTATAACTTTTCTATACATTTTTCTTTTTATTTTAACGTCGTTAGAAAAAAGTTAAAAATAATTATTCAAACATTTGATTAAACCTCACACCCGTCAATTAAAAAACTTATGTGTTTTATTTTTGAAGCAAAAAGTTATAAGCTCTCAAGTATAGATTCTGAAATGGTAAACTCTGCACACAAACCTTCAAAACTACTATTTGCTTTAATAGCATCATGGGGAATAAGAACATAATACCATTTTTTATCGCCATAAGTCGCCGCATAGCGCGTTGCATGACAACACCATTGAACTGCAGCTTCTCTCTTTTTTAAAACAATAGGATTTTGCATTTCAGAGGCTTTTTTAGGCTCACAAAGATATTTGGCATCCTTCGTTTCTACAACAAAGTCTGGTTCATAGATTGATCCTTTATCATATTCTATCTTGAAAAAACCTCGAGCGGGTTTCATCCATTTCAAGACTTGTGCATCATCCTCTAATATTTGAGCAAATCGTAATTCCCCTTCTACTGAATCAAACTTTTGTAAAGGATAGCAGCATTTTCTAAAGCCGCTGAATACAAGTTTTTTAATATCGCTTTTAATGGCAGGAATATTACGAAAGTCAAGAGGAGACGTCCCTTGCGGCAACACATAATGGATAGGTTGTAAAGTTGTAAAACCTCGTGTAACTTTAACCGCATAATCTTTTTGCGTTTCCCATTGATGTTCTCTTAATTGCGCAACAATAAAACTAGTAAGCTTGTGCTGATAGTGAATTAATACGTTCTCAACAGCTGTATCATTGGGTAAATAAGATCGGAAATGTTCTACTATCTGACTAGCTAATTTTCGTAATAAGAGCGTATGGTTATCATAATCGACAAAGTCATTATCAATCAAACCACGAATGATGTAGTTTTCAAGATAAGGCTCTTTGACATATTCATTCTTAGATGTGAGAAAAATGCTTTTATGGGTACGCAATTCTCGAATTAAAAGTTCTTTACTAACAGGTTGAAAATTTAAGCTTTCTAGATTTTTTAAATCAAAGTCATAAAAACCATAAGTAACATCACGCGAAGGTATGAGTATAATATTTGGAATATCTATTATCAGTTCTGTTAATTGTTTTGTCAGAATTGTCACCACTTTTGATACAAGAGACTTTTGTGATGAAGGCTTAATATTCATAACTTTATTAGCAATTTTTTCTTGTATCTGTGCAGAACAAAGCATTTGAGAACTTGGCAATTTATCATTCTCTTTGATAAGATCCCACGCGATCGCTGCAATATCTTGCTCTTCAGGTGTTAATGTAGGGGAATCTGTATGACGTAATATGATACCTTGTAAATCAGAAGATGCTCCATTTATATCGGAATTACGTATTACCATCGTTTGCATCAATAAAGCTTCTACTTGACTTGGAACTGTCACTATATCGGTCTTTTCAAAGGGGATATTCCCTCCTGTTCCAATCTCAATATGCTTTTTTATAATTGAGTTTGGATCGTTTGCACGATCAATAATATCTTGAAAACGATCATGCGCAATAATTGTTAAACGATCAATAGCTTCCACGCCTGTTCTATACCCATAAGGCAAACGCAATCCACGCCCAATTGTTTGCTCTGTTAAAATTTCTGAAGCCGATGCACGCAACGGTACAATAGTATAGAGATTCGTAACATCCCACCCCTCCTTTAATTTATTAACGTGAATAACAATTTCTGTTGAGTCATGAGAATCTTCAATTGCAATCAGCTTTTGAATATTTTGATCTTCTTCTATATTCGACTGTTTTGTATGAATCTCTATAACTTTTCCCTTATAAGCTCCTGCAAAAAAATCATCTGATTCCAATAAATCACGCAATTTCTGTGCATGATTTGTATCTTGAGCGACAACTAAAATAAAAGGCTTAACGAACTTTTTGTTATAATCTTTTGCATAGACAATTAAATCTGCTTTCACGTTTTCATGGGCATGAATTGCATCTTGTAATTTGATATGTTCTAATTGTTCAGATGTATAATTTTGAGGTTGAAAATCTTTACGTGTAGCAACAGCAGGCTCTTTTACAAAACCATCTCTCATAGCTTCGGCAACACATTGATTTATAATGATAATTCACTGTTTTGCATATTGAATGAAAGGACTGAATATAGTAAGATTTTCTTATTCTAAGCCCTCTCAGATTGAATCAATTCATATCACTTGCTTGCACGTCAAAAGCGGGGCTGGTGTGTGGGTAAAATTTATACAAGAAAGGACTAAAAAATGGCTCTTATGAACCGTCTTAACGCAAGATCTGTCGCAACATTGGGGGCTGGCAAATATAATGATGGTGCTGGCTTGCTTCTCCATAAGCGTAAAGATGGAGGTGCTCAATAGCTTTATCGTTATACCATTCATGGGCGCCGTCGTGAAATGGGATTGGGTGCCTTAAGACATGTTTCTTTAAAAAAAG